>CAZEPF010000030.1:0-21841 GCA_964514045.1 uncultured Rhizobiaceae bacterium | reverse complement strand
GTTGCATGTCTCAAATGATGAAATCAGACGATGCAACAGTGCGCGATCCATCTGGCGGGCTTGTGCCATTTGCAGGATACGCGGTTCGCTACTGTTTAGCAGGCCAGAGCGATAGTGAAGCTTTTGATCGGTCAGGCTTTCGGAAACATCCAGCCCACCATAGAGCGCTTCAACATCTGCATTGAATGGCAAACGGTTGATAGGCGTTTCACCAAGTGCCGTTTGAAACTCATTGAGCCAACGCTCCAGAACCGGGCAGGAACGCGCTTTCACCAAAATGCCTGTCCGGCACCCGACCGCGTTTGAAAAAAGAACCGCAGCGATACGAATTGCCAAGAGGCAATCATGCCAGATTGCGGCTCCAATCTTTTGCGGTTTCTCAGAAAAATCGTCTTGCATGATACGTCAGGCGGCAGTTCGCGCTGTAAATATTTCTTCGAGCACGCGCTCGACACGAACGGTTGCACGCGCATCATCCAGCGGATTACGGCGCAAGCGGTGACCCAAAGCAAATGGTGCCATTGCGCGGATATCGCTTTCACTGACCTTTGTATTGCCGTTCCAGGCAGCAAAGGCACGGGCAGACTTGATCAAGGTCAATTCACCCCGCAAACCATCTGTTCCCAACGCCACACAAATTTCAGCAATCAATTCCATACAGCTATCTTCAATTTCAATGTGGTTGAGCAACTCTCTTGCATGGACAATGCGTTTGGCAAGTTTGTTGGTTTCGCGTTTCCACTTTTGAATAAACGCCTTGCGGTCACGGTCAAACGCGTCGCGCCTGCGAATAACTTCAACACGGGCTTTAATTTCTGTCGGCGTTTCTACATCCACGGAAAGACCAAACCGGTCCATCAACTGGGGACGCAATTCACCTTCCTCAGGATTACCGCTACCAACCAGAACAAATTTTGCAGGGTGACGCACGGACATGCCCTCGCGCTCCACCACATTCCAACCTGAAGCTGCCACATCCAGAAGAACATCTACCAGATGATCTTCTAGCAGGTTTACTTCGTCAATATACAAGAAGCCGCGATTGGCATCTGCTAAGAGACCTGGTTCAAACTCACGACTGCCATCAACAAGTGCTTTTTCAATATCCAGCGAGCCGATCAAACGATCTTCTGTCACGCCTAAAGGTAGGTCCACAACGGGAGCAGAAACCTCAACCGTTTCTTTTTTGCGTTTGGAAGCACATGATTTGCATTGATGGTCTGTAGTGTCAGGATCACAATTATAACGGCAGCCTGAAACTGCAGTGAGGTTAGGCAAAAGTGACGCCAATCCTCTTACTGCTGTTGTTTTACCCGTACCGCGATCACCAATCGCCAGCACGCCGCCCAAACTTGGGTCTATCGCGCACTGGATCAATGCCTGTTTCAAGGCATCCTGCCCGACAATAGCAGCAAATGGATAATCAAGGCCTGACTTTGCCAATGCCTTACCCTCCGCGCATTCACATTTTCGACAACTCATTATGTCTATTTTATTTGACAATCACAAGAGCTATAATCCGGCAATGTTAAAAGATGCACGGCTTACCGCAGACATAGTTTCCCACTCAGACGAGATGCCCTATCGCAAGATGTGTACTGATTGCGGTGTCTCCCGCATGGATGATCCTTCGCGTTGCGGGCGGGCTTGCCAGTTTATAAAGCCGGATTATCCAGCACTTGAAATTCAAACGCACGGGCGTGAGCGAAACCCAGAACACCAATCTGACGAGCATTTCTTTGGCACTTTCAAGGCCATGCACAAAGCTTCGCTTAAACAGCCTAAGTCCGGCGCGCAGTGGACGGGCATTACCACGCAAATTGCCAAAAGACTGCTCGAATCAAAAGCCGTTGATGTTGTCATAGCCGTCAAACCGCACGCAGACGACACATGGAAACCCCAGCCCGTTATTGTCACCCATCCTGATGAAATGGATGACTGCAAGGGCATGCGAATGGGGTTTGCGCCCAGTCTTTTATATCTGGAACGAGCGGTTGCACTTGGCCACAAGCGAATCGCATTTGTGGGGATACCCTGTCAGGTCTATGCGTTGCGGGCGCTTGAAAAAGAACTGGGCCTGGAAAAGCTTTATGTAATCGGCACACCCTGTTCTGATAATACTACGACCGAGAACTTCCATACGTTTCTTGAGCTATTAAGCGATAAGCCTGAGACCATTACGTATCTGGAGTTTCGTGCCGACTATCAGGTGGAGTTACGATTTAAGAATGGTGACGTTCAGGAAATTCCGTTTCTAAAACTGCCAATTTCAAAATTGCCCGGTGATTTCTTTCCGCTCACCTGCCAAACTTGTGTTGATTACACCAACTCTCTGGCTGATATCACGGTGGGCTATATGGCCGGAACAGGCAAACAATGGCTGATCGTACGCAATGAGCGTGGCGAAGAGTTGCTGGGTCTGCTAGGCGATGAAATTCTGCTGGAAGAGTTGGAAAGCAAGGGCAAGCGACAAAAGCATGTTGCAGGCTTTATTAAAAATGTAGAGCGTTCGGCTACTGGCTTGCCTTTACGTTCAATGCCGGACTTCATCAGGCCAATTGTTGCGTGGTTGATGCCGAAGATTGGACCACGCGGATTGGAGTTTGCGCGAACCCGTGTGGAGATGAAAGCGGTAGAAAGCATCTTGCATTTAACCCAGAAAAAGCCCGCTCAAATGAAGAATATGATCCCCGATCACATATGGAAACTGGCCAAACCATACGGATTTAAGCCACCAAAAAAATAGTTCCTCTTGCCTTACAGTGAAATATGTCCAATAATTTTGACATATTGGATGTCCAGTTCGCACATCCGAGAAGCGGGAGAGACAATGCCACATCAGAGCAAAACACCCCTACTGGATAAAATCAACAATCCAGAAGACCTCAAAACACTTGAAAGTACTAAACTTCCTGAACTCGCCAGCCAATTACGGCACGAGTTGATTGATGCAGTTTCGGTGACCGGAGGACATTTGGGAGCGGGGCTGGGCGTTGTCGAGTTAACCGTTGCACTTCATTATGTGTTCAACACCCCGCATGACCGGATCATCTGGGATGTGGGTCACCAGTGCTATCCCCACAAGATTCTTACAGAAAGACGCGAGCGCATTAGGACGCTTCGTCAGGAAAACGGACTATCAGGCTTCACCAAGCGCAAGGAAAGTGAATACGATCCATTTGGGGCAGCGCATTCCTCGACTTCCATTTCTGCTGGCCTTGGCATGGTAGAGGCATCTCGTCTTGCCGGCATTGAGCGCAATGTCGTCTCCATTATTGGCGATGGCTCCATCACTGCTGGCATGGCCTATGAAGCCATGAATAACGCAGGCGGGATGGATGCAAGACAGATCGTAATCCTCAACGATAATGATATGTCTATTGCTCCACCAACGGGAGCGATGAGCCATTATCTTGCACGGCTTGTGTCTGGCAAAACCTATCGCTCATTTCGTGAAGGTGCGAAGCATATCAATAACCGGATGCCTAAGTTCATTCAGGAAAGCGCGCGCAAAACGGAAGAATACACGCGTAATTTTTTCAATAAAGGAACGATGTTTGAAGAGCTGGGCTTTTATTATGTTGGCCCGATTGATGGGCATGATCTTTCTACGCTTGTGCCTATTCTCGAAAACGTTCGCGATAGTAAGCAAGGTCCTATTCTGCTTCACGTGGTTACTGAAAAAGGCAAAGGCTATGCCCCTGCCGAGACTGCCGCCTGCAAGCTACACGCGGTTGCCAAGTTTAATGTGGTCAGCGGTCAACAACAAAAAACCGTCAAGAATGTCCCCTCCTATACAAAAGTATTCGGGCAATCCCTGGTTGAAGAAGCCGGAGACGATGAACGCATTGTCGGCATTAGTGCCGCTATGCCATCAGGCACTGGCATTGATATCTTCCAAGCGTCGTTTCCTGATCGCACCTATGATGTCGGCATTGCAGAACAGCACGCTGTGACGTTTGCAGCTGGTATGGCAACGGAAGGGTATAAACCGTTTTGTGCGATTTACTCGACCTTCCTGCAACGCGCTTATGATCAGATCGTGCATGATGTTTCGATACAGCAATTGCCGGTGAGGTTTCCGATTGATCGCGCAGGATTTGTAGGGGCGGACGGCGCCACCCATGCCGGATCTTTTGATGTGGCATATCTGTCTTGTCTTCCTGGATTCACAGTTATGGCCGCAGGTGACGAAGCAGAATTGAAACATATGGTAGCGACTGCTGCTGCCTTTGACGAAGGGCCAATTGCATTTCGATATCCTCGCGGGGATGGCGTAGGTGTCGAAATGCCTGAGCGCGGGCAAATTCTTGAAATTGGCAAGGGACGGGTTGTCAAAGAAGGTACGCGCATCGCGTTACTTTCTTATGGTTCTCGCCTCAAAGATTGCCTGATTGCTGCAGAGCAGTTGGAAACCCACGGCCTATCCACCACGGTTGCGGATGCGCGGTTTGCAAAACCGCTGGACACTCAGCTGGTAGAGCAACTTGCGCGTGAACATGCACTGGTCATTACGGTTGAAGAAGGTTCAACAGGCGGGTTCTCAGCCATGGTCTTACAACACCTTGCCAGCAAGGGTCTTTTGGATAATGGCTTAAAGATCCGTACCATGACCATGCCAGACATCTATATGGATCAGATGTCGCCCGAGCGAATGGTGGAAATGGCGGGACTTGACAGTGCCAGCATTACCAAACAAGCGCTTCTCGCACTTGATAAGGATGCCGAACATTTCGTTTTGGCCTAATGCCTCAACCTCGAGAGATAGCAATTATGACGCAAAAATTGCGTCATAATGCAGCTAATATAGCGTCAGTGTAGGCCTATCTACTCAGTAATATTACTTAATAAAAGTATTATTATTCTCATATCCGTACTCATCTATTAAATACGATTACTATTGCTCTATACGGTTAGTGAACATACCATGATGAAATGATTATTTGGTTGTGTGGGTTGACTGAGTATAGGGTTAAGTGGGTTTGAGTAAGTCAAAAGCACCATCGGTAATATATGAAATGCTTCGCTCTTTTGTGGCAGTGGCGGAGACACTCAATATTAGTAGTTCTGTTTCCAGGCTTGGGTTCACACGCCAGACTATTCGACGTCATATTGATGATCTTGAAGGCATCAAAGGCGGAAAGCTTTTGGAACATCACAACAGGCAATACCGCCTTACCGAGATTGGTCGTGAGTGTATTGATAGCGCCGTTGATTTAATAGCTAACATCGAACAGTGGGTGAGCGGCAGCTACAGTACGCATAACACTCTCCATCGTTATGCTCATCAGTCAGACGACCAAAAAACATATTTCTACAGCCAGCAGCATCCTCTGATTTCTGTTTGGAGCACTAACCAAGACCTTATGCAAGATGGGCTGCGGGCATGGATAGATTCACATGGGAAATTAGAGAACGAAGCCTTTAGTGACTTAAAGTCAAAATTGGTTGTTTATCGCAAACACGAACACGAGTGGCTATGCATGCATTTGGGCGAGCACTCAACTCTTGCTAAACTTCTCGGAGCTACACATGCAAAAAGTGCCATTGGTAAAACACTTGAAGATAACGCACTCGCACCTGAATTTGTGCGATTTATAACACCCACTTTTGATGCAGTTTTTGAACACGGCTCTCCACGGTTCGAACATGTTTGTATGAAAGTCTCGAACCAAGATAGGCTGAGACCCTCACCCTTCAACTATCATCAGCTTCTATTACCGCTGCACCTGCCAAATGGTGAAGTTGTAGTGGGTGAACTCGTTGCTAAGTCTAACACCCTTAAGATAGATACTCTTGCAAACATCTCGAATAGTGCACACAAAGAACATTAGTATTTATTTCTTATATGTTTGTTATTTTAGGGTCGGAGCCCATTTTATTGTTTTAATATCCGGATTTTGTGATGTGGACTATATGTGATGCAGTCTTCTGAAATTTTGTCTCTACGGAGTTTCACCAAAGAGTGTGAAACGATATTGGCCAAGTCGGGCATGACGCTTAGTATCGGACGAGATTTCGAAATTTTCAACTTCTACGCCAATAATAGCGATAAAAACACACCGATTGACCCCATATTTCAGTCCAGCGGCTCCGATATCGATGAAGTTGATGGTCTTTGGGTCATCGGAATGGACGCGCACGACAATACAGTTCAAACCCAAGCCGTTCGATTCCTGAACATGGATAACAATACTCTCAGCCACTTCTTTAAAACAAGGCTCTATGACATCCGGCCTGCCGGATATGAGGTTGATACCGTCAACACGAAGTGGCGACTATCCTCGCAGGCTTCCAATATATCGGGGCGTGTGTGTTATCATGGCGGTCTATGGATACGCGAAGATTTTCGAGGCGGTAGTATGGCTGCTATCTTGACCCGTTATATGATCGCCAAAGCGCTATTGGAACTTGAGCCAGATTTTTTCATAGGACTTCAATCCCCATCCGTGGGCTTGCGAGGCTTGTCCGCAAAAGAAGGCTATATGAAGTTAGAACAACGCGCGATCCTCTGGGCGGGGCAAGACCAAAGGCTGGTCTTAGAAGACTGGCTTGTATGGATGAGCCAGGAAGAGGCTATATTTAATTTAGCAGTTCCGGCTCAAAACATTGTTGAACTGTTGGAAAAAAAGACCGGCAAGTTGCTTAAGTCAGCATAGTAGAAAAATACGCTAATCTAACGTGACAAGGTTCGTGCAAGCGAACCATGATCATGTTTGTGAGGTAGGCGGACTCAATCAGCATTATGACCAGATTACTAACATTTTTAGCTATCATGACGGTAGTAATTGGCTATTCGTATATGTTCTTGGAAGAACAGGCGATTGGCGTGTATGGAACTGTTAAATCGTACGGGCGGGACTGTATATTCGTTGACGCTTATCTAAGCATTCACGAATACCACATCCCAGGAAAGTCAGGCGAATTCTGGATACATGGATGTCCAATGTTTGAACCCACTAGGGATTAACTTTCCAATCTTGCTCATGATCTACTATTCAGCAGCCAAGCGCGTCGCAAGATAGTTTGCAGCTTCCTCGCGGCTTTCGAAAATGTGCGGTGGGATAGAGCGATTCTTCAATTCCTGCCCAAGTTTCTGACGCATAAATGCACTTGTTGTGTAACGCGTTGACTTGAGGAAAAAGTCATACTCCAACTGGGCCAGCAAATTCATGAAGCGTGACTGTAAACGCGGTGCAATGGATACACCATCATAATTTGTGACGGTGTTCACCTTTCTACCAATGCTAACGAAGAACTGATTTACTTCATCAGAAAATGTCTCGAACTCTTCTTTTGTAGAGATATCGAGGCCACCGAGATTGGCAAAAACGATGTTTGCGTCTTCGTCCAATACAAGGCGCTCTTTTAGCGGCACATCCAGCATTTGCTTTCGCAATTTCATAGGCATGTCTGCGAAAATTCTGGCGTCCATTTCTACCGGATTGTTTATAATCGGTTTGAAATCCATGTGAGCCAGAATGTCTTTTTCAAGATCAACTCCGGGCGCTATTTCGGTAATCTCCAACCCTTTCGGTGTTAGTTGCATGACACAGCGCTCGGTAATGTAATAAACCTCTTTGCCCTGCTCTGCCGTGTAAGGCCCATTAAAGGTTATTTGTTCAACGTCTGAGATAAACTTTTTATTGCGGCCTTCCTGAATGATGTTGAGTTTTCCATCCACCAGCTCAATCTTCAAACCGCCAGCCGTAAACGTACCTACAAAAATAACCTTACGTGCATTTTGCGAGATGTTGATGAAACCACCAGCGCCTGCAAACCGGTCCTTGAAACGGCTCACATTTACATTGCCGTATTGATCTACCTGCGCCATGCCAAGACACGCAAGATCAAGACCGCCACCGTCATAAAAATCAAACTGCTGATTGGTTTGGATAACCGCACTTGCGTTCACCGCCGCACCAAAATCGAGACCGGATTGCGGGACACCGCCATGCACGCCTGCCTCTGTGGTCAGTGTGATGCAATCAATAATGTTCTCTTCATTAGCGACAGAACCAACACCCTCCGGCATGCCGATGCCAAGGTTTACGATGCCATTTACAGGAAGCTCCATCGTGGCACGGCGCGCGATAATTTTGCGCTCGGAAAGTTCCATTGGATCAAGTGTATCCACCATGGATTTCATCCGGCCAGAAAAGCCATGATTATAAGGCGTTTGGTAGGTTTGCAAATGCTCGTCCGGTTCTGACAGAACCACGCAATCAACGAGATTTCCCGGAACAACAACTTCCTTCGGCATCAAAGAACCAGGCGCAGCAATCCGCTCTACTTGCGCAATCACCAACCCGCCGGAGTTTTTTGCCGCCATCGCAATCGGCAGCATATCCAGTGTCAGTGCTTCACGCTCCATCGTGATATTGCCAAGGGGATCGGCAGTTGTTCCACGAATGAGCGCAACGTTGACAGGAATTGATTTGTAGAAAAGCCATTCTTCACCCATCATTTCCTGAAGCTCAACAAGCGGTTCATTCGTAACCGAATTGATCGCTCCACCCGTCTGGCGTGGATCAACGAATGTATGCAACCCTACCTTGGAGAACATACCGGGTTTGCCGGATGCGATGTCTCTATACAGTTGCGAAATGCAACCCAGTGGTAAATTGTAGGCTTGAATTTTATCCTGCATGGCTAGAGCGCCTAGCTTGGGAACCAGCGACCAATGCCCACCAATCGCACGCTTTACCAGTCCATCATGGGCAAGCCTGTTGAGGCCACGGTCTTTCCCGTCACCGGGAGCGGCTGCAAATAAAAGCGAAATGTCCTTCGGCATAGCATGGGTGAGAAAGCGTTCTTCAATGCCACGCAACAGGCTCTCCGGCGTTCCAATACCAACAAAACCAGACACACATACAGTATCTCCGTCATTGATGGTTGCAATTGCGCTTTCCAGTGAAACAACCTTATCGACCATGCTTTCCTCTACCCTTTAGATTTATTTGAGTTTGGCTTTTTCGTTGATGGCTTACTTTTGTTTTCCAACCATTCAATCAGGCCACCTGCAACCACGCCTTGTGCTTTACGGCTTACAAAAACACCCACATGGCCACCGGGAAATCCAATTTCCTGATACTGATCTTTTTTCAAAAACTGACCTAAAGCTTTTGAGCAACTTACCGGAATGATGTGATCTTGCAGGGCGTAAATATTAAGCACCGGACAGGCAATCTTTGAAAGATCGACTTTCTCGCCCAGTATTTCAAATTCACCCTCGACAAGTTTGTTTTCGCGGTAAAGGTCATTAAGCCATTGGCGTGCCAATGAACCGGGATGATCGGGGCGGTCACCAATCCACTTTTCCATGCGCAAGAAGTTCAGCGTTGCGTCACGGTCTCCGTCCAGATTGGAAAGACCAATATTGTATTTGGTCATGGAATTGATTGGCGTGAGGGATGAAAAAACAGCTCCCGTCATTGCACCGGGCAACATGCCATAGGTTTCTATCAGACTATCAATGTCCTGCTTATCAAGATTGCCGATCCATTGATTTAGAAACCCCTCACCCAACCAGAAGCTTTCCTGATCACCGTGAAAATCAACAGGTGTGATGGCAAGTGTCAGACCTGCAAAAAGTTCAGGCCGTGTTGCCGCCAACATCACGGCGAATGTACCGCCTTCACAAATCCCAAACATGTTAACAGGCTTATTATCGTTTCGAGCAACAACCTGCTCCATGCAAGAGCCTAGATACAAATCAACGTAATCATCAAAATTTAGAAACTGATCGGCTCTTGTAGGATTGCCCCAATCCACCACATAGACGTCCATACCCGCTGCCAGAAGGCTGCGCACCAGCGAGCGATCCTCCTGCAAGTCAATCATGCTTTGACGACCAAACAGACCGTAACAGATTACAATTGGTGGGATGTCCGATCGCGTCTTGTTGGTCGGCGTGTAATGAAACAAACGGACCTTGTCGATCTGATAGACAACCTCATAATCTGCCTCAGCAATTTGCACGTCCTCATTGCGAATTTGAGATAGAAAACCACCTGTGCGGATGGCTTTTTTTCCAGTCTCCATCATTTGAGACATGGCAACAGACCATGCTTCCATGGCGAGGTCTGTTTCACTGAACCGTTCGCCTTTACTGTTTCTTTTACTAGGCATCATTTCCCGTCACTTTTAAGCTTAGAAACTTCACGCTTTACTTCACGCAACTCGCGACGCAGCTGATGGACGATCAATGTGAGATCATCAACTTCAGTGCGTGTCGGCATTTGCCATGCCTCGCTCCAGCTCTCGGCCATATCACGTTGCCGCGCACGTATTTCTGTGGAGGCACGGATCATACGCTTCTGGGCATCAAGAAATTCATGACTGCCCTGCGCCTTTAATAAGGCTTCATTTGCGTGTTTCAACCAAGCATCCATTGCCTTGTTGACTTCACCCGATTTAAGATCTTCAACGGAATATTCTTCGCTGTAATGTTGGTAAGCCGCAGTCCAGGCGTCCTGCATCACCTTTGACATATCTGAAGCTGCTTCTTGGTAATCAACCGTCTCGCGCCAAGCGTCCGCCATTTTTTGTTGTGGCATCACAAGGTCAGCAAACTGCGGTCCTTTTGCGATCTGCTCAAGCATCACACGCAATTGGTCTGGCGCGAACTTAGTCCATTTCTGCGGATCAAGGAGCTCAAAAAATGCTTCCTGACCTTTTCTGAAATCAACACCGGCTAGCCATTGTGGAGTCTCAGACTTGTCGGGCTCCCACATGGGGGCCCAGGCTTTGATCAGATTTTGCCAACCCTGAATGGGGTCGTTTGCTTCACGTTCAATCGTGCCGGCCATCTCGTTGAGAGATTTTTGGAACTGCTCACCAATATCCTGCTGAGCGCGAAAGAACGCTTCCTGACTGTCTTGCCATAATTCGGCAAGTGCTTCGAAGCCTTCGTTTTTCTGATCTTTTGCCATGGGCTTTCCCGTCTCTAAAGTGCTTGTGTGTAGATTTCCAACGCGGCTTCATATGTCATTTCGCGCGGGTTGTTCACCAACAGGCGTTGTTGCTTCATCGCATCTTCTGCAAGCATTGGCAGTTGGTTATGATTGACGCCAACTTCGGCAAGCTTGGATTTCATACCAAGCTCTGGCCCCATTTTCTTGAACCCTTCAACCATCGCATCACATTTTTCAGCATCTGATTTTCCAGTAGTGTCACGGAAGATGATCGGTGCAAGTTCTGCATATTGTGCAGATGCTTCACTCATGTTGAAGTCTAGTACGTAAGGAAGCACCAGCGCATTTGAAAGGCCATGCGGCACATGGAAATGCCCACCAAGCGGGTATGCAAGGGCGTGGACTGCGGCTACGGGCGCGTTGGCAAATGCCATGCCTGCAAGCATGGAACCCAACAACATGTTTGAGCGCGCTTCGCGATCATCCGGCGTATTACACGCTGTGTAAATTGAATTACCCAACAGATCGAGCGCCTGTCTTGCAAGCGTGTCGGACACGATGTTTTTCTTATGCTTTGATGTATACGCTTCAATCGCATGGACCATCGCATCAATGCCTGTTGCAGCTGTGACATGCGCCGGAAGACCAACAGTTAGTTCCGCATCAAGAATTGCCCAGTCTGGAAGAAGCTGATGGGAAACCACGCCCTTCTTTTCGTTTGTGCCTGTGGTGACAATAGAGATCGGAGTAACTTCTGAACCCGTTCCCGCTGTTGTAGGTGCCAGAACCATTGGCAGGCGCCCGCCTTTGACAAGACCCACACCATACATTTCTTCGATGGGTTGATCTGAATCAATCAGGACTGCGATCAGTTTTGCGGTATCCATAGATGAACCACCACCCACAGAAACCACACCATCAACGCCTTGAGATTTTGCTTCATCCACCGCTTTGAGGATCATTGCCTCTGGCGGATCGGCCACAACTTCATCAATGATATGAACATCAACATTGGCAGCTTTCAAACTGTCCAATGCAGCCTTTGCTAGGCCAAGTTCCAGAATGATCTTGTCGGTCACGAATGCAATTTTCTTGCATCCCATATCCGCCATTATCTCCCCGATTTTGGCAGTACTACCGACTTCACTTAAAATCGATTTTGTCGTTTGAAATTGAAACGCGTGCATAATTCTTCCTAATTTTCTTGTCTGTTGATTATGGTGAAACGGATTACTTAGCTGGAACAGTTTCTTGTTCGAGAGATTTCAAGCCCTTGAGGCGTTCTGTTAGCTTCATGTTTTCCGAGTAGTCGATTGGGCAGTCGATTAAAGACACCCCGCCATCATTCATGGCTGTCTTTAATATGCCTTGCAGGTCTTCTGCCTTTTCGACTTTGTATCCAGTTGCGCCAAAACTTTCGGCGAATTTTACAAAATCAGGATTGCCCACATCAACATTACTCTTACGCCCGAACTCGCGAAGCTGATGCCATTCGATAAGGCCAAGCTTGTTATCATTAAACATCAGAACTGTGATGTTGAGACCAAGACGTACAGCAGTTTCAATTTCCTGATTGTTCATCATGAAACCGCCATCGCCACAGATAGCTAGAATGTTGCGATCAGGATGAACCATTTTCGCAGCGATTGCACCAGGCAATGCAATGCCCATTGCAGCAAATCCGTTAGAGATGATGCATGTGTTTGGGCGTTCTGCCTGGAACATTCTGGCAATCCACATTTTGTGGGCACCAACATCCGAAATCACAATGTCTTCGGGGTTAAGAACTTCCCTTACATCCCAAATCGCTTTTTGTGGTTTAACCGGATAGCTGTTGTCATCGCCATGTCGGTTAAGCTCGTGAACGATAGTATCACGAAGCTTTTTCATTGCTTTGGTTGGTTTACGTTCGCAGCGAGCAGAAATGCGCTGCATAGAGTCTTTAAGATCGCCGATAACACCTGCTTCAACAATGTAACGCGTATCCACCTCGGCAGCAGACCCATCAATATGAATGATCCGCTTGTCAGAATTCTTATTCCAGTGTGCGGGGTCATACTCCACCATGTCGTAGCCTACGCAAATCACAAGGTCGGCTTCATCAATCCCAAATGCCACAAGGTCATGGGCTTTAAGACCAACTGTTCCAATGCTCAGCGGGTGAGATGATGGAATTACACCTTTTGCCATGAAGGTTGTCGCTACAGGTGCATTGATGGTTTCAGCAAACTCAACAAGTTCTTCGCTCGCGCCATGGCGAATAATGCCATTACCCGCGATCACGACCGGATTTTTACTTTCAGAGATAATTTCGGCAACTTGTCGACATTTGCCGCGTGCCGCCTCAGGCATTTGTGGATATTGCACTCTTAGAGGCGAGGCGGCGCCCACATCCATATCCGCCACGTTTTCAGGGAAATCAATAAAAGCAGCACCCGGCTTTTCAGCTTGTGCAAACTTAAATGCTTTACGAACAATCTCAGGAACGATTTCCGGTGTACGCACTTGTGTTGAATATTTGGTAATCGGCTCGAACAGATTAACCAGATCAAGAATCTGATGGCTTTCTTTGTGCATGCGCGTTGTCGCGCCCTGCCCTGCAATCGCAACGATTGGCGCACGATCCATATTTGCATCCGCAACACCCGTCACCAGATTGGTCGCGCCCGGACCAAGCGTGGACATACAAACGCCAGCCTTACCTGTAAGTCTTCCATATACATCCGCCATAAAAGCAGCCGCCTGCTCATGACGTGTAACTATGAATCTGATGTCACTGTCCAGCAGTGCATCCATGACAGCGATGTTTTCTTCCCCGGGAATTCCGAAAATATACTCGACCCCTTCATTTTCAAGGCATTTAACCAGTAATTGGGCGGCAGTGAGATTTTTATCGGTTTTCAAGACATGCTCCGTGGTTGTGCAGAGACAACATCTCTGCAGGTAAAAAAATAAGCGCCTCGCGCGCTACAAATCTCCAAACCACGTACAAGTGGCACCTTACAATTGTTATGTTTGCATGGCGCCTCTGCATCTAAGACATACATAAGACACCAATGTGACACTTTCAAGAATGGGTATTTTGTGCGCTGCACAATTTTTTTGTTGCAATGCACAAAAATATCCCTATATTGGGTTTGTAACACGACAGGCCGAGCAATGCGGAGCCTATGATCCGCTCAAAAGGAGCAATTAGATGACTACTAAGAAAATCGACGCAACAGAAACTCTAGAGCAATCAAAAGAGTATATGACAAAGCATATCGCTAACTCTGAGAAATTCTTTGATGGCATGATCGAGTTTAACGCAGCTATGTTCAAAAGCGGTGAAACTCTCGCCAAAAAAGGTTATGAGAACTACATCTCTAACGTTGCAGCAATCTTTGATGGCGTAAAAGGTTTGAACAAAACCAATGACATGCCTGAGTTCTACAAAGTAGCTACTTCAAACATCGCTACTTCAACAGAGCGCCTAACTGAGCAAGCTAAAGAGTATTCTGAACTTGCAACTAAAGTGATGAAGGACACTGGTGAAGCCGGTCGTCAAGCATACACAAAAAGCTTTTCCGGTTACCTATAGGCCTAACCTCCTCCTCCCAGGCCTGAGGAAACCGAATATAGAACCGCTGGACCTATGGTCTGGCGGTTTCTTTTTGTCTTGAATTATGGGACAAAGGAAAAAATGTTGCAGCGCAACAGTAATTGGGAGTTAGGAAATTGAGTTCGGATAAAAAACCTACTGAAAGCGATAAGGCAGCAACGCCCATTCGCATCAAGAAGTATCCCAATCGTAGACTTTATGACACGTCGCGCGGCAAATACATCGTCTTGGATGATATCGTAACACTGGTTAAGTCAGGTACGGAGTTCATTATTGAGGACACCAAGACCGGCGATGACCTTACGCGCAGTATTTTGAACCAGATCATATACGAACGTGAAACTGCAAAAGCGGATTTTCATTTTCCGCTTGATGTGCAGAAACAACTCATCCTCATGTATGATGATGCGTATGGCAAAATGATGCCGGATTATTTGCGAGAATCCATGAACCTGTTTGTTTCTGAACGGTCAAAAATGGAAGATGCATTTGAGGATATCGTTTCTATCAATTCCAAAAATATGGCCAAGTTTGCAGAAAACCTCGCTGAGCAAAACATGCAATATTTCAATCGTGCTTTTGATTTTTTCCAAACCATGAGCGGGATGAAATCAGATAAGCCTACGAATGAGAAAGACGTGGACAGCGAAAAAGACAAGGATGACAAGTCTTCCAAGCTGAAGGACATTCAAGATCAGATCAATGCGCTTCAAAAAGAATTGAAGTCACTAAGCTAGGGTCAGGACCCATTAATTAGAATGAGACTGGAGTAATTGCGTATCAATGCCTCATCGCAGAAAACAACCGACTAAAGCCTATTCCAAGCATTATTTCCTCGGACTTGGGTTTCATGGATTTCACCGCATTAACTATCTCGAATGGGGCAATGTGGATGAGTTTGCAAATCAGGATACGCTTTTGTGTGTGCATGGTCTGACGCGAAATGCGCGTGACTTTGACTATTTCGCTTCCAAGCTTTGCGACAAATACCGGATCGTATGCCCTGATGTGGTGGGGCGCGGCGATAGCGATCATCTTCTCACAGATGAGGCGTATAACTACCTGCAATATAATGCCGACATGAATACGCTAATTGCCCGTTTGGGTGATACGCAGATCAATTGGATTGGCACGTCTATGGGGGGCATTATCGGCATGGTGCTTGCCTCAGTCGCACAGTCACCCATTCGCCGTTTGGTGGTGAATGATATCGGGCCTGAAGTCTCTCGCGACGCGCTGCTTTCGATTGCGCAATATATTGGCAAGTCAGAAGAATTCGCGTCCCTTAAAGACATCGAGGAGTATTTACGCAAAATCTATCCTGAGTTTGCACCGATGAGTGACGATGACTGGGTGCATATGGCGAAGTATTCTTCCAAGCGCACAGAACATGGCACATATCGCATGAAGTTCGACCCGCGTATTGGAGACGCATTTCGCGATTCTATATCCTATTTCAACGTGGATATGTGGGAGACGTGGGAGCGTATCACCTGTCCTGTTCTGGTACTGAGAGGCAAGAACTCTTCGTTTCTTTCAGAAGAAACCGCACAACGTATGTTGGAATGCGGACCAGAGACCGAACTCATCGAATTTGACGATACGGGTCACACGCCGACACTACGCAATGACGAACAGGTTGATGTGATTGCTGAATGGCTTGCCAGAACCTGAGTTAATTAGGGCATATGCGTTTTAGCTGGCTAGCCTTTAACGAAACCAACCATCATGGATGCGCCGAGAATCACCGCCATCCACAAAACCATTGCGCCTGTGGGCCATACTCTTGCCATTCGGCCTTCAGGGCCATGTGAACGGTGAAGCACAGCAACAAAACGCTGTAATTTCAGCTTAGCCATGAAGCCACCGATCGCCCAGAACGTGGAGATAATGTTAGAGCCACGCTTGATGATTGCAGCCATAAATTTTCGATAGATCACATCCGTATCAAGGTTCACACCTTGTTTCATCGCAGGGAAGAAACCCAAGGAAACCGTGATTACAAAAGCCAGTGTCGTAAAGAACAGAAGCTGCATCTGAGTGATCACATGGGTTTTTGTATAGGCGTGATATTCCGTCTCATACGGTAGCAGTTCGTAGAGCAGGTTTGGTTGCAAACCAATCAGGATACATAAAAATGCAGCGCCACCCATGGCCAGCAACATATGACGCGGGGCTTCTGCTGGGCGCAGGCCACTGTCTTTTGCGAAGAAGACAAACCATGGAAGTTTCAAACCCAGAACAAGGAATGCAGCAGCTGAGGCAAACACCAATATGCCCCAAGCATACGGATGACCGCCGCTGGCAGCCTCTGACAAGATCAGTGACTTGGTAACAAACCCTGAAAATAGGGGCATGGACGTGGAAGCAGCACCGATCAAACAGAACATGAGGGTCAATGGCATGGTGCGGTATAGACCGCCCAATTCGGAAGCCTTTGATGTACCTGTACGATATAGCACTGCGCCAATGCCCATAAACAAAAGCGACTTATAAAGAATGTGCGAGAAGGCGTGGGCAGCAGTGCCGCTTAATGCCAATTCCGTACCGATGCCGACCCCAATGACCATGAAGCCCAACTGGTTATTGAGGATGTAGACCAGCACTTTGCGCATGTCATTTTCAATGGTTGCATGAAATAACGGGAAGATCGCCATCGTAGCGCCGACGTAAATCAATAGGTCTGTTCCCGGAAACCCACGCGCCAAGGCATAGATTGCAAGCTTTGTGGTGAAAGCTGATAGGATAACCGTACCCGTGATAGTGGCAGACGGGTACGCGTCATGCAGCCAGTTATGCAGTAACGGGAATGCGGCCTTGATGCCGAAGGCAATTAAGATCAGCCAAGTTGCTGTACTGCCCAGTTGCATTGCCTCAAATGCAAGCGAGCCTGTATTGCGTTGATAGAGTATCAAGCCTGCCAACAGAATAACGCCAGACGCAACTTGTATGATGAGATAGCGCATGCCTGTTGCATACGCACCTTGAGTGCGGCGCGCCCAGATCAGAAAGACAGACGCAATTGCCGTACCTTCCCAGAAGATAAACAGCGTTGCCAGATCGCCAGCAAACACCGCACCTATTGCGGAACCTGCATATAGTAGCGTTGCGACTTGATGTATTTTATCGCGCACATGAAATGCGTACAGCAGTGACAGGAACGCAGCGATGGAAAACACGAGGCCAAAGATGACCGATAATTTGTCAACGCGAAGCAGGGTTAGATCGACACCGCCAACACTCACCTGACCCAACACGCCTTCGGGCAGGTTTAGGATCATAGCCGCTGATATAACAGGCACAATCAGGGATAGTCCGGCGCGCAATTGGCCATTGGGTATAAACGGTAAAATTGCAGCAGCAAATACAAACACTAAAAACGGAGGAAATGGATCAGCCATGTGCGTCCTCCTTATCTAGACCATCGGCAGGATAAGCTTCTGATACGGTGTCATTTGGTGCGTAATAGTCTTCACGACGCTGAACGATAGCCTGAACAATCCGCGCAACAGCCACCAAAGCCAATGCGCCGATAAACGCATATACAGGGTAAAAGCCTGGCAGGTCCTCAATGTCGAGATAAGTCTTCTTTTTGTAAAAGAAGTCCGCAAGGAAAAGACCAGCACAACATAGCGCCAATATAATCATGAGACGCTTGCCCATGCCGCTATTGCTAGGGTTCTCACTCATTGGGATGAACCTCCTGCTTCCGCGACAATTGGCAATAGAAACTCATAGACCGACCCTGCATAGAAGAACAAAACGACACAGCCAATGGCAGCCAGGCATGGCGGCAATACACACAGAAACGGTGCTTCGCTTATCTTGCTCTGTTGTGCTGTATTATGTTGCATTGCGCCCTGTTGATCAGGTGGGCTTAAGAAAAACCCACGTGCAATAATCGGCAATAGATATGCGATGTTTAATAGCGAGCTGATCATCAACACGCCAATCATCGCAAGCTGTCCCGTGTCTGCTGCACCCACCATCAAATACCATTTTGACCAGGAACCTGCGAGGGGTGGCAAGCCTATGATCGACAGAATACCGATGAGAAACGCAAGGTAAGTAAAGGGCATTTGACGGCCTAGGCCCGTCATTTCAGATATTTTGGTTTTGTGGGTCGCAACATAAATTGCACCTGCGCACATAAACAGTGTGATCTTGCCAAACGCGTGGGTTGCGATGTGCAGACCACCGCCCATCACACCCATGGAAGTCGCAAGTGCCATGCCAAGCGTAATGTATGAAAGCTGGCTTACCGTTGAATAGGCCAGCCGTGACTTAAGATTGTCTTTCGTCATGGCCACTATGGATGCGGCAAGAATTGAGAATGCAGCAATCCACATCAGCCATTGTGATGCGCCTGTGTCGGCCAGAAAATCGATGCCAAAAATATAAACGCCAACTTTTAAGATCGTGAATACACCCGCCTTCACCACTGCAACCGCGTGAAGCAATGCAGAGACTGGTGTGGGGGCAACCATGGCCGCAGGAAGCCATCGGTGGAATGGCATAAGCGCCGCCTTACCAATGCCGAATGCGTAAAGACCAAGCAGGATAATTACCAACCAGCCTTCGACTTTACCTTCCAGAATACCGCCTTGGGTGAAGTCCAGCGTGCCCGCTACAAACCACGTCCAGACAACTGCGGTAAGCAAGAACGCAATTGAAGTTCCCATCAAGATGCCAAGATAAGTTCGCGCACCATATTTGGCGTCCTGATTGCCCTTATGAGCCACTAGTGGATAGGTCGCGAGCGTGAGAACTTCGTAGAATACGAAAAGCGTGAACATGTTGGCCGAGAAAGCAATCGCCAATGTTGCGCCGATAGAAAATGAAAACGCTGCAAAGAACCTTCCATGGTTCTTTTCATTATTGCCGCGCATATACCCAACAGCATAAAGATGCGTCACGCACCAAAGCCCTGACGCGATCAGCGCAAATAGCAGACCCAGCGGCTCGATAGAAAATGCAAGATCCAGTCCGGGCAGGATAGAGAAAAGTGATAGTGTTTCTTCGGATGTACCGCCCGTATTTCTCAAAATCATTATGACACAGGCAAAGGTTGCCAGCGCACATATAAATGTAATGCCATCACGAAGGTTCGGTCGCTCTTCCCCATGTAGAATGTTGATTGCAGTTGCAATCATCGGAAAGAGGAATGACAGGAGGATTAAAGAACCTGTTTCCATCAGTTCACGCCTCCTAAGAAGCCATTGGCAGCTGTTTCAGCAGCACCAATCGTGAGTTCTGTATTTAGCCCGAACACGATGCACGCAACGGTTAGCACCCAGATAGATACCAGCATGGAAGTTGGTGCTTCAGTTAGTTGCTGGCCTTCTGGCGCTTCACGGAAGTAAAGTAGTTCTACTACTTTCCAAACGTAAATTACTGCAAGCAACGAAGATGCAACAATCAGCAGTGCCATCCACCACCAGCCACGTTCAAACGCTGCATCCAGAAGAACCCATTTCGAGATAAATCCGGCAGTACCCGGAACACCGATCAAGCTTAAACCTGCCACCACAAAAGCAGCACTGGTGAGCGGCATCTGTTTACCCAATCCCACAATCCGGTCACAGAAGCTTCCACCTGCCCGCAGCACATAAGCACCCACAATCATGAACAACGCACCCTTGGTAATGCCATGATTGAACATATGCACAAGACTGGCTGTTAGGCCTGTTGTATTCATCAGACCGATGCCGAGCATCATGTAACCCACTTGGGCAACACTCGAATAGGCCAGCATTCTTTTCAGGTCTTGTTGGAAAATTGCAATGATGGATGCTGCAAACATCGCCACAACCGCAAGCGGCACTATGATCCACATCAGTGTCGCAACCTGAAACGTGAAGTCAGGACTATAGACGGTGAACATAAACCGCATGATCACATAGATTGCAGCTTTGGTTGCGGTTGCGGCCAGAAAGGTCGTCACCACGGAAGGCGCATGTGTATACGCTCCCGGCAACCAAAGGTGCATTGGATAGATCGCCGCTTTCAGCCCCATGCCAACAACTACGAATGCAAGCCCTGCCTGAATGGTGCGGTTGTCACCGCCCAAGACTGCAATGCGCTCAGACATATCAGCAAGGTTCAATGTCCCAGTTGCCATATAGAGAAAGCCGATACCAATCACAAAGAACGTCGCGCCAATCGTGCCCAAAATCAAATAGTCATAGGCGGATGTTAACGCACGCTTGTCACGGTCTGCGCCCATTGCGATCAGTACGTAAGTTGAGAGAGACGAGATTTCCAAAAAGACAAAAATGTTAAACGCATCACCCGTAGCAACCACGCCCATCAGTCCTGCGAAACACAGCAAAAAGCAACAATAGAAAAGCGTATGGCTGACTGTGCGGATTTCATGCTCGACACTTCTGCGCGCATAAATCAGCGTGATGGTGCTCATCGCAGCAATCAGGAACATGACGAACGCATTGGCTGCATCAATTCTATATTCGATGCCTAGCGGTGGCGCCCAACCTCCCAAAGCGTAGGAAATCTGACTGCCATCCATGACTTGCAGTAAAACATGCAGAGAAAATAACGCAGAAATCAGGCTTGCGGCACCTGCCATAAACCAAGCCACATCCTTGTTACGAAACAACACGCAAACGGGCGCTGTCAGCAATGGCACCAAAACGCTTAATAGCGGAAGTTGCTCAACAAAGGTGAGCGTCGTCGAAGAAGCATCAGCCATCAGGCGCGCCCTCCCATCGCACTACCATGTTCCGCATTTTCTTCTGCTTGAATACGGCGTTCAATCTCCAAGATGTCTTCTTCTTCAATAGAGCCGTATGCTTCACGGATGCGAATGACGAGTGCCAGACCAAGGGAGGTCGTTGCCACGCCAACAACAATGGCAGTCAGGATCAAGACGTGGGGAAGCGGATTGGAATAGGCAACGGATGGATCAATGTTCAAATCAATCGGAAAGATTGGAGCCGTGCCACCGCTCACCTTACTGACCGAAATATAGAACATGAAAACCGAAACCTGAAACACGTTCAGACCGACAATCTTCTTCACGTAGTTGCCACGAGAAACCACGATGTAAAACCCTGTCATCATCAAAATGATAAACAGCCAGTAATTCATGTGACCTAGAATAAATTCAGACATTGAGATCACCAGTCCTCATCATCAAGACGCGGAGGACGCGAGGCAAAAGAATAATAAATCGCAACCATGACGGCGGCGACCGCAATACCAACACCAAGTTCAACGGCAATAATACCATAGTGCTGTCCGTCTTTAGGTGTTGATGCAAGCACGGAATAATCGAGGAAGGCATGTCCCATGAACAGACTGACAA
>CAZEPF010000029.1:0-21881 GCA_964514045.1 uncultured Rhizobiaceae bacterium | reverse complement strand
CTCGATCTCTTTAGCAACAGAAACACCGTCTTTAGTGATGCGTGGCGCACCAAATGATTTGTCGAGAACGACGTTACGGCCTTTAGGACCAAGTGTAACCTTCACAGCATTTGCGAGGGTGTCGACACCTTTGAGCATACGCTCGCGAGCATCAGAACCGAATTTTACTTCTTTAGCAGCCATTTTTTAGCTCCTTTATGAGCGGAAACCGCTCGTGTTAATTTACGAATTACGAAAGGGCGATGGCGTTAGCCGATAATGCCCATAATGTCGGATTCTTTCATGATCAGCAGGTCTTCGCCGTTGATCTTGACTTCAGTACCGGACCATTTGCCAAACAGGATCAGGTCGCCAGCTTTTACGTCCAAAGGAACAAGCTTGCCGCTTTCATCACGTGCGCCTGAGCCCACTGCAACGATTTCACCTTCGGAAGGTTTTTCCTGTGCTGTGTCAGGCAAGATGATGCCGCCTGCTGTTTTTTCTTCTGAGTCTACCCGACGAACAACCACGCGGTCGTGTAGGGGACGGAATTTAAATTTTGCCATTTTTAATGTACCCATATGTTAGAAGCGCTTGATTGCGCATTTAACGGTTCAAACAAATTAGCACTCAAACTTGATGAGTGCTAACGGGCCGGATGTAAGTATGGTAAGGGCCTGAGTCAAGAAACCATTTTTGAAAATGGCATTTTCTTTACGCTTTGGCGGGTTCAGATGCTTCAGAACGAATGCGCGGAAGCTTAGGTTCACTGAAATATTCACCAGTTGCAACGTCGATTGAATAATCAATCATTTTCATGATTTGATTTTCTTGGGTCACATTGGTGATCATTACAAACAAGTTTGCATCCACAACATCTTGAAGTTGCGCAAAGATGTCTTGGTCCGGTAGTTTCATATCGGCTTGTTCTAGCTTGTGCATACAAAATGATAAGCCAGCCACCGCATTTTGATGAACCGCAGTAAGCGTCTCAGAAGGATTGCCACAATCAGAAAGAATAAATTCAAAGCCACAATCATTGACTTCAACCATGCGCGATAGGGCGCTTTTCTTTAACGCTTCAAAACTTTCAGGCTCTAGCGCAATCATCAATTGCTTTGAAAATCTGTCATGCATTTGCACAAGATGCAGAAATTCCTTGAACGCTTTCTTGCCCTGCAAAGCGGCGCCACCAATTGGCAGTACGAATTTCAGATCAGGGTCCAACTCATCAAAAGACCGCAAAACACTAAATGCCTTTTCCATAATCGCAAGATCACAACGCTCCAAGCTCATATGTCCTTTAAGCTTGTGACGCATATTTGTGAATGTAAGGAAATCCCCGTCAGGGCCATCAAAGCCAGGCACCATGTAGAAGCCAGATGTTTCGCGTTGCGAAATATTGATAAGTGGTTGCAACCGGATGTGCAGCGAGTTTTTCTGAAATCCAAGCTTGTCTTCGGGTACGTCCGGTGTTTCAGGCTCAACGCCATCAGCATCCGTGACAACGCGCAAGAAAGGCACAACCGTGTTTTTTTCTTCCTCACCCACTAGATGAGGCTTGGCTGGTGCAGCAGCTTGAACCTTATCAGAAAGCTGAGCAAGGTCTGTAGCAGGCTTGGTGCCGTGCATGATCATGCCAGTTGGGCTTAGAGAAAGTTCGTTGGAGCGTTGATAGGATTTTTTCACCTTCGCATTGATACGGCTCTCATATTCATGGAGACCATATTCCATGCGATGTAAGCGCGATTGCAAACGCCCCTGTCTGAACATCACCAAGACCAGCATCACACTCAAAAATACAAGTGCGCCTGTGAACAGGATGGATGGCGTATCCAATCCTATAACAAACATGACACCTGCTGCAATTGCGAGAGCAACGAGAGTATAAACCGCATTTATTTTCAGTGAATTCATGTTCACTTTTCCCCGACCGATGGCCACCTATTAGTTCCGTTCCAATCGCACATGCAAATTAAATGCCAGAATCGCCTCAGCATCAGATTTTCTTTGTCTTCTAGCAAGGCTACAATTGTATAGAAGCCGATTGTGTGCGAAATCCATTCCAACGAATTCTGACGGTATAATCACGGTACACCCTATGTCTCAAACAATTCAGAGCGATGGCCTTCGCCACCTCGTTGATCAATATGACTGCATCCTGTGCGATGTCTGGGGTGTGCTGCATAATGGCAAGGCAATATGGCAGGATGCTGCCGATGCACTAAAAAATGCCAGAGAAACAGGGATTCCCGTGGTGATGATTACCAATGCCCCGCGTCCCCAAGGCCCTGTTTTGCGACAACTCACCAGCATGAATTGCCCTGCCGGCGTATTCGATCAACTGGTGACATCAGGCGATGTGACCCGTGATTTGATCAGAAAGCTTCGTGGTCCCGTTCATCATATTGGCCCAGAACGTGATTACGCACTTTATGATGGTCTTAACGTCACATTTGGAGAGCCTGATATTTCTGCAGGTATTGTCTGCACCGGATTGTTCGATGATTATAACGAACACCCCGATGACTATACCGAGCGTTTTCGCGAATACATCGATTTGAAATTACCATTCATCTGCGCCAATCCAGATATCGTCGTTGAAGTGGTGGACCGTCTTTTGTGGTGCGCTGGCGCGCTTGCCAGAGAATATAAAAAACTTGGCGGTGAGACCCGCATTGTCGGAAAACCCTACGCACCGATTTACGATGTTGCGATTGAACATGCCGAGCGCGTAATAGACCGTGGTATTGATCGCTCAAAAGTTTTGGCAATTGGCGATGGTCTTCCAACCGACATCAAAGGTGCCGCAGACAATAAAGTCGATGCGCTATTCATTACCAATGGCATACATGCTGCCGATTATACGGATGGCGAAGTAGACACGGACAAATTGCACGCATTCCTCGATGACAATAATGCCGCCCCTCAGCATTGGATGAAAACGCTTGTCTGGTAAACCGGATTTAGGCAGATAGTTCCCATGAGTTTTTTGACCCTCACAAGCCTTGCCGATTTTCCCGACACGCTGAAAGGCGGAGTAGTGGCAATTGGCAATTTTGATGGTGTGCATCGCGGCCATCAGGCGGTGCTTTCTCAGGCGGTCAATCTTGCAAAAGCCAATGGGGTATCTGCCACGGTACTGACTTTTGAGCCGCATCCGCGCACGTTTTTCAAACCAGATGCGCCGCTATTTCGATTAACGGATGCTCATACCAAAGCAAACCTGTTTGAGGCACTTGGGTTTGATTGTGTTGTTCAACACGCCTTTAATTCAGCACTATCCTCTACGCTGGCCGAAGACTTTGTGAAGTCCTTGCTGGTGGACGCAATGGCCGTGTCCCATGTGGTGACGGGCTATGATTTCCATTTTGGAAAAGGCCGTGGCGGTAGCCCGCAATTCTTGCAGGAAGCAGGAGCAAAACACAGTTTTTCTGCCCTGATTGTATCGGCCTTTACGGATGAAGGCGGTGGGGTGATTTCTTCCAGCCGTATCCGAGAGTGTTTGGCCAATGCCAATCTGGCAGAAGCAAACGCCTTGCTGGGATACAGTTACCGCGTTTCAGGCGAAGTGATCAAAGGCCAGCAATTGGGCCGTACATTGGGATATCCGACAGCCAATATTACCTTGCCGCCAGAAGCCACATTGGCACATGGCATTTACGCCGTGCGCGCAAGACTGGCAGATGGCTCATTGCATGATGGTGTAGCAAGTTATGGCCGTCGTCCAACCTTTGATAACGGTGAAGCATTGCTGGAAACATTCGTGTTTGATTTTTCCGGTGATCTATACGGACAGGAGATTACGATCTATCTGGAAAGTTGGTTGCGTGGCGAAGAAAAATTCGACAGTGCTGAGGCGCTGGTGGAGCAAATGGATAAGGATAGCCAAGAGGCAAAAGCCTATCTTGCAATGCTTGGGCCACAGCAGGGTTTGACGCCAATTGTGGCTGGTTGATTGTTCATACATGTTAGGTGTAAAAGCATTTTATGGAAACAGCTTTCGTTTACAGTTTTTTAATACGAATTACTGGCCCGGACGCGGCATAGCGCTTGCGTTCCGGGAAGGCTTCAGACCCTAGCCTTTGTCTTGCGAACAGGGTAAATCCAAATCATCAGAATTATTTGAGTCTGTTTCGAACGGACCAACCATACGTGATATCATGACCGAAGAATCCAATTCACAACGCGACTATTCCAAAACACTTTTCCTGCCGGAAACCGAATTTCCAATGCGGGCTGGCCTACCTAAAAAAGAACCTGAGTTAATCGCCCAATGGGATGAAAAACAACTCTACAAAAAATTGCGCGAGCAATCCAAAGGACGACCAAAATACGTCCTGCATGATGGGCCGCCTTATGCAAACGGCAATCTACACATTGGCCATGCGCTCAACAAAATTCTGAAAGACATGATCACACGTTCCTTTCAGATGCGTGGCTATGATTCAAACTATGTGCCGGGCTGGGATTGCCACGGTCTTCCCATTGAATGGAAAATCGAAGAGCAATACCGTGCAAAGGGTAAAAACAAGGACGAAGTTCCGGTCAACGAGTTCCGCAAGGAATGTCGTGACTTTGCCGATCACTGGATCGGGGTGCAAACGGAAGAATTTCGCCGTTTAGGCGTCGAGGGTGATTTCGAAACACCCTATAAAACAATGAATTTTCCTGCCGAAGCTAAAATCGCTTCGGAGTTGATGAAGTTTGCAAAATCCGGCCAGCTTTATCGTGGCTCAAAGCCGATCATGTGGTCGGTAGTAGAGCGCACCGCTTTGGCTGAAGCCGAGATCGAATATGAGAATTATGAGTCTGATACGGTCTGGGTGAAGTTTCCTGTCATTGCTGCTCGCAGTTCTGATACCAGTGCAGAAGCACAAGCTGGCGAAGGGCATTCACAATCAGACAGACATAGAAGAAAAACAAATGATTTGAGGGATGCGTCTGTCGTTATCTGGACAACAACGCCTTGGACCATTCCAGGCAATAGAGCGATCTGTTTTTCATCCAAAATCAATTACGGTCTCTATGAAGTCACCGCTGCTGAAATGGATTTTGGTCCTCAACCGGGTGACAAACTGATTTTTGCTGATGCTCTGGCGGAAGAATGTTTTGCAAAGGCCAAGCTGGAATTCAAGAAAATCAGAGAATTAAAGAAATTTGATTTCGTTGGTCTTACCTGCGCCCACCCATTGCGTGGGTTCAACAATGCCTATGGTTTCGACGTTCCGCTTCTCGATGGGGATCACGTCACAGATGATGCGGGTACAGGTTTTGTGCATACGGCCCCCGGTCATGGTCGTGATGACTTTGAAATCTGGGTGTCCCGCCGCAATGAGATCGAAGCTCAAGGCATTTCGTCAAAAATCCCGTTCACAGTGGCCGATGACGGCTCATACACCGATGAAGCACCGGGCTTTGAGGGCGCGCGGATTATTGACGACAAGGGCAAAAAGGGTAAGGCGAACCAAGAGGTCATTACGGCCCTCATTGGTCAGAACAATCTGTTTGCCCGTGGTCGCCTGAAACACGAATACCCGCATTCATGGCGTTCAAAAAAACCGATCATTTTCCGCAATACACCCCAGTGGTTTGTTTACATGGATAAGGATATTCCCTCCGTGGCAGGGCAAAGTTTGGCAACTAGCCAAACTGCCAGCCCGCGAACGGACGGTGGCGCGGATGCGCCAGCGGAAAGGCGAAATATGGGCACTCTGCGCCAAACAGCACTTGCTGCGATTGACGAAACAAGGTTCGTTCCCGCGGCAGGGCAAAACCGTCTGCGTGACATGATTGAAAAGCGTCCTGATTGGGTATTGTCTCGCCAACGTGCTTGGGGCGTGCCGATCTGTGTGTTCCGCAATCCGGCGACTGATCAGGTTATTCCCGGTCCTGATTTTGATAAATCAGATGAGTTGATTGAAAGAATTGAGCGGGCGTTCAATTCAGAGGGTGCAGACGCTTGGTTTGAGGAAAACGCGAAGGAGCGTTTCCTTGAAGGTCTCGTGGATAATCCCGATGACTGGGATAAGGTTTCTGACATTCTGGATGTGTGGTTTGACTCCGGTTCTACCCACGCGTTCTGTCTTGAACAGCGCGAAGACCTGAAATGGCCTGCTGATCTATACTTGGAAGGCTCGGACCAGCATCGGGGTTGGTTCCATTCATCCCTGCTGGAAAGCTGTGGAACGCGGGGCCGCGCACCCTATGATGCTGTGCTGACCCATGGTTTTGTGATGGACGAAGAGGGCCGCAAAATGTCGAAATCGCTCGGCAATGTGGTCA
Organism: uncultured Rhizobiaceae bacterium; assembly: GCA_964514045.1. Classification (GTDB taxonomy): domain Bacteria; phylum Pseudomonadota; class Alphaproteobacteria; order Rhizobiales; family Rhizobiaceae; genus JAALLB01. The sequence goes on along the minus strand of CAZEPF010000029.1, from coordinate 15,617 downwards.
CGCCTCAGGAGGTTATCAAACAATCGGGCGCGGATATTCTTCGCCTTTGGGTTTCCTCTGCGGATTATTCGGAAGATCTGAGAATTGGTCCAGAAATCCTCAAAACATCGATTGATGCCTACCGCAAAATGCGCAACACGCTGCGCTGGATGTTGGGCAATCTTGCTCATTACAAGGGTGATACTCCAAAACTCGAAGACCTGCCGGAACTTGAGCAATTGATGTTGCATCGTCTTGCTGAACTCGATGAGATTGTGCGCCAAGGCTATGACGAGTTCAATTTCAAGCGCATTTTCTCGCAATTGTTCAACTTCATGACGGTGGAACTGTCTTCTTTCTATTTTGATATCAGAAAAGACGCGCTGTACTGTGACGCGCCATCCAGTGAGAAGCGCAAGGCAGCACTTTATCTTGTGAGCGAATTGTTTAATCACATCGTGCGTTGGTTGGCGCCAATGATGCCGTTCACGATGGAGGAAAGCTTCCAAAGTAGGGAAGGGCGCAGTGATGTCTCCATTCACATGGAGCAATTCCCTGATGTGCCGGAGACTTGGAAAAACGAAGCACTGGTTGATAAGTGGAAGAAAATTAGAGACGTTCGCCGTGTTGTTACAGGCGCTTTGGAAATTGAACGCCGTGAAAAACGAATTGGCTCCTCGCTGGAAGCAGCCCCTGTTGTACACATCACAAATGCAGAACTGATGGCCGCACTTGAAGGCTATGATATGGCCGAGATTTGTATCACAAGCGGAATTTCACTGAGTTCCGAAGCGGGTCCGTCTGACGCGTTTGCCCTCAGTGATGTGGCGGGCGTAAGTGTTGTGCCTGCTAAAGCTGAAGGTAAAAAATGCGCCAGATCATGGAAAATATTGCCTGATATTGGAGCGGATCCTGAATATCCGGACATTTCCCCACGCGACGCAGCAGCCATGCGTGAGATAGACGGTAATAATTAGTGACTATGCGGGCGTTAACCAGAGACTTGGATAACGCCCGAAAATCTTGTCTTGGCGCTGCTTTTCAGATATAAAATCCTCAACAAAACCTCGGTTCCGCCACAAACGGCGGTTAACTGAGCATGAAATTTGATCAAACAAGCTTGCGCTCGGGGCGCTATTGTCGTGAAAATCATGATTAGAAATATTGCTTTTGCTGCATCTGCGCTAGCCATTGCCGGGTGTTCCGGTACGGGCACTACCTATGGCACGGGCACTTCACATGAAGAGCAAACGATGAAAAGCATGTATAATATGCTTTCGATCAAGCCACCTGAGCAGCCAAACATTGATTATTCCGCGCGTCCTGATCTTGTGATGCCGGCAAACAAGCAAGTTCTGCCAACACCGGAAGATCAATCCGCTAATGCAGGTGATCAAAACTGGCCTGTTTCTCCTGAGCAGCGTATTGCAGCAGTTCGTAATTCTGCTCCCCAGCCGCATACACGAAGCGGCAACCTGCCAACTGAATATCTGACAAGTGAAAAAGAGGGTATCCGTAACTCGGCCGGATTGTATGCGGTTAGCAGACAAAAAGAAAAAGATGGCGGTCAATTCTTGAGAGAAATCCAGCAAGAGTCAATTACAGGCTCAAGCGCAGGTGAAGAAGCACGCCGCCGTAGAGGTCAATTGACATACTCAAGCGGACCTCAGCGTAAATTCCTGACCGAGCCTCCTAAAGAATACCGCGCACCCGCTGAAACTGCAGAGGCAGGTACGGTCGGTTTGACAAGTGAAGAACTTGCAAAATTGGAAGCAAAGCAAAAAGCTACGGAAAAAGCGGAACGCGATGGTTTCTGGACAGACTAATCTTTGTCCAAGGTGCCATTGTCTAACGTCGTTTCTCTGCAAAAAATTCTTTCAGTAAGTCACTGGAATTAGTTTCCATCAAACCGGAATATACTTCCGGTGAATGATGGCATGTTGCATCGTTAAAATACCGAACGCCATTTTCCACACCACCTGATTTCGCGTCGTAAGCACCAAAATAGAGTCTGCGAATTCTGGCAAAGGAAATAGCAGTGGCACACATGGGGCAGGGTTCCAGTGTTACGTATAGATCGCATTCGGGCAGCCGCTCACTGGAAAGGATTTGGGCGGCACTGCGTATAACCAGAATTTCAGCATGTGCGGTTGGGTCTTTTAGCTCAAGTGTACGATTTCCGTCAGCGGCGAGAATAGACCCGTTTTTTACCAATACAGCACCAATAGGAACTTCACCACGATCACGGGCAAGCACGGCCTGCTCAAAAGCAGCTTCCATAAAACTTGCTTTTCCGTTCATCTTGGCTCACCACTCAGAAATTACAAACTTGATGGATTACATATGACGGACAAGTCCGCCAGGAAAGCAAAATCATCGCGTGACCCGAAACCACCTGTCGGGGATGAACAGATCGAAAAGCCGGAACGCATTGCTAAACGCATGGCCAGGGCTGGCCTATGCTCGCGTCGCGAAGCTGAAAGTTGGATAGAGCAGGGACGCGTCGTACTGAATGGCAAATTGCTGACAACGCCCGCTATAACTGTGACTACCAAAGACCGTGTTGAGGTGGATGGCAAACTGGTTGGCCAAAAAGAACGAACGCGCCTTTGGATGTTTAACAAGCCGTCGGGCACCGTAACCACCAATCGTGATCCCGAAGGCCGCCGTACGATCTTTGACAGATTGCCGGAAGGCCTTCCCCGTCTCATCACAGTTGGTCGTCTTGATATCAATACCGAAGGTCTTTTATTGATGACCAATGATGGAGGTCTGGCGCGTGAGCTAGAACTTCCCGCAACAGGCTGGCTGAGACGATATCGCGTGCGTGTTCATGGCAAGGTAGAACAATCCCGCCTTGATGGATTAAAAGATGGCATCGCAGTTGATGGCGTTTTGTATGGTGCGATTGAAGCCGAACTTGAACATGTGCAAGGCAGTAATTCCTGGTTGAGCGTATCCCTGCGTGAAGGGAAAAACCGCGAAATTAAAAACGTTATGGGCGCGCTCGATCTGGAAGTATCGCGTTTGATCAGAATTTCATTCGGCCCCTTCCAATTGGGTGACTTACCCTCAGGCACCATCCGAGAAGTTCGAAGCCGCACCCTGCGAGATCAATTGGGTGGTGCGCTCATTAAACGGGCTCAGGCAGATTTTGATGCGCCAATCCTGACGCTGACACCGGAAGTTACTCGCAGTGCTTCCAAGGCAGCTGAGCAGGGCAAAAAACGAACTGGCCGCAAACCCGGTCAGGATAAGCACAAGCAGGGAACTGTGCGTGCGGAAACCCTATCGCGCTTAACCACCAAGCCAAAAGAGTGGGGAAACGATAAGAAGTCCAAAAGTGGAAAACCTAAAGGTAAAAACTGGAAGAACAAGGCGCGGTAATGCGTATTGTTAGCGGTAAGTATAAGGGGCGAAGTCTAAGCGCGCCTAAAGGCATGGCCACCCGCCCAACCACGGACCGAACCCGCGAAAGCCTGTTTAACATTCTTGGTAATCGTCTTGATTTCGAGGGCCTTCGCATTCTGGATTTATACGCTGGCACAGGAGCCATCGGCTGCGAGGCATTATCCAGAGGTGCGCAATACTGCCTCTTCGTAGAAAATGCCAAACCTGCCCTTAAAGTGATCCAAGCCAATATTAAAGCACTCGGCCTGACACAAGAATGCCGCGTCCTTCATAAGGATGCCGCTAAACTGGATAGGGTTGGCGCGTTACCTCCTTTTGATTTGGCTTTCGCCGATCCCCCTTATAGTAAGGGCCTTGGAGAAAAATCCGCTCGTTCTTTACGTGCTGGCGGATGGTTGAGCGAGGGGGCGTTGTTTATTCTGGAAGAGCGCAAGCTTGATTTTCCCGAAGAGTTGAAGGGATTTGATCTGGAAGATCGCCGAGATTTTGGAGATACGACGATTGGCATATTCCAATTGATCGCCTGACCCCTATATTTGAAATACCTACAATGGAGCCAATTCATGCAACGTATTTTTGTAACGCTTGCTTTCCTGCTATCAGCGATACTTTCAGCTCACGCTTTTTCACAAGATGGCAAGCCCATCGTCTCAGAATACAAACTGGATAATGGAATGCGCGTGGTCGTCATTCCTGATCGGCGTGCGCCCGTTGTGACTCATATGGTCTGGTATGGTGTCGGCTCTGCGGACGAGCCATCCGGACAATCTGGTATTGCGCATTTTCTTGAGCATTTAATGTTCAAGGGAACTAAGAACGTACCTGTGGGTGAGTTTTCAAAAGCCATTAAAGAAATAGGTGGTCAGGAAAATGCTTTCACCAGTTCCGACTACACCGCCTATTATCAAAAGGTGACGCCGGATGCGTTGCCTAAGATGATGGAATATGAAGCAGACCGTATGCAGAATGTCGTATTAACGGAAAAAATTGTTGCTGCTGAGCGCGGTGTTATTCTCGAAGAACGCAGCTCGCGCGTAGACAATAATCCAAGTGCAATTCTGGGCGAGTTTGAGCGAGCAGCATTATATGTGCATCATCCATATGGCATTCCCGTCATTGGCTGGGAGCACGAAATTGCAAAACTGGAAACGCAGGAAATTCTTGAGTTCTACGAAAAATGGTATCAGCCTTGGAACGCAATTTTGGTCGTAGCGGGCGATGTTGATCCGGACGCTGTATTGAAAATGGCGCAAGCCACCTATGGCAAGCTTGAAGCCACAAACCCTGAATTTAAAAGAGAACGCCTTGCCGATCCGGCAATCGTTGTTGCTAAAGAGCTTACCTATTCAGATGTCCGCGTCACCAATCCTGTATGGCGTCGTACGTTTATGGCACCGTCCTACATGTTGGCAGAGCCCCTTGAGGCGGAAGCACTGGACTTGCTGAGCTATATTCTGGGCGATTCTGTTACCAGTCGTATCTATCAGGAACTTGTCTTGGGACAAGAAATAGCCACAGGTGCAGGGGCCTATTTCCAAGGCTCCTCTCGCGATCAGGGATATTTCGGCCTTTATGCAACGCCAAGAGGGGACACAACCATTGAAGACCTTGAAGCTGCAATGGAAGAGCGGATTGATGAGCTTCTCAAAAACGGGGTAACCGAAGAAGAGGTTTCCAGAGCCAGAACAGCCTATCTTAAGTCTATCATTTTCAGTCGTGACAGTCAGGTCACGCTTGCTCGTATTTTTGGTTCCGCAATGGCAATCGGGAGCACGGTGCAAGAAGTGCTGGATTGGACTTCAGAAGTTGAGAAAGTAACCGCAGAAGACGTGAACCGCGCTGCGCGTAAATATCTGGATCGCAGCAAGGCTGTCACCAGTTACCTATTGCCAAAGAAGGATAACTCATAATGTCTGGCATCCATCGTTTATCAGGGCTTGTTCTCCTTATTGTAGGGTTTTGCCTAACGGTCGTTCATGCACACGCCATTGATATCAAACAGGTCAAAACACCTGGTGGGATAACAGCGTGGCTGGTGGAAGATTACACACTTCCAATCATTGCTTTTTCATACGCATTTGAAGGCGGTAGCTCGCAGGATGACGAGGGCAAGGAAGGGACTGTGCGCATACTATCAGCCTTACTGGATGAAGGTGCTGGCGATATGGACAGTTCCCAATTTCGTGCCCGACTGGAAGAAAACGGTATCGAGATGGGGTTCTCAAGTTCACGCGATAGAATGCGTGGTGTGATGCGTACTGTTCGTGAAGATCGGGAGCTTGCTTTTTCAATGCTGCAAACGGCGTTGACACAACCCCGCTTTGATCAAGAAGCTATTGACCGGATGCGTGATGCAATCACTACCTTTATTGTGCGCTCGAAAACCAATCCGTCATCGGTCGGCAGCAAGGCTGTTCGTGAGGCATTATTTTCCGATCACCCCTATGGCAAATCAACCAGCGGCACCGAGGAATCAATTGCAAGCATTTCGCGCGACGACATCGTTGCCATGCACAAAAACCTATTTGCAAGAGATCAACTCACCATTGGTGTAGTGGGTGCGATCAGTGAAGCAGAACTGTCTGAACTGCTCGATAAAACATTTGGCGCATTGCCAGAAAAGTCGAAGCTGAAAGACATTGCAGATATCAAACCAGCACTGGGTGATGATATCGCGATTGAAATGCCGGTTCCCAATGCATCCATCACGATGGTTTATCAGGGCCTCAAACGCGATGATCCCGATTTCTTTGCGGCCCATTTAATGAACCATATATTGGGTGGAGGTTCGTTTTCTTCGCGCCTCTACGAAGAATTAAGAGAGAAGCGTGGACTGACCTATGGAGTTTCATCGGGTATTGTCACCAGCAAACACAGCACTTACTTGATTGCCTCAAATTCCACACGTGCTGAAAATCGTAAGGAAAGCGTTGCACTAATGCGCAGCGAGTTTGAGCGGATGGCTGAAAAGGGTGTCACACAAGAAGAACTAAACACCGCAAAGAAATATGTGGCGGGTTCTTATGCCATCAATAATCTGGATACATCGGGTAAAATTGCTGGCGTTTTGGTGGGACTACAAACACAGAAGCTTGGCAAGGACTATATCAGCAATCGCATTAAGCAAATCGAGGCAGTGACGATTGAAGACGTTAATCGGATGGCAAAGAAACTTCTTTCTGTAGAACCGTCCGTGGTCGTGGTTGGACCACCCGCCAGTTAATTTTTGGCGGCGGCAGCCTTCTTATTCGCAAGCTTGATCGCAGCTTTATTGCGTGCAATCTCCTTGCGCTTGAGGAGCCTGCGCTCGGTCGCAGACTTCAATGCTGCTTTTAAGATAATGTCCAGCATTGCCGGGTTTTCGGGAATAAGCTGCATCCTAATTGCTTCGCTACGCTCAGCGAGTGCCTCTTGCGCCTTACCCATGCCTTGCAGTCGCACATGGTCCTTAGTGGTCGTGACCAATTGTAAATCTTGGCGCTTCGCGCGATCAATCAAATCACCGCATTCTTCTTCGGAGAACACATGATGATCACCATACCCTTGGCGGTCGACAAGTTTAGCGCCTGCTTTTTCAAGACTGTCAAAAAACTTTGATGGATCAGCGATGCCAGCAAAAGCAAGCACGGGCTTACCCTTCAATGCACTTCGTCCAATCAGAGATGAGCTAGCATGAAATACAGGCTTACCCGCACGCGCCATTTTGCGAACCACGTGGTACCCCTCGTCATAACCATCTACCATCAAAATAGCGTCTGCATGTTGGAGTTGACGTTTTAGAGGAACGCGCAACGGACCAGACGGCATAGGAAACCCATTGCCAAGTCCACGTTTGGTATCAATGACAACAAGCCTGTAGTCTTTCTTCAAGGACGGATTTTGAAATCCATCGTCCATGATAATAATGTTGCAGCCTTCACCTTGCAGCACCTCAGCGCCCTTGGGCCGATCTGCAGATACAACAGTTTTGGTAATAGCCGCGTGTAGTAGCGCCTCATCACCCACATCATGAGCATTATGCTGTTCCAGATTTACAAGCGTGGCAGATGTAATCGCGCCACCATGACCTCGGCTCAAAATTCCTGGTTTCATTTTTTGAGATTGCAAATACCGAACTAACATTTGCACGGTAGGAGTTTTACCGCCGCCACCTGCCACAAAATTTCCAACGCAGATTACGGGTATATCAACGGCATGTCCCGGTTCAGCATCCATCCGCGCAGCCGCAGCCTGTCCAAAGACATAGCTAACCGGCGAGGCAAGCCAGGCCTGCCATGCGTTTTTCTTCCACCAGAATGGGGGGGCTTCATCCAGTGCCATTGTTCATGGTTTCCAGATTTCGTTTCACAGTCAGCGGGAAAAGAAAAGCATCAAGAATATTTGCGGTTTTTTTCAATGAGCCACGCATATTCTCAATGGTCTGTTTAGCGTTGTCCGCCATGATTTGGCGCTCTTCAGGCCGCTTGAAAAGATATTCAAGATTTGCTGCCAACATTTTTTCATCGGAGACAAGCCGAACTGCTCCAGCATCCAGTAATTTACTGTAAGCATCCCTGAAATTATGAACCGCTTGTCCGGAAATAATAGGGGTTCCGGTCATCGCGGGTTCCAGAGGGTTTTGCCCGCCAGAGGCTTTGAGACTTTTGCCAACAAATGCAATTTGCACCATCCGCAAATAAAGCCCCATTTCACCAATTGTATCACCCATATAGATATCCGTATCGGGTGTGATGGCTTCATTCTGGCTGCGTTGAGCAGTCTTCAACTTGTTTTCACGCAGAAGAGCCACAAGCCCCGGCGCGCGATCAGGGTGACGTGGAACAATCACCGTTAATAAATCAGGAATGCTCTTCTTGAGATGAAAGTGCACTTTGCCAACGGCTTCTTCTTCGCCTTCATGGGTGCTTGCCGCAAGCCAGCATGGCCGGTTTCCGATTTTTGCTTTGAGGCGGTTAAGTTCCCCTTCCTCGTAGGGCAGGGAATCCGTATCCACTTTCAAATTGCCGGAAACGTCCACGGGACTTGCACCAAGGTCACGGAACCGCGCCGCATCCAAATCGGATTGCGCAATCACATGGGAGAATGTCTCGAAAAGGGTTTCTGCAAAACCGGAAGCATTCTTCCAACGCTTGAAAGACCGGTCCGACATACGGGCATTTACAAGAATGCGTGGAATTTTGCGATTTGCCAGTTCCATCAATGTCATCGGCCAAATTTCGGATTCAGTGAAAATCGCTGCATCAGGCTTCCAGTGATCCAAAAACCGCTCAAGCGCTGGCTTCAAGTCCAAGGGTACATATTGGTGAAACGACCCTTGCGGTAATCGCTTGCGTACAATCTGTGCAGAGGTAACTGTGCCCGTTGTCATGATCGTATTGATGCCAAGATTATTGACATGCTCAATCAGCGGAATGACCGCCATTGATTCCCCAACACTTGCTGCATGAAACCATATCAGGGGTCCCGCCGGCTTCTCCGCACTAGGATACCCATAGCGCTCATAGCGGCGTTTGCGGTCTTCCTTGCCGCGTGAAGCGCGCAGTCGCAAAAACGGACCCATGAACGGATAAGCCAAAAGACCGATTGTCCGGTAGATGCCAAATACAAGTTTTGAAAACACGCTATTCATTCAGGATTGCCAGACAGTTCATATGCTCTTTTCGTGACTTCGTTTAATTGCTGTTCAAGCATTTCACGTGCGGCCTCAACCGCCTCATCGTCAGCATCTTGTGATACACGAACCAAATGACCAATACAAATTGCGGTTGTGCCAAACGGCATGTTCAGCGCCGCCTTGTCCCATGCTTTTTGAAAGATAAACCGTCTGCTTGATGCAATGGCCAAAGGCACAATTGGAACACCAGAGCGTTTGGCAAGTTGCACAATACCCAGTCCCGCACGTCTGGAAATGCCTTTGGGAATGTCTGCCGTTTGCACAACATTCGTGCCAGTTTCCAACATACGAAGCATTTCCATGAAGCCAACCATACCGCCTTTTTTCAAGGTAGATTTTTGCTGGCGTCCACCAGAAGCTCGTATGGTCTTATTGCCGAAATGCTCGACAATACGTGCAGTGACCTCACCATCCATGCTGCGCGAGATCATCGCAGCGCCTTTCAATCCTATCGGCAATACAGGCATCAGAATATGTTGCCCATGCCAAACTCCGACGATGACAGGCTGCTCGGGCGTTATCCGTTCAAGTGCATCAGCAGGTTCAATAACGAATTTGTTGGTCTTATAGACAAGCGTCAAATACCAGATCGCCAGACGTGATAAAATAGACGCTGTGATGCCACTGTTCATAACCGCGCGGGACGCACGGCGCAGTGGCCTTTGACGCAATTTTTTCCAAAAGGATTTCATAGGTTAGGTGTCGGTTGACTTTGTGAAAAGGTTTAACCGAATTTCCCATCACCATCTGGATCAAGTAATTTGTGCATGTGAACGATGAAATAACGCATATGCGCGTTATCAACTGTGGATTGAGCTTTTGATCTCCAAGCGGTTACGGCTTCCGCATAATTTGGGTACATGCCTACAATATCCAGCTTTTCCAAATCACGGAATTCTGTGTGCTCTAGGTCTTTCAACTCACCTCCAAATACGAGGTGTAATAATTGTTGAGGGTTATTCTGGTCAGTCATGGGATATCCCGGTCCTGTTATTGCGAGTTTCGAAACTATTGAAGAATCCCGCTTGATTTCGCAAGGGGAAGAATGATGCCAGCCTTATCAGATTGTAAGGCCGCCATTGCAGGAAGCTTCACATTCAACTTGTTATAAAGAATTGAGTGCCCATCAGAATTTACCAAAGAACACCCGCTTTCACTGAGTATCAGATCAGCCGCAGCCACATCCCATTCGCTGGCTCCGCCTCGTGCAAAGGCCACATCCAATTCGCCTGTTGCCACCAGCGCCAGACGATAGGCAAGTGAGGGGATAAAGCCCGTTACGTCAAAGGGTTTGTCAGCAAGACCGTCAAGCACTTCGATCAATTTCTTCGAGCCTGTTGCACGTGGGCGGTTATCCTTACGATCAGTGATAGGTTTCTCGGGTAGAATGGTACCTGCATCTTTGCTGGCAGCGTATAGTTCATCTAAGGCAGGACAATATAAAACAGCCTCAATGGGTTTTTGCTGTTCAACAATCGCGATGGAGATACACCATTCTGTTCGCCCTTCGATAAAACCTCGCGTCCCGTCAATCGGGTCTACAATGACAACACGTTTAGCAGAAATGCGTTCATTATTGTCTTCGGTTTCTTCCGACAGCCAGGCATAGTCAGGGCGCTGTGTTTCAAACGTCTCGCGTAGAAAATTATCAACGCCTTTATCCGCCTCGGATACAGGTGAGTTTCCGCTTTTATACCAGACTTCGTTACTGCCTTTGAAATAACGCATCGCGATTGCGCCAGCTTGTCTCGCAGCATCCATCATCAAGTTCAGATCAGCAGATGGGGTATCAATTGCCGCCAATCGTCATGCCTTCAATGAGTAAGGTGGGCGCATCGCTGCCATAGCGGAATTCTAGGTCATCGGCTGGGGTCATGTTCATGAACATGTCTTTCAAATTTCCTGCAACCGTAATTTCAGCAACGGGATGGGTGATTTCGCCATTTTTAATCCAATAGCCCGCGGCACCTTTGGAGTAATCGCCTGTCACCATATTGATACCGTGACCGATGGTTTCTGTCAGGTATAGTCCATCCGAAATGCCGCTGATCATGTCCTTGAATGAAACATCTCCGGCTTGCATGAAACTGTTGGTGGAACTTGGGCTAGTACCTGTTCCACCACGTCCCGCGCGGCCATTTGTAGTAAGGCCCAATTCTTTTGCACTCGCACTATCCAGAACCCATTCCTGAAGTTCGCCATCCTTGATGAAATCAATCTTGGACGTTGCGACCCCTTCACCATCAAATGGTTTGGAGCCGGGACGACGTATCATCAACGGGTCATCAATAATGTGAATGCCTTTTGCTGTAACCTGCTTACCCATCATGTCACGCAGGAAGCTTGTCTTTCGAACCACAGAAGATGCGTTAATCGCCCCCATCAGCGTACCAAGTAGACCTGCTGAAATCCGCCTGTCCCACACAATCGGGTAGCTGCCGGATTTTACCTGTTTAGGGCCAATGCGCTTCACCACCCGTTCGCCCGCACTTCGTCCAACATCTTCAGGTGCGTCTAAATCTTCCAGATGAATGGCAGACGAGAAATCATAATCGCGTTCCATCGTTGTGCCTTCGCCTGCAACCATTGTAGCTGAAAGTGACGCGCCGGAGCGTTCGTAGCTTGCAGAAAATCCATCTGAGGTTGCCAATACAAACCCTGACCGAGACCATCCGCTGCCAGCGCCAATAGATTTGGAAACTCCTTTGACGCCCAACCCTGCCTGTTCGCACTTTCGTGCCAGTGCTTCCAGATACGCTGCACTCGGATCAGTTTCATCCAGAAGATCGAGTGTCTTAATATCATGTGCTAGATTCTCCACATCGTATAAGCGGTTCTGATCCGCCAGACCCTGATACGGGTCATCAGGCGAGACTTTCGCCATCGCCACAGCGCGCTCAGCAAGTCTGTCTAATCCTGTTCTTGAATTACCTGTAACAGACGCCACTTTGTCGCCAACGAACACGCGCAAGCTAAGTGAATCAGATTCAGATCGTTTGGAGTTTTCTATCTCGCCATCACGAATACCAACAGAATGGCTTTTGCTGCTGGCAACAACAACATCACAGGCATCAGCCCCTGCAGTCTTTGCCTCCGAAACAAGTTTCAGTGCATCAGCTTCAAGAAGGGTAAGGTCTGTCATGATAGAAAATCAAACGGATTTTGATAAAGGAATGTTTGCAAGCGAGACATAGGCCTCTATGTCATTACTTGCAAGGTATATGCTATCGTAACAACGGCTCGGCTGGGCAAGAAAGGAAACCGGAAATGGCGTCAGCCAATCCTGAAATTTACACACAGGCGGTGGTTTTGCTGACGGGTGCGGTGATTGCTGCTCCAATCTTCAAGCGAATTGGTCTGGGAACTGTTCTGGGTTATCTGGCCGCTGGCATTATTCTTGGCCCTATTCTTGGTGTTGTGGTGAATGGGAAAGACATTCTTCATTTTGCCGAACTGGGCATCGTGTTTCTTCTCTTTATTGTCGGTTTGGAAATGAAGCCCGCAAGGCTTTGGGCGATGCGGCGTGATATTCTGGGGCTTGGGGCAACACAAGTGTTTGCCTGCGGAGTTTTACTCACAATATTTGCATGGATTTTGGTGGGTAATTTTAATCTAGCACTTGTTGCAGGATTTGGCTTGGCACTTTCTTCCACTGCCTTTGCCTTACAGATGTTGGAATCTCGCGGAGAAACCAATGCCCCCCATGGACGCAAAACCCTATCCATTCTTCTATTTCAGGATCTGGCGATCATACCGATGTTGGCCATTCTGCCACTGCTTGGATACAGCCTTGACCAAGGGTCGGATTGGAACGCGTTTATCATCGGGTTGGCAGCGATTTCTACTGTGATTTTGGCCGGACGATATGTGTTGAACCCGCTTTTATCAGTCATCGCCAGAACAGGCGCGCAAGAGGCAATGCTTGCTACTGCTTTATTGGTGGTCTTTGGGTCTGCCATGTTGATGCAGGCTGCTGGATTATCTATGGCCCTTGGGTCTTTTTTAGCGGGTGTCTTGCTGGCTGAGTCATCCTTCAAACACGAGCTTGAAGCCAATATAGAACCGTTCCGTGGCATCTTGCTTGGCCTGTTCTTTATGGCGGTTGGCCTATCACTGGATGTGGATGTCCTTACAGAAAACTGGCTTTCCATCATCGCATTGGTCATCGGTGCGATGGTCGTTAAAGCGGGTGTGATTTATTTCTCCTGCCGGGCCTTTGGATCAGGCAATGAAGAAGCAATACGAACTTCTGCCATGCTTGCCCAACATGGTGAATTCGGCTTTGTTTTATTTGCGGCTGCCGCGTCCAATTTCATCATTGGTTCCAACACCACATCGTTTTTAATCGCAGTCATCATTTTATCCATGACGCTGACCCCGCTTGCCGTTTGGATTGCGGGTAAAATCATCGATTACCTGGATTTTGAAGAACACATGGAAGAAGACTTCGAGGACGCTGGCGCACCAGTTCTAATGATTGGCTTTTCAAGAATGGGGCAGGTAGTAGCCCAATCTCTGCTTGCGTCAGGCACGGAACTTACTGTGATTGACAACAGCCCCAATATTATTCGTCAGGCTGCTAAGTTTGGCTTCCGCATTTATTTTGGTAATGGAGCGCGCAAAGAAGTATTGGTGTCTGCCGGCATTAAAGAATGTTCCATGGTGTGCGTATGTACGCATAGTCCTGAAGTCACCAATCGCATCATTGATCTGATCGCAAGCGAGTTTCCCGACAAACAGATTTACGCGCGTGCATTTGACCGTGCTCACACGCTGCAATTGATGGATAAACCCGTGAAGTTTCACACGCGGGAAACGTTTGAATCCGCTTTGGTATTGGGTAATCAGATGTTGCTGGGGCTTGGTAAAACGAGTGAAGAGGCAGCAGAAATCACGGATGAAATCCGCCATCTGGATGAGGCGAGATTACTGGTTCAGTATCGCGAAGGCATATACGCAGGATCTGATCATCTTCACGTAAAACCTGTTCAGCCTGAGCCCTTGGTTCAGCCTTCCCATGGTGCAGAAGCGCTGGATGAGCGCTCACGCGAAATGGTGGAAGAAGATATTAAAGAAGAGACAACACAATAGTGGCTGAAGGCAAAGCAAAAGCTGTATTCACGCAAGGCTCTACCATGGGGCATGTCATTACGATGACATCGACAGGCGCGGTGGGACTGCTTGCCATTTTCCTCGTCGATGTGGTGAACCTGTTTTATATTTCGCTTTTGGGCGAGCAGGAATTGGCCGCAGCTGTTGGCTATGCCTCAACCATCATGTTCTTTACTATTTCTATCTCAATCGGGTTTTCAATTGCCTCAACTGCTGTGACCGCTAAGGCAATTGGGTCTGGTGATACGAAGGCAGCGCGCAAGAATGCAGGTGCCGCGCTAATCTTTATGATGGTCATGGGCGTTGCGGTCGTTCTCGTCTTTTTCCCGCTTCTACCCGTCATTCTTGAATTATTAGGCGCAAAAGGGCGAACGCATGAAATGTCACTAGGCTTCATGCAAATTGTATTGGTGTCGTTTCCCTTGATGGCCATTGGCATGGCGTGTTCTTCGCTTTTGCGTGCACAAGGCGATGCGAAGCGGGCCATGTATATCACCCTTTCAGCAGGCATGGCAGCACTGGTATTTGATCCGCTTTTCATCTTTGGCTTCGACATGGGAATATATGGTGCGGCCTGGGCAATCCTGTTTGTGCGGATCATCCTGTTAGCAGTTGGTTTGCATGGCGTTTTGGTGGTCCACAAAATGGTAGAGCGCCCAGATCTTGAATGGATAAAAAAATCAATACGGCCCTATCTTACGATTGCCGTACCGGCTGTTTTAACCCAAATTGCAACACCGATTGGCAATGCATACGTCACGGCTGCCATATCAGAGTTTGGCGATGATGCGGTTGCAGGATGGGCGATTGTTGGTCGTTTAATGCCGCTTGCCTTTGCGGCTGTGTTTGCACTGTCAGGTGCGGTTGGGCCTATTCTCAGTCAAAACCTTGGCGCAGGATTATTAGACCGTGTGCATTCTGCCATGTGGAACAGTCTGGTCTTTACCCTGATTTACTCGGTCACTGTATGGTCTATTCTGGCACTCTCATGGCCTTATATATCTGATGCGTTTAGCGCACGTGATGATGCCGCTGATCTGGTGCGGTTCTTCTGCCTGTTTGTGGCGGGAAGTTTTATCTTCAACGGTGCGTTATTTGTTGCCAATGCTGCCTTCAACAATCTTGGCTTTCCAATTTATTCAACCCTGTTCAACTGGGGTCGTGCGACCTTGGGCATTATTCCATTTGTATGGATTGGCAAACAATGGGGGCCAGAAGGTGTATTGGCAGGTTGGGGCTTGGGCGGCGTAATCTTTGGCGTTGTCGCTGTCATTGTCTGCTTTAAGGAGATCCAAAACCTTCCAAGCGATGGTCAAAGGGACGCTGAAACCGTACCAACAATTCCAACAGCAAACTCGCCGTTTACTTAAGGGCGCGGTGCTTCTGGTTAGAGCGTGTCTGTCTTGGATTGAATCGATTTGATGGGTTGGATTTTTGATTT
>CAZEPF010000028.1:1169-22271 GCA_964514045.1 uncultured Rhizobiaceae bacterium | reverse complement strand
GCACAAACGCCACGGCGTTCAAACGGTTCAATCCAAGCCAGATACGCTCTAGCAGCAATAGCTTAATGTTCGGCTTCCAGTTTGCTTCTGATGTTTGTGAGCATTTTGATTAAGTTCTCAACCTCGTCGTCTGAAAGATTATCACTCGCATTATCAGCCAATGCCAATGAACCATCAATGATGGAAGCTCGAAAAGAATGACCCTTTGTCGTAAGGGCGACTTTTCTTGCCTTTTTTTCATTGCTGACTTTGATATCGCTAAGAATGCCGTCCTTAGTCATCTTTTTAATCAACTGAGACGTCACGCTTGGGGTAATAAAAGCTAACTTAGATATGTCTTTGCGACTGAACCCATTATCATCCCATGGAAGCCGTAGAACATGGAAATAAGCAACAGAAATATTTTTGTCTTTGAGAAACTTGATTAGAGTATTTTCAAAAGCTCTAAACGTCCCCCTGATTTGGTAGGCAATGTTTTTGCGAGCGCTTTCAGGAAACTTAACGGTTCCAACCATCCCACAACTCCAAAATATGTATGATTTGAGACGAGTGTTATTCTACAAAATGGAGTTGATCGCGTTTGATCGCATCAACGTGTGTAGGTTTTAACAGTTCAAGAGATACATCAGAAAGAAGCGTAGAGATTTTCAATCCATGCTCTTGCCCATTCTGCGGCTCGTATCCGAATATGGCCTCGACAACCTCAGAACATTCCTGCTGAAGACCCAACTCGGTATCGGCAAGATTGATGTATTCCGGATCCAGATGCCAAGCTTTACTCTTGTGATCATTGCGAGTTTGGAAATCACTCAAAGCAGCAGATGCTTGAATTAAAGATCTCTCTAGAATTTCTTTCAAAGACACCAATTCATGCAAAGTGAATGTCTTTTGTGGTGTTCTTTGGTTACTGACGATGTTCAGCATAACTCACCCCTGAAATCAAATTCATTAGTGTTGTACAACACGTTGATTATGTCGTACAACATAAACCGCATGTTGTGCAACACTTTTTAACAACTTCTTCAAAAAGAGGATGTTTTCTTCACAGTGATATTGTGCGCGACTGCTTACTATTGTGGAAAGAAAATTATCTGATCTCATGAATTTAACTGAAAAAGATATCCGAATTGTACAAACTATGGATGGATGGTTTTTGGCTCTTTCGGAAAACAAAGATATTCAATTTTTTGTCAAATCGCCTGATTACCGCACGTTACGGCTTTTATTGAGAGAGCGTATGAACTGGATTGAGAGTTACTCTGACTTCAGTATCAACGTAAATTATCATGCGCTATTTCTGCATTACAGTCATCTCGATGACTAGGGTCCTGACACTAGGTCACATTCCTAGCCCTCGGGCTACTTTTGACGCACATAAATGCGTTGTTTGAATACGGAGAACTGTCCACAGCCAAACTTAAAGTTCCAAACTTAAAATCATTGTGTTTGAAGCAATTCTAAGGAACAACGATATTCACGTATGACCAGGAAGTTTTTACAATGAGTACGCATCAAAATGTAACATTGGTTGATCACCCGCTAATTCAGCATAAATTATCAATCATGCGAGAACAGAAGACACCGTCAGCAGTTTTTCGCCAGTTACTTCGCGAAATTTCAACGCTCCTCACATATGAAGTGCTGCGTGATATTCCTCTTACAACCAAAACCATTCACACTCCAATGGAGGAAATGGAAGCTCCTGTTCTTGCAGGTAAAAAGCTTGCGTTCATCTCTATCTTAAGAGCTGGAAATGGACTTCTGGACGGCATGCTGGATTTGGTTCCTTCTGCAAGAGTAGGATTTGTTGGCCTTTACCGTGATCATGATACGCTTCAGCCTGTTGAGTATTATTACAAAGTGCCAAAGAGCATGGAAGACAGGCTGGTGATTGCAGTTGATCCAATGCTGGCCACTTCAAATTCTGCTTCTGCTGCTATTACCAAGTTAAAAGAGGGCGGGGCTAAAAACATAAAATTCGTATGTTTACTGTCGGCACCAGAAGGCATTGAAGCTCTAACAACCGCTCATCCTGATGTGCAAATTTTTACCGCCGCAATTGACGAACGCCTCAATGATAAGGGTTATATCATGCCTGGTCTTGGGGATGCGGGTGACCGGATGTACGGCACAAAATAAAACGCTGACCGATACTGGGAAAGCTTGTCCATGAGCGAAGTGACGATTGAAAGACAAGGCAGTCGTCGCACAGCATCTGCTCACATAGCAATGCTATGTTTTATTGCACTGATATCGGGCTCTTTTTCTTTTGGACACATGGCAGCTCCTTTTGTGGAGCCGGACGCATTGAACGCCATACGTTTTTTCTGTGCGTTTATTTTGATGATGGCTTTTGGCATGGTAAAATACAGGTCCATACCCATCGTCACGGCAGCACCATGGAGATTTGTGATTCTCGGCGGTTTATCTGCCGCCTATTTCATCACTATGTTCATCGCACTTCAATTTACATCACCTGTTTCGACAAGCGCGGTTTTTACCTTGGTGCCATTGTTCAGCACTGGTTTTGGATGGGTGTTTCTACGTCAGGTTTCCGGTTTTAGGATTTGGCTTGGTCTTTTGATCGCCGCCTGCGGTGCGCTATGGATCATCTTCAAAGGGGATTTGAACGCATTACTGAGTTTCAAAATCGGTAGGGGTGAGCTGATTTTTTTCCTGGGATGCGTAGCCTATGCAGCATATGCGCCTTTGATCCGTCGCCTAAATCAAGACGAAGACACCTACTCCTTCACAGTAACAACATTACTGGCTTGCTTACTAATAACGGCTACCATAGGCGCATCCAATATTTTGGATATCAAGTGGGCGGATATTCCGGAGATTGTCTGGTTTGTAATCGGTTACCTAGCGGTGTTTACAACTGCTATTACATTCTTGTTGCTGCAATATGCGTCCCTGATTTTACCTGCTTCCAAAGTTTTATCTTACGGATATCTCATCCCTGTTTTTGTGGTCACTTATGAGGGGCTGCTTGGGAATGGATGGCCAAGCTTGAGTATTATGATGGGAATTGCTTTGACCATCATCGCGCTGTTTTGGACCATGATTTTCGCTAAATAAGAAAAAGCTTATGCGTTGTCTGGCAGTTTAAACCCAATGCCCCTGAGAATAATCTCGGTCACAGTTTTCTTTGCATCAGCCCATTGTTTATCACTCAATTCTTTATTGCCGTTAAGCGCCTCTATCTGACACGAAAAGTCGGCGTAGTGTTGGGTGGTTGACCAAATCAAATAAAGGATTGTCTTTGGCTCCATCTTAATAAGATGTCCTTCTTTCATCCATCGTTTTAGAATTTTACTTCTGGAGTCGATCCACTCTTTTAGCGAGCCTTCAATATAAGGCTTGATGAACGGCGCACCGTGAATGATCTCGTTTGCCCATACTTTAGATCCGTGAGGGCGCTCACGTGCAAGGTCCATCTTGTCATGAATGTAGGACTCCAATGCATTGATGGGATCATCGGTATTGTCCATTCGATTGGAAGCATTAAGCCAAAGACTGTAAATGTCATTGATGACGGTGTTGTATAAATTTTCTTTTGATTCAAAGTAATAGGCGATGTTGGATTTCGGCACGCCTGCTACTTCTGCAATCTTGCTAATGGAAGCGCCCTTATAGCCGGATTCTGCAAATACAATTTCAGCAGCATGTAAAATTTTTGCCTCATTACGAAGGCGTGTTTGCTGTTTTGTTTCGCGGCCGTGCATGAAGGCTCATATTCCAAAGGAAGTTTATATTTGATTTTTAAATTAAGGCGTTTCGTGATTTCGCGCAAACAAAAAACCTGACCGATCGTGCAAAAAGAAACTTGACCGATCGTGCAGAATAATTTCTATTATTGCAATGTGTTGTTTAGGAGGCCCATGTGACGACGCACTTTGCTGACCGCAGCAGAAACAAGGATTCAAACATTCACCACGGTGTATCACGTTGAAGCTTGCAGCAAGATACCTCTCTGTGCCTGCTCCAATTGCATATCCATCCAGTTTTGGTTGGAAGCCTCTCTCACTCGCCCACAAATTTTTAGATAGCACAGCAATGTCTTCCATCGTCATGGATGTGTCATGCCTAGTATCTCAATCAAATTACAAAGAGGAAATCTAAATGTCTGCACCAGGTCAAAATCTGCGCATCAATGGTGATCGACTGTGGGAATCAATTCATGAGATTGCACTCATTGGACCAGGCATAGCGGGTGGTTGTAATCGTCAGACCGTCACGGACGAAGATGCCGAAGGTCGCGCACTTTTTCAAAAGTGGTGTGAAGATGCCGGCATGACCATGAGTGTCGATCAAATGGGCACAATGTTCATGCATCGCGAAGGAACGGATCCTGATGCGCTTCCGGTTTACGTGGGATCGCATTTGGATACACAGCCAACAGGCGGGCGCTATGACGGCGTATTGGGCGTGTTGGCTGGGTTGGAGATTGTCAGAACACTGAACGATTTGGCTATCAAAACCAAGCATCCTATTATTGTGACCAACTGGACCAATGAAGAGGGAACGCGTTTTGCTCCGGCTATGATGGCTTCTGGTGTATTCGCAAAACAATTCACCCAAGAGTGGGCTTACGCGAAAGAAGATGCGGATGGCAAAACCTTCGGTGATGAACTTGCCCGCATTGGCTGGAAGGGTGACGAGGAAGTCGGCAATCGCGAAATGCATGCCTTTTTTGAATTGCATATTGAACAAGGACCAATCCTTGAAGCTGAGGGCGTTGACATTGGTGTTGTCACTCACGGGCAGGGCCTGTCTTGGACGCAAGTAACCATCACAGGCAAAGAGAGCCATACGGGCTCTACTCCGATGCCGATGCGCAAGAATGCAGGCCTAGGCATGGCACGTATTCTGGAACTCGTCGATGAAATCGCATGGAGCCATAAGCCTGATGCTGTAGGGGCAGCCGGGCATATTGATGTCTATCCAAATTCACGAAATGTCATTCCGGGAAAGGCTGTCTTCACGATTGATTTCCGCTCACCGGAATTGGACGTGATCACTGATATGGAGCAACGTCTGGAAATCGGCGCAAAAGAAATCTGCGATCAAATGGGTCTTGAAATCGAAATAGAAAAAGTCGGTGGTTTTGATCCTGTAAAGTTTGATGACAAATGTGTTTCAGCTGTCAGAAACGCCGCGGAACGCTTGGGCTATTCACACCGTAATCTGGTTTCGGGGGCAGGGCATGATGCATGCTGGATCAACCGATGCGCACCAACCGCAATGGTAATGTGCCCATGTGTTGACGGCCTTAGTCACAACGAAGCTGAAGAAATTTCTCAGGAATGGTCCACTGCGGGCGCAGAAGTCTTGTTCCATGCGGTAGTCGAAACTGCAGAAATTGTTTCTTAGGGAGAGAATTCATGACCACAACAACGATCAAAAATGGAACAATCGTAACCGCTGATCTAACCTACAAAGCGGATGTTCAAATTGAAAATGGCGTGATCTCTGCCATTGGTCCAAACCTTTCCGGCGGTGAAGAACTCGACGCTACGGGCTGTTATGTAATGCCCGGCGGGATCGACCCGCACGTCCATCTCGAAATGCCGTTTATGGGTACATACTCCACCGATGATTTTGAGAGTGGCACACGTGCTGGCCTGTCAGGCGGCACAACAATGGTCGTTGATTTCTGTCTGCCTTCTCCCGGGCAGTCACTGCTGGAAGCTATTCAAATGTGGGACAATAAATCCACCCGCGCGAATTGTGACTATTCTTTCCACATGGCAATCACTTGGTGGGGCGAGCAAGTTTTCAACGAGATGGAAACCGTTGTCAAAGAAAAGGGCATCAACACGTTCAAACACTTCCTTGCCTATAAGGGCGCGTTGATGGTGAACGATGATGAACTCTATTCTTCATTCCAGCGCTGCGCGGAATTGGGGGCTATTCCTATGGTTCACGCAGAAAATGGTGACGTAGTTGCAGAACTCTCTGCCAAGCTGTTGGCCGATGGCAATAACGGCCCTGAAGCTCATGCCTATTCCCGTCCGCCACAAGTAGAAGGTGAGGCGACCAACCGTGCGATCATGATTGCGGACATGGCAGGTGCGCCGCTTTATGTTGTGCATACCTCTTGTGAAGACAGCCACGAAGCCATTCGCCGCGCGCGGCAACAAGGCAAGCGGGTTTGGGGTGAGCCGCTCATCCAGCACCTAACACTGGATGAAAGCGAATATTTCAACAAGGATTGGGACCATGCCGCCCGCCGCGTAATGTCTCCACCGTTCCGTGACAAGAAAAATCAGGATAGCCTATGGGCAGGATTGCAGGCGGGTTCCCTGTCTGTGGTAGCGACCGACCATTGCGCGTTCACCACAGAACAAAAGCGCTATGGCGTGGGTGACTTCACCAAAATTCCAAACGGCACAGGTGGCCTCGAAGATCGCTTGCCAATGCTATGGACTTACGGCGTTGCTACAGGTCGCCTAACCATGAATGAGTTTGTTGCGGTCACATCCACCAACATTGCAAAGATTATGAACCTCTACCCCAAAAAGGGCGCTGTGCTTGTGGGCGCCGATGCCGACCTTGTGGTTTGGGATCCGGAAAAAGAAAAGACGATTACGTCAGGCAATCAGCAATCTGCGATTGATTATAATGTCTTTGAAGGAAAACACGTCAAAGGTCTTCCACGCTTCACGCTAACGCGCGGGATGATTGCGGTTCATGATGGTGAAGTGAAAACCAAAGAGGGCCACGGCAAATTTGTGAAAAGACAAGCCAATGGCACCGTCAACCAAGCGCTTTCTACTTGGAAAGAGTTGACTAACCCGACACCAGTTAAACGCACTGGCATTCCGGCAAGTGGGGTATAAGGTGTTGCCTTTCTCAGGACTTTCCGCTTTTCCGACAACACCTGCCGATGAAAATGGTGTTGTTGACTTGGATCGGTTTGGTCAGTTGATCGAACGGTTGAAGCGCGATTGTATATCTTCAATCGGTGTGCTTGGCTCGACCGGATGCTACATGTATCTCTCTATCAAAGAACGTGAACGCGCCCTGAAGGCAGCGATTGAAGCCGCTGGCGATACACCGGTCATTGCAAGTGTTGGTGCAATGCGTACCAGCGATGTGCTGACCTTTGCCAAAAGCGCACAAAACGCCGGAGCAAAAGGCTTGCTCATAGCGCCTATAAATTATTTGCCACTAACGGATAACGAAGTAAGCGCATTATTTGAAGATGTATCAAACTCTGTTGATATTCCGGTTTGTTTTTACAACAATCCCGGTACGACAGGCTTCTCACTCAGTGAGGACTTATTAGTAAAGCTTGCTAATAATGGCTTGATTACAGGGGTAAAAAACCCTCCTCCTGACGACCGTAATTTTTCAGCTCAACTTGAAAGATTGCGCAATGATATCAACACGCCAATGAGTTTGGGTTATTCTGGCGATGCGGCAATTACCGGAGCTCTTAGAGCGGGTGCAGATGCGTGGTATTCGGTATTGGCTGGGACTCTGCCAAAATGTGCAATCGACCTATGGAACGCGCGGAACAATGAAGCTGAGTTATCTGAATTAAATACATCTCTTGAACCGCTATGGGCCACATTCAATGCCTATGGAAGCATTCGTGTTATTTACGAAATAAGTGCGATGCTAGGTCTTGGAAAGTTTAGTCTGCCACGGCCATTGTTGCCCCTTGATAAACAGGCAGTTGGTGAAATTGAGCAAGCCCTTGATTTAATCCGCGTGAGTGAAGGCAAAGCTGCATGACCATCGTTTCTGCCAAAAACCTTGACCTTACTTTCAAGACCAATGACGGTCCGGTTCATGCATTGTCTGACATCAACCTTGATGTGGAGCAGGGTGATTTTGTTTCGTTTATTGGTCCGTCCGGCTGCGGAAAAACAACCTTCCTGCGTGTCATTGCTGATCTGGAAAAGCCGACAGGTGGCTCTATTTCGGTAAACGGCATGACCGCGGAAGAAGCGCGGATGCAACGCGCTTACGGATATGTATTTCAGGCGGCTTCGCTTTTGCCCTGGCGCACGATTGAGAAAAACATCGCTGTGCCACTCGAGATTATGGGTCTGTCAAAAGATGAACAGCGCAAGCGTATTGATAACGTTCTTGAGCTTGTAGATCTGGCGAGTTTTGGAAAGAAGTTTCCATGGCAGCTATCAGGCGGAATGCAACAACGCGCTTCCATTGCGAGGGCACTGGCCTTTGATGCCGATCTTCTCTTGATGGATGAACCATTCGGCGCGCTCGATGAGATTGTGCGTGACCATTTGAACGAGCAATTGTTGAAGCTTTGGGACCGCACAAACAAGACGATTTGCTTCGTCACACACTCCATTCCTGAGGCCGTCTATCTGTCTACCAAGATCGTTGTGATGTCTCCGCGCCCGGGTAAGATTTACGATGTTATTGAATCCACGCTTCCGCGTGAGCGTCCGTTGGAAATTCGTGAGAGCAAAGAGTTTCTTGATATCGCACACCGCGTCCGCGATGGCCTAAGAGCGGGGCATTCATATGACGAATAAGGGCAAGACTATCCCAGTGCTTACTATTCTCGCGATCATTGTCGTGTTTTGGTATGCCTGTGTGGTTTGGATGAATGCGCCCTTCGAGTTTGACCAGGCGGAACGGCAAGACAGGCCAGCGCCTGAGTTTTCAGAATTAGTTTCGCTTACCATGGCGCAAGAGCGCCCAGTTTTGCCGGCACCGCATCAGGTGTTTGGTGAGATATACAAGACAACGGTCGAGAAAAAGATCACATCCAAACGCTCGCTGATTTATCATTCTTGGATAACCCTTTCCGCAACACTGCTTGGGTTTGTTATCGGTACGGCATTGGGTATCGCACTGGCGGTGGGCATTGTTCATAACAGAGCGATGGATAAATCCGTAATGCCATGGGTGATTACCTCACAAACAATTCCAATCCTTGCCATCGCACCAATGATTATCGTTGTGCTGAACGCTGCTGGAATTTCTGGCCTGCTACCAAAGGCGTTGATCTCGACATATCTGTCGTTCTTTCCCGTAGTCGTTGGTATGGTGAAGGGGCTGCGTTCTCCAAGTTCAAGCGAGTTAGACTTGATGCACACCTATAACGCGTCCAGCGCTCAAACCTTCTGGAAACTGCGCTGGCCGTCTTCCATGCCGTATCTCTTCACGTCTCTAAAGATTGCAGTGGCCATTTCGCTTGTTGGTGCAATCGTCGGTGAAATGCCAACGGGTGCGGTTGCCGGATTGGGTGCAAGACTATTGGCTGGTTCTTACTATGGACAGACCGTTCAAATCTGGTCCGCTTTGTTCATGGCTGCTGCACTTGCTGCAATTCTTGTGATGTTGGTTGGAGTTGCGCATACTTATGTCTTGAAACGCATGGGACAAAAACCGGAAGGGGCAGTTGCATGACGTATATCATTGCCGCTCTGGTTTTCTGGGCTTTCACTTGGTGGCTTAACCAGCGGCTTGTTGCAATCAATACGGGCACAAATGTTGGCTTACAGCGCGGTATTGACCTGTTGGTGCCGATAATATTTGGCGTAACAATTTTTGTGATTTGGGAATTGGTCGTTCGTGGCTTGCAAGTGCCAAGTGTTCTATTGCCACCCCCTTCCATGATCTGGGATCGCATCATGAATTCAGGTCCAATCCTGTGGGCCGACTTTCAACAAACCTTTTTGAAAGCAGTTTTGGCAGGTTACGTGCTGGGTTGCGGATCGGGTTTCATCGTTGCGCTATTAATTGACCGCTCTCCGTTTTTGCAGCGAGGCCTCTTACCTTTGGGCAATTTTGTTTCCGCGCTTCCTATTGTGGGCGTTGCGCCGATCATGGTGATGTGGTTCGGGTTTGACTGGCAATCAAAAGCAGCTGTTGTAGTGATCATGACTTTTTTTCCGATGCTGGTGAATACCGTGCAGGGTCTTGCAGCTGCAGGCTCAATGGAAAAAGACCTTATGCAAACATACGCAAGCTCCTGGTGGCAAACGCTCACCAAACTGCGTTTGCCTGCAGCCGCACCATTTATATTCAACGCATTGAAATTGAACTCAACACTTGCACTCATTGGTGCGATTGTTGCGGAGTTTTTTGGAACACCAATTGTTGGAATGGGTTTTCGTATTTCAACAGAAGTCGGCAGAATGAACGTCGATATGGTGTGGGCAGAGATTGCAGTCGCTGCATTAGCTGGATCAGCATTTTATGGATTAGTGGCGCTCGTCGAGAGAGCTGTCACTTTTTGGCATCCGTCCATTCGGGCGGGAGCGCGTTAGGGCATGTTGTCCTTTGGAGGAGTAATCATGGAAGTGAAAAAAGGGAGACTACAAATGAAGAAATTTTCAACACTACTAATGGCAACTGCAATGTCGCTTGCTGCATATAGTGCAATGGCGGCTGATAAGGTCACGCTGCAATTGAAATGGGTAACTCAAGCTCAGTTCGCTGGTTACTATGTTGCCAAGGATAAAGGCTTCTACAAAGAAGAAGATATCGACATTGAGATCAAGCCAGGTGGACCAGACATCGCACCTGCGCAAGTTCTTGCAGGCGGTGGTGCAGATGTTGTTCTTGACTGGATGCCATCAGCACTAGCTACCCGTGAAAAGGGTGTGCCGTTGGTCAATATCGCCCAGCCTTTCAAGTCATCAGGCATGATGCTTACCTGTCGCAAGGATTCTGGTGTTACATCTCCAGCGGACTTCAAAGGCAAGACGCTTGGCGTTTGGTTCTTTGGCAACGAATATCCGTTCTTGTCATGGATGAGTAAATTGGGTCTCAAAACCGATGGTGGTGATGATGGTGTTACGGTTCTCAAGCAGGGCTTTAACGTTGATCCGATCCTGCAAAAGCAGGCAGCTTGCGTATCAACTATGACGTATAACGAGTATTGGCAGATTATAGATGCAGGTCTTTCTGCGGATGATTTGATTACTTTCAAGTATGAAGATGAAGGTGTCGCAACCCTTGAGGACGGTATTTACGTTCTTGAAGACAAGCTGAAAGACGAAGCATTCCAAGACCAGATGGTTCGGTTCGTCCGCGCCTCTATGAAGGGTTGGAAGTATGCGGAAGCTAATCCCGATGAAGCAGCGGAAATCGTTCTTGAAAATGATGCGTCCGGTGCTCAAACCGAAAAGCACCAGAAGCGTATGATGCGCGAGATTGCCAAGCTAACCGCTGGTTCAAATGGTGCGCTTGAAGAAGCTGACTATAAGAGAACAGTAGAAACCCTATTGTCTGCGGGTTCGGATCCAGTGATTACCAAAGAGCCGGAAGGCGCTTGGACTTCAATTATCTCTGATAAAGCACTGAAATAAGTTTACGGTCTGCTCAGGCCTTCGGGCCTGAGCTATTACACTGAATTTGCAATGCGATTTTTCAAGTAAATTTCGCACTAGGTTAGACTCATCGCGATTTTGGAAAGAACGAGATTATGGCAGATATAAAAACAGGTAGGTTAAGCTCTGAGAAGTTGGCAGATAATTTTGCCGATCTCCACGCTCCGTTGACCGAACACGAAGCTCTGGTTGAGTCAGATAGATGCTATTTTTGTTATGATGCGCCCTGTATGACAGCGTGTCCAACCAGCATTGATATTCCGTTGTTTATCCGGCAAATCGCAACGAATAACCCGAACGGGTCTGCGAAGACTATTCTAGAATCAAATATTATGGGTGGCATGTGTGCCCGTGTATGCCCAACCGAAACACTCTGTGAGGAAGTTTGTGTGCGCGAAGTAGCAGAGGGTAAACCGGTGAAAATCGGCCAGCTACAACGATACGCAACAGACAATCTCATGAAGACAACTGATGGCCATCCATTTTCTCGCGCCGCTGATACAGGCAAAAAGATTGCGATTGTTGGCGCAGGTCCGGCGGGACTTTCATGTGCGCATAGACTGGCGATGCACGGACATGCCGTTACCATTTATGAGGCTCAGGAAAAATCTGGCGGTTTGAACGAGTATGGGATTGCGGCTTATAAATCCACTGACAGTTTTGCTGCAAAAGAAGTTGAATTCATTGTCGGCATTGGCGGCATAGAAATCAAAAACGGTCTCAGCCTCGGCAAGGACGTCTCAATCGATACACTTACAAAAGATTACGACGCTGTATTTCTTGGCATGGGTTTGCCCGGTGTAAACGGTCTAGGTATTGATGGTGAAGAAGCCTCAGGCTGCATTGATGCAGTGGATTATATTTCCCAACTTCGCCAGTCCGACGATATGTCAAAACTTGATGTCGGTCGGAATGTTGTTGTTATCGGCGGCGGCATGACTGCAATTGATGTGGCCACGCAGGTGAAGTTACTGGGGGCAGAAAACGTCACCATCTTCTATCGCCGTGGCGAAGACAACATGAACGCCTCAGCTTATGAGCAAGACGTAGCACAAACCAATGGGGTTACCATTCGCCATTGGTTGCAGCCCCATGCTCTTGAAGTTACCGATGGTTCTGTTTCCGCAATCAATATGGAATATACGCAAAGTGCAAGTGGCTCACTGTCAGGAACAGGTGAGATCATTTCTGTACAGGCCGATCAGGTTTTCAAAGCAATTGGACAAACACCTGCAGAAGAAATCTTATCAGCCGCAGGTATCAACCTGGAGAAGGGGCGTATTGCAGTCGATGAGAACCGCAAGACGAACCATTCAAAAATCTGGGCGGGAGGAGACTGTGTTGCGGGTGGCGAAGACCTGACGGTTGTCTCTGTAGAAGATGGCAAGCTTGCAGCCGAAGACATTCACAAAGCGCTCAGCGCGTAGCCGGACGCATAGGAGGAAACATTATGGCAGACCTTACTTCAAATTTTGTTGGCATTCAGTCTCCAAACCCATTTTGGCTGGCATCTGCGCCACCCACAGACAAAGAATATAATGTGCGCCGTGCGTTTGACGCGGGCTGGGGAGGCGTTGTCTGGAAAACACTGGGGTCAGAAGGGCCACCTGTAGTCAACGTAAACGGCCCGCGCTATGGAGCCATTTATGGTGCTGATCGTCGCTTACTCGGTCTTAACAATATCGAGCTGATTACCGACCGCGATCTCTTCATCAATCTGGAAGAAATGAAACGCGTCAAAGAAGACTATCCCGATCATGCGCTCATCGCATCCCTTATGGTGCCATGCGAGGAACAAGCATGGAAAGACATTTTACCATTGGTGGAAGAAACAGGCTGCGATGGTGTGGAACTGAACTTCGGTTGTCCGCACGGTATGGCAGAGCGCGGCATGGGGTCTGCGGTTGGACAGGTTCCCGAATATATCGAAATGGTGACGCGCTGGTGTAAGCAATATTCTAAACTGCCAGTCATTGTGAAACTTACCCCAAACATCACCGATATTCGTTATCCCGCAGAGGCTGCCAATAAAGGGGGCGCGGATGCGGTGAGCCTGATCAATACGATCAATTCCATGATTGGCGTTGATCTGGATAGTTTTGCACCACAACCGACGATTGGGGGTAAGGGAACCCATGGCGGATATTGTGGTCCGGCTGTGAAGCCGATTGCGTTGAACATGGTGGCAGAAATTTCACGCAATCCCGAAACAGCAGGGCTTCCTATTTCTGGAATAGGGGGTATCACCACTTGGCGTGATGCGGCTGAATATATTTCTCTAGGTTGTGGCAATGTTCAGGTTTGTACGGCTGCTATGACTTACGGCTTCAAAATCGTTCAGGAAATGATCGCTGGTCTCAGCGGTTGGATGGATGAGAAGGGCTATTCATCAATCGAGGACTTCAGAAACCTCGCAACGCCAAACGTAACCGATTGGCAGTATCTTGATTTGAACTACGTCACGAAAGCAAAAATCGACCAGGACTTGTGTATCAGTTGCGGGCGATGCTTTGCAGCCTGTGAGGATACATCACACCAGGCAATCTCTATGAGTGCTGATCGGAAGTTCGAGGTTATTGATGCAGAATGCGTTGCCTGTAATCTATGCGTGAATGTCTGTCCGGTTGAGGGATGCATTACGATGGAAGAAATGCAAACAGGCAAGGTTGATCCACGTACGGGTGAGGTTGTTAAAGACACGTATGAGAATTGGACAACGCATGCCAACAATCCAAGTGCGGTTGTCGAACCTGCCGAGTGATCTCAAAAATTATAAGCCGAATGCAAACGCCAGTCCTGACCCTAGTGACTGGCGTTTTGGTTTAATGGCTGTTCCAATCACCTTCATGCAAACTTTTAGTGATCGTGTTCATGATGTGCATTTTGGCACATCCGCACTGTGAATGGTTGGGTAATGTCTAATCATCGCAAGGGGCAAACAAACGGCCTAACCAGAAACAAAGCAAAGAACACACGGAGACTAAAATGACTTTCAAGAAAACAGCTACTTTCGCAATGGCCGTAATGATGACGATCCCAGCAATTGCAACTACAACTTCATCCGCTCAAGCAAATGACGCTTTCTGGGGTGCCGCAGCAGGCGCATTCATCGGCAGCACAATCGGAAGCAGTCGCGCACCTCGCACAGTCTATGTTCAGCAAGAGCCGCGCGTTGTATATGTCCAACCTCGCCACCAGCCTCGTCAGGTTATTCATGTTCAGCCACGCCGCAAGCCAGCTTATTGCATGAGAGCACGTTTCGTAAATCTTCAGCCTGGCCATCCTTGCTACTAAGATTTACAATATCAAAACAAAGCGCCGGTCCTGTAGCCGGCGTTTTTGTTTGAGTGGGTCAATATTTGTTAAAGTGCCGCGAGCACTTCTTTCGCCTTATCAACGCTCACATCGCCGCTATCCACAATCGCTTTTGCTATAGTATCAACTTGCTTTCCCTTTGCTCCCGCAAGAATAGCAATATTGCGGGCATGAAGCGCCATATGCCCTTTCTGAATGCCTTCGGTTGCCAGTGCGCGAAGGGCAGCCATGTTTTGTGCCAGACCAACGGCCACAGTAACTTCTGCAAGTTCATTAGCAGAACCCACTTTCATCATGTCTAATGCGGCAAGCGCTGCTGGATGGGTTTTGGTAGCACCGCCAACAATGCCCATTGCCATTGGGAGTTCAATGGAGCCAACGAGATTTCCTTGATTATCAATTTCCCACCGCGTGAGAGATGTGTAACGCCCTGAACGTGCTGCCCACGCATGGGCACCTGCTTCAATCGCGCGCCAGTCATTACCCGTTGCAACCACAACCGGATCAATACCGTTCATAATGCCCTTATTGTGTGTGGCCGCACGGTAGGGGTCGACGATGGCCAATGCGCAAGCCTCAACAATACCCAGTGCAACGTCTTCACCTTTAAGTGTTTTGGTTGTAAGTGCTGCTGGAGTTAGGGACACTCTTGCGCGCACAAGACGTCGGTCCGCCAGGTTCGATAAAATTCGCAGACGCACACTGCCGCCTGTAATTTTCTCAAGTTGAGGTGCCAGCATTTCAGCCATTGTATTGACGGTGTTCGCACCCATTGCATCGCATACATCAACCAGCAGATGCACGACGACCATCGCACCGATGGGCGTATCTTCAAAAACATGAACCTCAATGTCCTTACATCCGCCACCAAGATCGATGAGTACCTTATCGCGTGAGTTTGCAGTTTCGATCAGTTCGTCTGTTTTCTCCAAGACACCCAATCGAGCGCTGTAGGGGTCTTTCAAGCCAAGGATTTGAATTTGCCCACGCATGATCGGGCGCGTGCTGGACGTCTGAAAGCCTCCGCATTCTCGAGCAATTTTTGCCATGTAAGAAGCCGCTGCAACAACAGATGGTTCTTCCACTGCCATAGGAATTAGATAGTCGCGGCCATTGACCAAGAAATTTGTTGCAACACCAAGCGGTAGTTCAAACTTTCCGACGACATTCTCGATCATTCCGTTCGCGATATCCCTCGGTAAGACATCCATGCCTTCAAGTGCCTTCGCGCTATCATCGCCGAGGTCTGTAGCCTGAGCTACTTTCGCCAAACGTTGAGCGGGTTCTAGGTCACGAAATCCTTCAATCCGCGAGCAAGTTTCATGGGCGGATGGGGTGTCCTTCTTTGACATGATCTTGTCCTATATTGATTTCAAACCGATTGAACGCCTTTCAGAAAAGACGCTAAATTTTCACCGAGAATATCCGAGAGATATCCACCTTCTTGTACGTAAACGGTTGGCAAACCCAAGGCAGCGATGGAGTGTCCAATCTGCTCAAACCCATGCGTAGTAACAGCCAGACCACGAAGCGGATCGTGTTCAGATGCGTCCAACCCAAGCGCAATCACCAAAGCACCTGGACTGTAGGCCCGAAGAACAGCCTTAGCCTGATCAAGGGCTTCTAAAAACACATCATCCGGTGAGTTGGGTGGTAAAGGCAGGTTCAAATTAAAGCCTTCACCCTCGTCTTGTCCGCGTTCACCTGCATGTCCCCAAACAAAGGGATAATAGTTGGACGGGTCGCAGTGAATTGAAATTGTCATAACATCTCTGCGTCGATAGAAGATACCTTGCGTGCCATTACCGTGATGAACATCCACATCAAGAATGGCTACGCGGTCATGTTTGCTGCGTAAATACTGTGCGGCGATTGCGGAATTGTTCAGGAAGCAAAACCCTCCTGCCATATCACCAAACGCATGGTGTCCTGGTGGACGACAAAGGGCATACGCAGATCTATCGCCATCGAGAACCTGTTTTGCTGCAGATACGGCTGTATTGGCTGAAGCACATGCAGCTTCAAATGTATGTTCGCCGATTGGGCAAGCTGTGTCAGCCATATGCCAGCCTGCGCGGCCAACAATGCCTTTGGGATACGTTGCGCAATAGCGTTGAGGGTGAATATTGGGAACAACTTCTGCTGCGGGGTCGCCAGTTAGCTCATGCCATTCGCGATGAGCAGATTGAAGAAAACTTAGATATTCAGGCGTGTGAATTGAGGCACGCGGCCCTGCACCAAAATCATCTGCGGATAAAACAGGTATGCCAGCTTTCTCGAGACCTGCCATAAGACGATTGGCGCGCTCAGGTTGCTCTTGGCTTTTTGATACTTTGCCTCGCACCAAAAAGAATTGCGGATCATGTTTAGCTTGATTGGAATCGTAAAATGCTTTCATGGGATCCCCGCTTCTCAGTGTATGTGGCGATTAAACCAGACCGTAGTTTTTATGTATAGAAGGCAGAGTATCAGATCATCCAACTTCCCGAAAAACCTTAGACAGCCCGTACATGCTGGCGGCCATTGCAGGACCAATTCCCAGTGCAAATAATACGGTTCCAACTCCTACCGTCCCACCCAAAATCCAGCCAATCAGAATTGCCGTAATTTCGATGCCACTTCGTACCCACGCAATTGGAAGATCGGTTATCATTTGGAGACCAGTCATGAGTCCGTCGCGTGGACCGGGGCCTAAATTTGCGATGAGATAGATTGCGCCACCAAAGCCAGTTACCAAAACACCAAGAACAGCTTCTCCCGCCCGAAAAAATGGATTGTCAAATGTAGGCAAAAACGGGAGCAAAAATTCAAGTACGAGCGCAATAATGATCGCGTTTAAAATAGTGCCAATACCGGGCGTCTGTTTTAGGGGTATCCAGCAGATCAAGACGAGTAGGCTGGTAATGAAGGTAGCAAATCCAATACTCCATCCCGTCACTTGAGTAATGCCTTGCGCAAAAACAGTCCATGGGCTCACGCCAATTCCTGCGGCAATCAATAAGGCCTCGCCCAAGCCGAATATAGTCAGTCCAATGATTAGCAGAACAAGCGAGTTAAGAGGCGGCTTGATGGTCAGCGCCTTGGGTGAACTCCAAAATAATTTTGGAACTGATTTAACCGAGAATAACCGCACTTGGATTCCTGACAAAACTATCAAATCAAAGGACGCGTTATAACTCGATTCTCAACATTTTACCTTTTCCATTTTTGGATCATAAAGTGGTGCCAATTGTGCAGTGCAGGGGATGCGCTTTGTTGCTACTTCCAGTTCGTAGTCTCCGGAAAGAATAAAGTCACGGTCCACGACATCTTCGCTGCGAACGAACCCCATTCCGATAGACTTTCCTATTGTGTGTCCGTAACCGGCAGAGCTAAGCCATCCGGCACGTTGGCCATTTCGGTAAATGGTTTCGCGTCCTGATAATATAATGTCCGGATCGGCGGTGAAGGTCGTCATAATTTTTTTGACCCCTTCATCACGCTGTCTCTCAATCGCCTTACGACCTTTGAAGTCAATGTTACTCTTCATTTTAACTGCAAAACCAAGACCGGATTCCAGCGGCGTATGATCGGGGCCAATGTCGGAAGACCAAGCACGGTACCCTTTTTCCAATCTCAAGGTCTCGATTGCGCGATAGCCTGCATTGCGCAATCCATGCGGTTTACCAGCTTGATGAATGGCATTGTAAACCGTGACTGAGTATTCTACCGGTAGATGTAATTCCCAGCCCAATTCACCGACATAGGTGACACGCAGCGCGTTTACCGGACAGCCCGCTATGCCAATTGTTTTTGCTGTTCCAAATGGGAATGCCTTATTGCTTAAATCATCTCGTGTGATGGATTGAAGAATATCCCGCGCCTTTGGACCAAATAGTGACAAGACCGCATTAGAAGAGGTCACATCAACCAGTTGGGCGTTCATCCCGTCTGGAATGTTCTTTTGAATATGATCAAAATCGTGGGTGGCATAGCCTGTGCCTGTCACGATGTAATATTCGTCTTCTCTTGTACGAACACAGGTTAAATCGCATTCAATGCCGCCATGATCATTCAGCATTTGTGTGTAAATCAAGGATCCAACGGGCTTGGCAACATCATTGGCTGCGATCCAGCTAAGAGCAGCTTCTGCGTCAGGCCCCTTCAGGATAAACTTTGCAAAAGATGTTTGATCAAAAAGAACGGCAGCTTCTCTTGCCGCTTTGTGTTCACGACCAACAGCCTTGTGCCAGTTAGGTACTTCAAAAGTATATATATCGTGCTGCGCTTCGCCCACATCTGTATCAGCGTACCAATTAGGACGCTCCCAACCAAGCTTCTCACCAAAGACAGCACCGTCTGTTTTTAATATCTCATAGAGTGGAGATTTGCGGCATGGTCGCCCACTATCATGCTCCTCTGACGGCCATGCCATAGTGTAATGTTTGCCATAGGCTTCATAGGTGCGGGTGCGCACCCAGTCCGTATCAAAATGCGGTCGGCCAAAGCGGCGAACATCAACAGCCCATAAATCATATGGCGGTTCACCTTTGGCGACCCATTCGGCCAGCGCCATGCCAGCGCCACCACCTGCTGCAATGCCATATGCGTTAAAGCCGGCACCTACATAAAAGTTCTTTAATTCAGGTGCTTCACCCAGAATGAAATTGCCATCAGGCGTAAAGCTTTCCGGTCCATTGGTCAGGGTTTTGATGCCCGCCGTTTCCAAGGCAGGAACCCGTCCAAGCGATAGCTCCATCAGTTGTTCAAAGTGGTCAAAATTGCTTTCAAGCAAAGTATAATGAAACCCTTTCGGAATACCGTCTTCCGCCCACATAATCGGGTTTGGTTCATATCCGCCCATGACCAATCCGCCGACTTCCTCTTTGTAGTAGGTCAGTCGGTCTGGATCACGCAGAGTTGGTAGATCGGCCGTAACGCCTTCAATCGGCTCGGTGACCATGTATTGATGTTCAACCGAAACAAGAGGCACGTTTACGCCGACAGTCTTCGCAAAGTCACGCGTCCATTGTCCGCAACAGGCAATTACGGTTGCGCATTCGATGGTGCCTTTATCAGTCTCAACGCCTTTGATGATGCCCTTGTCAACAATGACATTGGTGACCTTGGTGTCTTCGAATATTTGTGCGCCGCCCATGCGCGCACCTTTGGCAAGGGACATGGTGATGTCTGACGGATTTGCTTGCCCGTCCGTTGGTAAAAAAGCAGCGCCCACCACATCATCAATCGACATGAGCGGCCACAAATCTTGCGCTTCTTTTGGAGTTAGCAATTGCATATCGAGGCCAAATGAATGGGCGGTGGTTGCTTGCCGCTTAACTTCAGTCCAGCGTTCTTCATTACAGGCAAGACGCAATCCGCCATTCATTTTCCAGCCCGTTGCCTGGCCCGTTTCCTGTTCTAGTGTTTTGTACAGATCAACCGAATGTCCCAATAATTGGGTGATGTTTGCGCTTGAACGCAATTGCCCAACAAGGCCTGCTGCATGAAACGTCGTGCCTGAGGTTAGTTTTTTGCGCTCAAGCAAAACGACATCCCATCCCAATCTCGAAAGGTGATAGGCTGTGGAACATCCGACAATGCCGCCGCCAACAATAACTGCTTTGGCTGAAGTTGGAAAATCACTCATTTCTAACGGCCTTTCTGAAGAAAATTGGTGCTTGCTTCTTGATAGCGCTCAAGATTTTTTGCGGTGTAATCGGAGTAGTCAAAGTCAAGTTCAGAAGTAATTTCGCTCACCATCGACCACATGGTTTCCCGCAACAGGGACGCGCACTTCATAGCATCATAGCGTTGCCATAAGTCATCGTCGGGTGGTGATTGGTAATAGGTTTGAAGCATAAGCGCTTCGCCATCGCGCTCCAATGCGCAATTGCTTGCAAGTCCGCCAAGATCAAATAGCGGAGAGTTAAACCCGCCATATTCCCAATCAATCAACCAATAGCGATTGCCATCATCCAACACGTTTGCTGGCAGCATATCGTTGTGACCGAATATCAGTTCGAAAGGGCCGACTGCTATTTCTAGCTGTTGTGCCTGATCAAGCAGGTCATCTAATTTGGGCAGATGTGAAGATTTGTGATGGCGCAAGGTTGCCGCATAATCACGAAGAATATGAAACACCCAAAAACTCAATACATTGCCGCGCATATGAAGGGGCAGTTGAGTGTGCGTTTTCTTCAATAGTTCAACAACTGGGACCAGTATATCCTCGTTGTGAAGGTCATTTTCTTGGAGTGATTTACTCTCAATAAAATCTAGTACCAACACGCCTTGTTTGAAGAAATGTACGTTTGGCGAAACACCAGCGTCATGTGCTGCTCGACTTGCTGCCAGTTCATGCCAACGCATGACACCATGTTCGGGAATGTCTTCTCCAAGCCTTACAACGTATTTTCCGCTACCAGTTTCTACCAGAATATTATGATTTGTGATGCCACCGTCCAAAGCCTTGGCGGTA
>CAZEPF010000028.1:0-1159 GCA_964514045.1 uncultured Rhizobiaceae bacterium | reverse complement strand
CTTTCCAACATTCCAAAGATGATGCGATATTGAGAGCTTCTTGTGGTGTCATGAAACGCCCAGCCTTTTTTCTGATGACCGCGCTAGAGCGGTTACAATTCTGTCTGCAATAATGGCGATGAAAGCAACGCAAAGGCCTGCCACAATGCCTTGCCCCGTATTGGCTTTTGTGAGCGCGATATAGACTTCTTGTCCAAGATCGCGTGTGCCAACGAGTGCGGTGATAACCAGCATGGATAATGCCAGCATGATGGTTTGGTTCAGTCCCAATAACAAAGAGGGAGCGGCAAGCGGAAGTTTGATCCGCCATAACAATTGACGTTTGGTGCAACCGGAAACCAGTCCTGCTTCTATCATTTGCGGATCAATAGAGCGGATGCCATGGGCTGCATAGCGAACAGCAGGTGCGAGTGCATACAATACAACTGCGATTAGCGCTGAGAAGTCACCCACTCGGAACAACATAACGACAGGTATAAGATAGACAAAACTTGGAAGCGTTTGGAGCGTATCCATCACCGCACCGATCACGCGATTGGCGCGTTCGTTGCCGCCCGCCCATACCCCCAGTGGCAGTCCGATGAGGCAAGCGATGAAAACTGACACGCCACATAGATAGATGGTCACCATTGCTTTTGGCCAAAGACCAACCGCAGCAATATACGCAACCATCGTCGCTGCCATTATGCCGAGTTTTAAGCCACCCACTTTCCAAACCATCAGGCCAGTTACGATAATGCCCCACGCCCAGGGAATGCCTGTGAAGAAGCGCTTTACCGGAAGAAGGATGAACGACAAAACAAAGGTTTTGATTGTTTCCAAAGTGTCAAAGAAATTGATGTTGATCCATTTGATGGCAGTTTCCCAAAAACTACTGGTCGTGAGCGTAGCTGCTTCCGGGTATGATTGAACGGGTGTCCAAAACAAACCTGCAATATATGTCACCCCAATTACCATTGCAGAGATACAAACCATCGGATGCCGTTGAAACAGGGTCGCATTGTGTGAGGCAATCGGATCAGGAGGTTTTTTAGAAAACGCCTGACTAAGCCTGTCAAGCGCGATTGCCATCACCACAATGGCCAGCCCTGCCTCTATACCACCACCAATGTCCAGTCGGCGAAGTGAGGAAAGCACATCAAAGCCCAGCCCACCTGCG
>CAZEPF010000027.1:0-22339 GCA_964514045.1 uncultured Rhizobiaceae bacterium | reverse complement strand
GCACAAACGCCACGGCGTTCAAACGGTTCAATCCAAGCCAGATACGCTCTAGCGAAACGTCACCATCCAAAATAGCGGCCAATAATGACAATGCTTAACCCAACCGCAAGCACGGCCATGGGTGACATCCGGAAGCTTGCAATCAATGCCGCCAACATTGCTAGCGCTTCCAATGGGCCATTATTCAGAATTGGTGGCATGATAAGTGTGATCAATACAGCACCCGGCACCGCCTCCAGTGCGGCTTCCACTCTTGGGTGTAGTGACTCGAACCTGGACAAAACCACATAACCAGCTGAACGCGTGATGTAGGTCACGATACCGGTTAGAATAATGATCACCCAAACATTATCTGGTGTGCCGGGACGCAGTAAAAATTCAAGCATCCGCCTCACCTTGTTCATTGCGCGCAACAGGCTTCCCAATGATTGCCGCCAATCCAATGCCAACAAAAGCACCCAACATGATGTGCCAAGGCGAGCCAATAAATTTATAAATCAGCGATGAAGCAATGCCGCTGGCAAGCACGACTGTCAGCCAGTTGGGGCGGGACTTAAATCCAATCAGCAATGTCAAAAAATAAATTGAAAGCAACATGTCCATACCCAGCGCTCTTGGATTGGATATGAGATTACCCATCAAGGCACCCAGCAGTGTTGAACCGATCCAGATTGGATACAAAGAAGCGCCAAAGCCAAAGTAATAGGCAGGCGATAATCCCTGTTGTTCTGCGCGTTGTTCCCCTGCTCCAAACAAAGGGTCAGAGAGAACAAAAAACCCAACATATTTTTGCAAGGCTGTAAAGCGGTGCAACACCCTGCCAATAGATGCCGAATACAAAATATGACGAAAATTGATAGCAAATACTGCCAGTAACACAGACCAGACAGGCACTTGTTGATTATAGAGTTCAAGAAATACAAACTGGCTAGCACCAGCAAAAACAGAAGCGCTTGAACCCAGTGTCTGCCAAAGTGTCAGATTGTTGTTAACGCCAGTTGCCCCGAATAAAAGGCCGAAAAAGCCAACTGCCACCATGATGGGAAGGCAGTCACGCACCCCTTCAAAAAATTCTTGCCTTGTTGACTTACTCATAGGTTCTCTATCAATTCAAACCAGCCATTTTCATCAATCGTTTCAACACCCAAGTCCGTCGCTTTTTTTAGCTTTGAGCCAGCACCGGGACCAGCGACCAGTAAGTCTGTTTTGGCAGATACCGAGCCTGAAACTTTCGCGCCCAATCGTTCTGCCATAGCTTTTGCCTCATCGCGCGTCATCCACTCAAGCGCTCCTGTGAAGACAACCGTCTTTCCAGATACGGGAGACCCACCTGCCAATTGCTCTGGCGGCTTGGGGGAAATCTGGCGTAATAGCTCATCCCAAACCTGAAGATTGCGCTCTTCTGCAAAAAACTCTTTTAATGCGTGTGCCACGGTGGCACCGATGCCATCAATTGACAGCAGCTCTTCATAGCGCTCGGGTTGCACAAGTTCTTTCATCGCATTTGAAAACTCTTCTGCACTCCCATAAGAGCGCGCCAGATCTTTCGCAGTTTGCTCACCCACGTGCCGGATTCCCAATCCAAATATCAAACGATACAGATCGACGCCGCGCTTCGCATCAATTGCATCAAAGAGTTTGGCAGCACTCGTTGCACCCCACCCTTCCATATTTTTTAGTTTTTGAAGCGTGTTAGCGTCGTCACGCTCACGAATGGAGAATATATCCGCAGCGTTCTTTATACGGTCTTGTTTATAAAAAGCCTCGACTTGTTTGTCGCCCAGCCCTTCAATGTCCAGCGCACCACGCGAAACAAAATGCTTTAGTCGTTCAATAGCTTGCGCAGGACAAATCAATCCGCCTGTACAGCGCTTCACAGAATCAGGCTTACCCGTATTTGGATTGATCTCACGCACTGCATGACTTTTACAAATCGGACATCGTGTTGGAAATTCAAAAGGCTTGGAGCCTTCATCACGCTTATCAAGATCAACATCCAAAATCTGAGGGATTACATCACCCGCACGCTGCAACATGACATGATCACCAATCCGCAAGTCTTTGCCA
Source organism: uncultured Rhizobiaceae bacterium (assembly GCA_964514045.1). Lineage (GTDB taxonomy): Bacteria > Pseudomonadota > Alphaproteobacteria > Rhizobiales > Rhizobiaceae > JAALLB01. The sequence goes on along the minus strand of CAZEPF010000027.1, from coordinate 20,272 downwards.
TTGCGGATTTCTTCGCCCTTATTACCAATGCCTTTTACATAATCCTCATTATGTAAGGTTGCATTTGTTACAACCACACCACCAACCGTAATGGGTTCTAGCCGCGCTACAGGTGTAAGCGCTCCGGTTCGTCCGACTTGAATTTCAATATCGCGAAGAATGGTCCAGGCTTTTTCGGCAGGAAACTTATGCGCAATCGCCCAACGCGGAAACCGCGACACAAACCCCAACCGTGATTGCAAGCCTAAATCATCAACCTTGTACACAACACCATCAATATCATATTCAAGCTCAGGCCGAACTTTCTCGATATAACGATAATGCGCCAATAGATCATCCACATTTTCATGACGGCTCATCAACGGATTGATCACAAACCCACATTCACGCAGCCAATCCACCATTTCAGATTGAGTGCTGCGGGGAACCTCGCTCATTTCCCCCCATGAATACGCAAAAAAGCGTAAGGGGCGTTTGGCTGTGACCGCACTATCCAGTTGGCGTAAAGAACCAGCCGCCGTATTACGCGGGTTCACATAAGCGGGCTTTCCTTCAGCTCCCATCCGCTCGTTCAGCGCGCGAAATGCAGCATGTGTCATATAAACCTCACCGCGAACTTCCACGACAGCGGGGGGATTTTCACACGCTAGCACATTGGGAATATCAGAAATTGTTTTGGCATTTTCAGTGACATTCTCGCCGGTACTTCCATCGCCTCTCGTCGCCGCACTGACGAGCTTGCCCTGCTCATATCTTAATGACAAAGACAGACCATCAATCTTGGGTTCTGCAGTCAGCGCAAGAGGTGCATTTTTTTCAAGCTTCAAAAAACGTTTTATACGCCCTGCAAACTCATGCACATCCTCATCAGTAAACGCGTTATCGAGAGATAACATGGGAATGCTATGCGTGTGCTTTTCAAATTTGTCTAACGCAACATATCCCACCCGTTTTGAAGGAGAATCATCGCGAATCAAGTCAGGAAAGTGTTGTTCTAACGCAAGGTTTCTACGGCGAAGCGCATCATAGTCTGCATCAGAAATTGTTGGGCGATCTTCACCGTGATAATTGGCATCATGCATCGCGATTTCTTTTGCAAGACGCTCCAGCTCTTTGGCTGCTTCTTCCTGCGAAAGCGACTGTAATTCTGCCATCATACTCTTTTCATATCAGGCAGCAGATTGGTTCATCAATTGCTCCGCTGCTGCGCGTGCCTCATCCGTGATGGTTGCACCCGACAACATTCTTGCAATTTCTTCAAGCCTTGTTTGGCTGGAAAGCGACCGAACATCTGTTGAGACACGGTCTTCACCCGCGCCCGCAGATTTCGAAATCAGATAATGCTGATTAGCGCGCGCTGCCACTTGGGGTGCATGGGTCACAGATAATACCTGTACACCAGCTGACAATCGGGAGAGGCGCTGTCCAATCGCATCTGCCACAGCGCCCCCAACACCAGAATCAATCTCGTCAAATACAAGCGTTGGAGCAGAGCCACGATCCGCCAATGCAACCTTAAGCGCCAGCATGAAGCGGGACAGTTCACCACCAGATGCAACTTTACGCATCGGCCCCGGATTAGACCCCGGATTGGTTTGAACCCAAAACTCTACCTGATCGATACCCTTAGCAGTCGGCACACCCTTTTCATGATGTACAATGAATTGAGCGTTTTCCAATTTTAGAGCAGGCAGTTCAGTCATAACCGATGAGGTCAGCCCCTCAACGGCAACGCTGCGTTTGTCAGATAGTTCTGTAGCAAGACGCATGTATTCCGCTTCAAGATTTGCAACTTCTTTCTCAAGCGCACCCAGACGGTCTTCACCGTCTTCAAGCATCGCAAGATTATCCGCCATGCGCACTGCAAGGTCAGGAAGGTTTTCAACCGCAACACTATATTTGCGCGCCGCTGCTCTTAGAGCAAATAAGCGTTCCTCGGAATTCTCTAAATCCTGCGGATCAAACTCTGTTTCTCTGTAGGCCACTTCCAGCGAATTTTGCGCAGCATAAAGTGCGGTCAGCGCTTCGTCCAAGTGATCCAGTGTCTGGCCGATTAGTTCTGGAACCTGCTGGCGTTTGCGTTCCAACTGGCGCGCAAGATTTGAGATTACTGTGACCGGTGATCCATTGCCTGAGAGCGTCTGGTTAGCTTCTGAAAGATCAGTGGCGACCTGCTCAATCTTCATCATGTTCTGGCGCCTATCGGCCAGTTCAGTTTCTTCGCCAGGTTCAGGGGCTAGTATTTTCAACTCTTCACAAGAAGACCGCAGATAGTCTGCCTCGCGCTGGGCTTCTTCAACTTCTGCCTTGAGACCTGCAAGTTTCTTTGCTGCACGTTGCCAAGCCCCCCATGCATTAGAAACCAGCACAAGATGTGCATCCAGACCACCATGCGCGTCAAGCAGGGACAAATGCGTTGACGCATCCAGCATTGCACGATCATCGTGTTGCCCATGAATTTCTACAAGATAAGAGCCTATTTGGCGCAACACACTAGCAGAGACAGGCGTGTTGTTGATGAAAGCACGTGTCTTTCCGTCAGACTTCTGAACACGTCGAATAATCAATTGATCTTCGACTTCAATTTCATTGAACTTAAGCATCTCGTGCACACGGTGAGAATTTGGAAGTTCAAAAACAGCGATTACGCTGCCCTCTTTAATGCCTTTACGCACAAGTCTGCCATCGCCACGCGCACCTAGCGCAAGAGATAGTGAATCAAGAAGGATGGATTTACCGGCACCCGTCTCACCTGTGAGAACAGAAAGGCCGGATTCGAAACTCAAATCCAGCCGCTCAATCAGCACCACATCTTTAATGGAAAGTTCTGCCAGCATCCCCCAGAGACACTTCAGGGTTTAAGTTGCTGTCCCGAAGACAAGTCCGGTCAACCATGAATTAGGTGCTTCACGCGGCTCTAGTCCGCCTGTCTGGAGAAGCTTGTAAGAGTCTTTGTACCACTGACTATCCGGGAAGTTATGTCCAAGGACAGCCGCGGAGTTTTGCGCCTCTTGCGCAAGACCAAGCGAGTAATAACTCTCGGTCAATCGGGCTAATGCCTCTTCTACGTGTCGCGTTGCCGAGAATTTTTCCACGACATTCCGGAAACGATTGATTGCTGCAAGAAACTCACGACGCTCTTGATAATAACGGCCAATCAGCATTTCCTTACCCGCCAATTGATCACGCGTAATGCGCATTTTGCGTTTTGCATCTTCAATATACTCACTCTCAGGATATTTCTCGACCAGAGATGACATTGAATTAAATGCTTTACGGGTTACGGTTTGGTCACGCGTAATGTGAGGCATCTGCTTATAATAAGACATACCGATAATGTACTGCGCGTAAGCTGCGTCTTTGTCGCCCGGGTAAAGCTGTAGGAAACGCTGACCTGTCGTCGCTGCATCTGTATATTTACCCTGACGATAGTTGATGAAAGTATCAAGAATCAGAGAGCGGCGTGAATACTCGGAATATGGATGCTGTCTGTTTAGATCACCGATACGCTTTTGTGCGGTTTTCAGGTCACCTGAATCAAGGTTAGCAAGCGCTTGGTTATAGAGAGTGTCTGGCGCAACGATGTTATCAACTGCAAAATCTGCGTTTTTATCGTCAGAACCAGAACAGCCAGCTAGGATCAGCACCATCAGTACTGCGATACCATGCATTAGTTTGCGTGAATGGTTCATAACTCGATTACCCGTTAGATCCTGACCTGCCATAATTCTAGGAAAATACAACATCAGGCCTTTATTTTCCAGCCGTTATTATCAGCAAATATCGCAATATTGTGGCGAGGTTAACGCCAATCCAAAATTAAATCAGGACTGCTGCGTATGCAGGTGCGCTTACTGCCACAAGATCGCCGTGCATGACTTTTGGACGTGAACGGTTGGGACGTACAAAATCAAACGCATCTTTGTCTGAAAGAAGCGCCTTAAGCACCATTGAGTTTAGCTTGTGACCCCCGCGATAAGAGCGGTAACAACCAAGAATTGGAGCGCCAGCCAATGCTAGATCACCAATTGCATCCAGTGTTTTGTGGCGGACGAACTCGTCCTTGTAACGAAGACCCTCTGGATTGATGATATTATTGTCATCACCAATAACTACAGAATTTTCCAAAGATGAGCCAAGAGCAAAACCCGCAGCCCATAGACGCTCAACGTCTTTCATGAAACCAAATGTACGTGCGCGGCTTAACTCTTTACAGAAAACCTGCTCGGAAATGTCGGAAGCGAAGCGTTGACGACCGATTGCTTCACAATCGAAATCAATCTCTACTTCGAAACGTGTGCCCTCGTAAGGAATAAACTCGCCCCATGAGGCGCCCATATCGACACGCACAGGTTTGTTCACACGGATGTAACAACGGCTGGAATTAAGCGAAACCAGCCCAACGGATTGAATAGCCTCAACAAAAACTGCAGAACTTCCATCCATTACAGGAACTTCTGCTGCATCAAGCTCTACAATCACGTTATCGACATTAAGCGCACGTAAAGCAGCCATCAGATGCTCAATGGTAGCTGCGTGAGCACCACTTGGCGATCCAAGTACAGTGCAAAGGTCTGTCGCGCCAACAACGCTTAAATTTGCTGGAATGTCTGTAAAGTCATTAGTGGATGGGTCAATTACATTAAATACAATGCCAGTATCAGAGTCCGCCGGTAAAAGCGTCATATTTACGGGTTGTCCAGTGTGTACACCAATTCCAGTAAATTCTAGCTTTTCACGTAATGTCGTCTGATGACCAATCACTCTAATACCCCGCTCGTAACACGCTTTCCTATTAAAGGAGCATTGTCACATTCGATTCTAAATCCAGCCCTATTATTGCCAAACTTATACTCACGGAATTGAGCTTAACCAAATCACGCTTTCTTACGGTATGTTACCGTGTAAGCTTTTAACATTAAATTTTATATAACAAATTCAATATCTTAACAAAGTCTTAACAAATGTAACACACCGCAACATCCACAGGAGTTGCGGTGTATTATACTTTAGTTGGCCTGCCGTCTCAGGAACGCAGGAATATCAAGTTGATCTTCGTCACTTGCAGGTCGTTGCGTCGGATTAATGCGCCCGTGCTGATCATGGCTTGTACGTTTCGGTGCATATGGGTCAACCGGATCAACTGCCTGTGCAGGTGCTGGTTCCATAGACGGTTTAGGCATTGTTGCAGGTTCTGGAGCCATCGTTGGCATGGAAGATGCCATTGGTCTGGCTACCTGTTCTTCTTCCTCACGGCCTGTGAAACTGCTCTTCAATTTGTTCAACAAACCCATCGGGCCTTGATTGCCAGAACCCTCTCCATGGAGCGTTGTTGCACCCATTGATGCAGCTTGCATGTGCTTTTGAGCAACTTCAGGGAAATCCTCAACCGTTGGCACTGGCGTTGCGGTTACTATTTGTGAAGGCTCTTGAGCTGCCGCAGGAACAAATGGTTTGGCATCCGGCATCAGCTCTGTTTCAAGCGCTGCCTTAAACTCATCTTCAATGGATGGATCGGAGAAGTTCTCGGTATTTGGCTTAAACGGCTCGATGGATACACCATTATGCTCAGTCTTTTCAGCAATAGGTGCCGCAGCAGGTTTCGGTGCAGCAGGAGTTGCTGCACGTTCCATTTGCGCCTTCATCATTGCAGCAGCATTGGCTACAGCAGGCTTTGGTGTAGCTGGAATTGCAGGGGCAGCAGCAGGCGCATTTCGCGAAATTGCTTCTGTCTGGCGTGTAGGCTGAGGTGCCTCAAGACGACGGCCTGCATTATCAATGCCGGTTGCAACAACAGAAACACGAATGATGCCTTCAAGATTTTCATCAAAAGTAGCACCCAGAATGATGTTTGCTTCTTCGTCTACCTCTTCACGAATACGCGTTGCAGCCTCATCTACTTCAAACAAAGTAAGATCGCGGCCACCTGTGATAGAGATCAGAAGGCCACCCGCACCCCGCATGGAGCTTTCGTCCAGTAACGGGTTGGAAATAGCAGCTTCTGCCGCTTGCATCGCACGGCCTTCACCACTTGCTTCGCCTGTTCCCATCATCGCTTTGCCCATGTCGCGCATAACCGAGCGAACATCAGCAAAATCAAGATTGATAAGCCCTTCTTTGACCATCAGGTCTGTGATGCAGGCAACGCCTGAATACAGAACTTGGTCAGCCATGCCGAACGCGTCAGCAAATGTAGTCTTGTCGTTAGCAATACGGAAAAGGTTCTGGTTAGGAATGACGATGAGTGAATCTACATGCTTTTGAAGTTCAGCAATGCCCGCATCGGCGGTTTTCATGCGGCCATGACCTTCAAACTGGAATGGTTTTGTCACCACGCCAACCGTTAGAATACCCATTTCACGCGCTGCGCGTGCAACAACTGGTGCAGCGCCCGTACCGGTGCCACCACCCATACCTGCGGTAACAAACGCCATATGCGTGCCGTTCAGGTAGTCTTGAATTTCACTCATACATTCTTCTGCTGCTGCTGCACCAACTTCAGGCAAAGAGCCAGCGCCCAGACCTTCGGTTACATCCGCACCCAGTTGAATGACTTTTTCTGACACAGACATGGTCAGCGCTTGCGCATCAGTGTTGGCAACAACAAATTCAACGCCCTGAAGGCCACCTTGAATCATATTGTTAACAGCGTTACCGCCGCCACCGCCGACACCAAACACGGTAATCTTTGGTTTAAGCTCTGTAATATCAGGCTTTTGCAGGTTAATGGTCATTTCATCGTCTCCTATTTGGTTCCAACGCAATAACCGTCAGAACCTTTTCCAATTGCGAGATCGCCTCTCGCGTTTTCCCAGCCAATCCGCCGAATGGCTAAAAACTCTCCTTGAACCAACTTCCTAACCACCCCAGTGGACCACCAGTTCCTGTTTTAAGGCTGGTGGTGAAGGATGAACCGGAAGAAAAGTTCTCGATTTTTGCTATTTGCGGGTAGATCAATAGACCTACCGCAGTTGAAAATGCCGGGCCTTTTGCAGACTCAGGCATAGATGCAACGCCCATCGGGCGACCCATCCGAACGTTTCTTGATAGGATACGGCGTGCAACTTCGCTCATACCCGTTAGTTGACTTGCGCCCCCGGTCAGAACCAATCGCTTGCCAACAACATCAGCAAACCCGGATCGCGCAAGACGATCTCTGATCAATTCCAAGGTCTCTTCAACACGAGGACGAATAATTCTAACCAGATGCGCTTTGCTCACCTGATTGGCAGCATCGCGTTCATCGTCTGTAATCGGTGGAATGGTAACCATCGCCTGATCATCACCCGAACCCAACAGGGCAGAACCATGCTTGACCTTGATTTTCTCTGCATCATCAAGACGAGTAGAAAGACCGCGCGCAAGATCAGTGGTCACGTGAATGCCGCCAATTGCAATCGCATCTGAATACACAAAGCGACCATCCATAAACACGGAAAGCGTTGTGGTGCCGCCGCCAATATCAATACATGCGCAACCCATTTGCATTTCATCATCAACCAACGTGGCCAAACCAGCCGCATAGGGCGTTGCTACCAGTGATTCCACTGCAAGGTGAGAACGGTTGATAGAAAGTTCAAGATTACGAAGGGGTGCGTTTTCAGCCGTCACAACGTGCATGTTAACGCCAAGCTTATTGCCGATCATACCGAGCGGTTGTGAAATACCATGTTCGCCATCCAGCGAATATCCAATAGGAATTGAGTGAACCACAGAACGTTCAGGTGCGAGAGCATGGGATGCACCTGCTCCAAGAACGCGTGAGATATCACGCTCATCAACGGCATGACCATCCAAAGCTATGTCTGCAGAAAAAGCCTCACTGACCAACCGGCCAGACGAAACGTTCACAATCAGCGAGTCAATCGTAACGCCTGCCATACGCTCAGCGCTTTCAACTGCTTGACGGATAGCATGTTCTGCCTGCTCAAGATTGACAATAACGCCCGCTTTAATACCGCGGGATTGTTGATGGCCAATACCTTTTAATTCAATGCGATGCGTACGACCCAAAACCGCTTCCGCATGTTCACGCGGTGTCAGTTTTGCAATCAAACAGCAAATTTTGGACGTACCAATATCTAGAACACTGACAATGCTCTGTTTTTTGTCTGAAAGGTGCTTCATACGGGGCAGAAAGCCGTTTTGATGAAAAATGCTCATGTCTGCCGCCTTTTGGAAGACATGATCTTCTTCAAATTCTCTTTACGGCCTTTGGCAGCACCAGGTGCAAGACGAAACACAAGCCTGTCAGACAAACGCATGTCAATCTGTTCAAGATCACGCTCTAGGATCCTGCGGGACTCTTGCAAATCAACCAACTGATTTAATGATCCGCGCCATTCATCGGACGGTAAAAGAATAGTCACGCCATTATCAAGAACCAAGTTCCAGCGGCGGCTTCCCACACGTACATATGCATTTGCACGGCGTACCAATTGAGGATAGCGATCAATCACCGCAAGAAACTCAGACGCCACATCGTTAGCACCATCTCCCACCACTTGTGGTAAATGCATGTGATGAGCTTCAGCCTTGGCAATCGCAAACCCGTCACGAGAAATAAGGTATAGGTCTCCGTCCGATTTCCAAAGCGCAACAGGCACCCGCTCCACTACGTCCACTACCAATGTGTCAGGATAGACTTTACGCACTGTTGAGGATTTTACCCATTGAATGCCGGAAATCCGCTCACGCGCATTATCTGCATCAACATTGAAGATAGACTTCTGCAAAAGCGGTGCAAGGCTTGCCTTCACATGATCAGTGTCGAGACTTTCGGCACCATTGATCACAAGGTTATTCACTTTGAAACCACTATTGGACATGGCAGACGCAAGGGCTGTTCCGCCAATCTGATCTTCTTGCATCAGGTATAGGCCGCCGCAAACAGTAGCCAGCGCAACAAACGCGTGTGCGAATTTACGGCCTGCAACAAATGAATATTGACCAGAGCGCATAGCACTTAAAGAGCGTACAAATCTTCTGAAAATTCGCGGGGTAGAATTGGATACAGCAATGCCGCTGTCTGTCCGAAGCTCGGAAGACAGATCAGTTCCGGTTTGACCGATACTATTGTTTAGCGGCTGCAAGAAGCATCCTCCACAATCCAACTCAGTAATTCTTCCCAAGAATGGCCAGCGTAAGCCGCCTGTTCTGGCAAGAGTGACGTCGGCGTCATGCCTGGCTGTGTATTGATTTCCAACCACACAAGTTCGCCCGTCCCCATAAGCCCATCATCAAGACGAAAATCGGAACGCGTAACGCCACGACATCCCATTGCCTCATGAGCCTTTAACGCCAGTGTCATTACTTTTTGGTAAATATTTGGTTTAATTTCCGCCGGAATAATGTGTTCGGACCCGCCAGGCTTGTACTTTGCGTCATAATCGTAGAACTTTTCGCCACCTGTTTTTATCTCGGTCACGCCAAGCGCCACATTGCCCATCACAGAACAGGTAAGTTCACGACCCGCAACGAATCGCTCTGCCATCAGGTATTCACTGTAAGGCCAGTCATCACGCATCAATTCCTGTGGCGGATGCAGCGCATCTTCGCGCACGATCAAAACACCATATGACGATCCCTCAGCAACAGGCTTGATGACATAAGGCGGCTTCATCGGGTGTTCGCGCGACGCTTCTTCGCGGGTAACAATCTTGGATTCCGCCAATGGAAGACCAAAAGTCTTGGCCATTTTCTTGGCCTTGATTTTGTCCATGGAAAGCGCAGACGCCAACACACCGGAGTGGGTGTAAGGGATGTGCAAATATTCCAACACACCTTGAATTAGGCCGTCTTCACCATAAGGCCCGTGCAGAGCATTAAAGGCTACATCAGGATTTAGATGACGAAGCACGGAACTGATTTTCCGGTCCACATCAACTTCGGTGACTTTATAGCCTGCATTGCGCAAGCCATCCGCACAGGCCTTGCCTGATGAAAGTGAAACATCCCGTTCAGACGACCAACCGCCCATGAGAACAGCTACGTGTTTACTCGCCATTTCAATCCCCTTTAACTCGCGACCAAACGCGAATCACAAAAAGCGCTAGCAAATCTCTCTGCTGACGCTTCACCCTGTCCGTGAATTATATAAAAAGCGGGCCGTTTTCCGGCTTCTCGCCTACGCTCGTACACTCATCCATAACCGCCACTGGATGAAGTTGCCGCATCATTCAGCGATGGCGAAACGAATCAGGCAGTTCGCCCGATGCGCTTGATTTCCCACTGTAGCTCAATACCAGATTTTTCCAAGACTTTTTCGCGCACCGATTCGCCCAGTGTTTCAAGGTCGCGCGCGGTGGCTGCCCCGGTATTGATCATGAAGTTACAATGCATTTCGCTCATCTGCGCATCACCGACGCGATAGCCGCGCATACCGGCCCCATCCACCAGTTTCCACGCACTATGCCCGTCTGGATTTTTGAAGGTAGAACCACCTGTTTTTTCTTTTACGGGTTGAACAGTTTCGCGGTGATGTTGAACTTCATCCATCTGTTTTTGGATTTCCGAGCGATCTTCCAAACTTCCCTCAAAGACCGCACTGGTGAAAATCAAGTCCTTGGATACATCACTATGACGATACGAATAACCCATATCACAATGGCTTAGAGTATGTTTCTTGCCCTGCCGGTCAAGCGCATGAACCTCGACCACTCGGTCTGTGGTTTCCGTACCATTGGCACCAGCATTCATGCGAAGCGCACCGCCAATACCACCGGGAATACCATGATAAAACGCAAACCCGCCAATGCCACATTCTAACGCTTTTGCTGCCAGTCGTTTGTCGGGGATCGCGGCACCTGCTTTTAATTGCGTATCAGAGACCTGCTCGGCCTGCCCAAACCCTTTGGCAGAAAGCCTGATAACAACGCCCTCAATCCCACCATCACGTACCAACAGGTTTGAGCCAACCCCCACAACCATGACAGGCACTTCCTGCGGCAAGTTCTTCAAAAAGAGAGAAAGGTCTTCCTCATCGGCTGGTTGGAACAGGATATCAGCGGGACCACCCACACGAAACCACGTGTATTTTGACATCGGTTCATCGGGCAAAAGGCGCCCACGAATACCCTGCAAATTGCCTTCAAGGCGGTTAAGGAGTGCTGCACCAGACATCAAGATTTCAATGCAGCAAGTTCATCAGGAAGCGCATACGCCCATTGGCTCACACTGCCAGCGCCAAGGAAAATCACATAATCACCCGGCTCGGCTATCTCAGCAATTTTTGCGGCGATACTCTCTGGCCCATCAATCGCAACCGCGTCACGGTGCCCACCTGATCGCAGACCTTCGGCAAGTGTTACAGAATTGATGCCATCGATTGGTGTTTCCCCAGCCTCATAGACAGGTGCAACCAGCACATGATCTGCATCGTTAAAACACGCACAAAAATCACCAAACAGGCTTTCAAGACGTGTATATCTGTGCGGCTGTTTGATGGCGATTACTTTACCTGAACTGGCTTGGCGTGCGGCTGACAGTACACTGCTGATCTCAACAGGATGGTGAGCATAATCATCATAAATCTCAACACCGTTCCAAGACCCCGTATGCGTAAAGCGACGCTTCACTCCCCCAAATGACGAAATACCTTTGCGGATATCGTCATGGCTCACGCCAAGCTCGAGAGCAATCGCAATCGCTGCCGTGGCATTCGAAACATTATAGAGCCCGGGCATAGGCAGACTTAGGCCATCAATACGTTCGATCTCATTGGTTTTGCGATCACGTTTCTCGACTGCAAAATGCGACGTTGACCCTTCTGTCTCCACATCACAAAACCGCACTTGCGCCTGAGGGTTTTGTCCGTATGTCACGACGCGGCGATCTGTAATTTTGGCAACCTGCGCCTGCACTTCTGGGTGATCCAAACACATCACCCCAAACCCGTAAAAAGGCACGTTCTCAACAAAAGTCGTGAACGCCTTTTTCACCTCTTCATAATTGCCATAATGATCAAGATGTTCAGGATCAATATTAGTAACAACGGCCACATCAGCAGGAAGCTTTAGGAACGTTCCATCGGACTCGTCCGCTTCAACCACCATCCACTCGCCATCTCCCATGCGAGCATTCGTGCCAAAGTCGTTGATGATCCCGCCATTGATAACAGTTGGGTCTAATCCACCCGTTACCAAAAGTGTGCTGACCATCGTGGTTGTCGTAGTCTTGCCATGCGTTCCACCAATGGCAATGGATTTTCTAAACCGCATTAATTCAGCAAGCATCTCGGCACGCCGGACAGTTGGCAGATTTCTACGGCGAGCTTCCACGCGCTCTGGATTGTCTTGCTTGATCGCACTCGACGCGACAACAACTTCCGCACCTTCCAGATTTTCAGCACGGTGACCAATATGAACCTGAATGCCTTTATCACGAAGACGTTGCACATTCGCGCTGTCGTTTTGGTCTGACCCCTGAACATCATACCCAAGATTATGCAGAACTTCGGCAATGCCGCTCATCCCGATGCCACCAATTCCCACAAAGTGAACCAGTCCAATTTTTTCAGGCATTTTCATGAGGCTTATCTTTCGGGAATTACTCTTATCTTTTGGCTTGAACCAGCTCTTCTAGCATATCAGCAAGAACGCTTGCAGCATCAGGACGGCCAGTCTTCGCAGCATTTGCTGCCGCAATCTCAAGCTTTTTGGGATTTTGAAGTGCCGATGTCAATTCATCAGATAAAATTTGCGGGCTAAGCTGCGATTGTTGGTAAATGACCGCGCCACCCTCAGCGGCAACCGCTTTGGCATTATTTGCCTGATCATGATCAAGCGCATGAGGATATGGCACCAGCAAAGATGGCCGCCCAATCACAGCCAACTCGCTAACCGTTGACGCACCCGCACGTGAAATCACCAGATGAGCATTGACCAGTTTCTCAGACATATTCGTGAAGAAACTATCGACCTCCGCCTGAATGCCTAACGCGTGATATCGCTTGATAACTGTGTCTTTATCTTCAGGTCTTGCCTGTTGAACAATACGCAATCGAGAGCGCAATTCTGGCGAAAGCAATTCGCAGGCTTGCGTGATTGCATCAGAAAAAAACTGCGCGCCCTGACTGCCACCAAATACAAGCAGGTTAAACGGCTCGTCCGCAGAGCGTTTCGGATAGTCGTTTGTTCTTGCAGTCCCGATATCTGGACGTACCGGATTACCCGTCACAGTGACATCGATACCACCAATATTGGAAACGCTTCCAAACCCAATCGCAACGCGGTTTACGTACCGTCCGAGCAATCGGTTTGCCCGACCGAGCACCGCATTAGCCTCGTGAACCAGCGTTGGAATATTACTGCGCGTTGCAGCAAAAACCGGAGGAATGGTCGGATATCCGCCAAACCCGGCTGCGACGACAGGCTTGATTTCAGATAGCATTGCCCTACTCTGGCGATAGCCTTTGAACAATCCCAAGGCTGTTTTCATCAATGCAACCGGATTTTTTGAGCCAAGCGTGGCAGATGCTATTTCATGGATGCGTTCTGCGGGGAATTGATCGGCAAACTTTCGAACGCGGTCATCGGCTGCAAGATGAACCACATATCCACGCTTGATCATTTCATGCGCAACTGCTTCTGCCGGAAACAAGTGCCCGCCTGTTCCCCCGGCACACAGTAATACAACACCCTTCGACACGAACGTCCCCTATTCAGCCGGTCTAACAAGACTGGCGCCAAAACCAATCGAGTTGGATTTCCGACTTTCAGCCCGTGTGCGGGTTAAGGCAAGCAGGAAGCCCATACCAATCGACATCGCCAAAAGTGATGAACCGCCATAGGAAATAAACGGCAAGGTCATGCCCTTTGCGGGAAGCATTTTGAGGTTCACGCCAATATTGATAAAGGTTTGAAACCCAAACAATAATACAAGGCCAGATGCTGCCATGCGGATATAATTATCAGGTTCATTCATTGCCTTAAAAAGACTGCGAATGACGATAAAGCCAAACAGACAAACCAGAAGCATACAGGCAATAATACCAAATTCTTCTGCAGCAACTGCAAATGAAAAATCCGTATGAGAGTCAGGCAGAATATTCTTCACCGATCCCTCACCTGGACCTTGCCCAAGCCAGCCGCCATTCACGATGGCTTCGAGCCCTGTATTCACCTGAAAATTATCACCATCGCCCGTGACGAACCGATTGATACGACCCGCAACATGCGGAAACATGATGTATGCGCACAACATGCCTACACCACCCAATACACCGATCACTGCAATCCAAATCCATGACATGCCAGCCATGAAGAATAACGCACCCCATGCACCCGCAACCAACATCGTTTGCCCGAAATCTGGTTGCGCTACTAAGAGTGCTGCAACAATTGCAAACAGGATAATCGAAAAGAGATTGCCTGGAATATCAGGGCGCCGCGTATTCTCAGAAAAGAGCCATGCCGTAATCACTACAAAAGCAGGTTTTACAAACTCCGACGGTTGCAATGTAAAACCACCAAAATACAGCCAGCGACGTGAGCCTTTGGCTTCCACACCAGCAAAAAGAGTTGCCAAAAGTAAGACGATAGATACAGCAAACAAAATAAGCGCAACACGCCTCACCTGCACCGGATTAAGCATGGAAGCCGCAATGATTATGCCAACCGCAGGGACTAGGAAAATCAAATGACGCTTGATGAAATGATACTCATCAACCCCGATGCGCTCGGCAACCGGAGGCGATGCTGCAAAAGACAGCATGACACCGCAAAACATCAACACCAGAAATGAACTCAGCAAAGGCTTGTCGATGGTACGCCACCATTCGGCAAGAAAACTGCTGTCTGATCTGCTGATCATTCGCCTTGTCCTCCAAACGCAACAAACCCCTCTAGGTTCGCTACCGCATCACGAAATGCTTCGCCACGAATTTCAAAATTCGGGTACTGATCAAAACTCGCGCAAGCAGGAGAAAGAAGCACTACAGCATTTCCCCCAATCCCAATATTTGACCTTACACTGGAAACTGCTTGTTCAAGTGTTCCAGAAATTTCAAACGGCACATCCCCACCCAGTGTAACTGCAAATTCAGGTGCAGCTTCACCAATCAGATATGCTTTCTCAATGCGACCAAAATACGGGCGAAGGGTTTCTATGCCTCCCTCTTTTGCCAAACCACCGACAATCCAGTGCACACGGTCATAACTGGAAAGTGCCATGGCTGCAGCATCCGCATTCGTCGCCTTCGAATCGTTCACAAAAACCATAGCACCAATATGGCCTAAAATTTCCATGCGATGCGCAAGTCCACCAAAACTTTCAAGCCCTGATTGTATTTCATCATTGCTCAATCCACTCGCATGACAAGCCGCCCACGCAGCACAGGCATTTTGCGCATTATGCACGCCCCGCAATGTCGCGATATTTTCCAATGTGGCGACCTGCTCAACCTGCCCATCGACTGCATGGAAGATCACGCCGTTCTTGGCAAAGACGCCATTTTCCAGCTCATGTTTAACTGAAATCGAAATCAGGTTTTGATTTTGGTTGCGAACCTCTACTGCAATTGCTGCACAATAAGGATCATCAACACCCACTATTGGGGTCGCACTTTTCTGAACCAATTGTGCCTTGATCGAAGCATAATTTTCTATCGTTCCATGTCGATCTAGGTGATCTGGCGCAAGGTTAAGCAAAATGCCGATATCGGGCGCAAGATTGGGAGCGAGATCAATCTGATAGGATGAGCATTCAACCACATAGGTTCGGCCATTTTCGGGCTCATCAAGCGTGAGGACTGCCTTACCAATATTGCCACCCATTTGCATATCACGTCCAGCATTGGCCAGAATATGCGAAATCAGAGCCGTAGTTGTTGATTTCCCGTTCGTACCCGTGATCGCAATTATAGATGCATTCTTGTCACTTACACAAACCTCATCAGCAAAAAGAGCAACATCGCCCACAATTGGAACACTAGCGGCGTTTGCAAGATCAACAGACCAATGGGGCTTGGGATGTGTGAGCGGCACACCCGGCGCTAACACAAGCGCATCAATGCTAGAAAAATCAAGTTCACCCAAATTACCTGTTGGAATGCCTTGACTTGCAGCTTCCTCAACTTTTTGAGGATTATCATCAAACGCGATAAGGTCTGCACCACCAGCAACAAGCGCTTGCGCGGTCGCCATGCCTGAACCACCCAGCCCGAACAAAGCGAGCTTTTGTCCTTTTTTGGAGTGAACCGGAATCATCAGCGACCTTTCAGCATGAAGTGATTTAATCTAGCGGAGTTTAAGCGTCGCGAGGCCAATGAGCGCCAACAGCACCGAAATAATCCAAAAGCGGATGACAACCTGACTTTCCGTCCAACCCTTTTTCTCAAAGTGGTGATGGATGGGCGCCATACGAAAGACGCGCTTTCCCGTCATCTTGAAGGACGCAACCTGAATAATAACCGACAGCGCTTCAACAACAAACAACCCGCCAATGATTACCAAAACAATCTCGTGTTTTGTAGCAACGGCAGTAGCGCCAATCATACCACCCAGAGCAAGCGAGCCAGTGTCACCCATGAAGATCGCAGCCGGAGGTGCATTGAACCAAAGGAAGCCAAGTCCAGCGCCTATGATCGCACCGCACAAGACAGCGATCTCGCCTGTTCCTGGTACAAAGTGAATTTGCAGATAGTCAGAGAAAATTGCGTTACCCGAGAGATAGGCAATCATTCCGAAAGATGCTGCCGCAATCATCACCGGAACAATCGCCAGACCATCCAACCCGTCAGTAAGGTTCACAGCATTTCCTGCAGAAACGATCACGAAAGCACCGAACGGAATAAAGAACCAGCCAAGGTTTAACAACACATCTTTGAAAAACGGAAATGTAAGCGATGATGAAAACGGCGCATATCCACTTTTCATAATCACATAGCACGCAGAAAATGCGATCATAAACTCCAGCGCCAACCGCATTTTGCCGGAAAATCCTTTATGGCTGGCGGCTGTTACTTTGAGATAGTCATCATAGAAACCGATCATGCCAAAGCCGATCGTCACCATTAAAACCACCCAGACGTAAGAACTGGATAGGTTGGCCCATAATATAGACGACACCAGCACCGCACACAGGATGATCAATCCACCCATGGTTGGCGTGCCGGCCTTTTTGAAATGGGTCTCAGGACCATCAGCGCGGATGGGTTGGCCTTTACCCTGCCTAACTCGAAGGGAAGCAATAATGCGAGGCCCAAATAGAAATACAATCAAGGCGGATGTAATCAGTGCAGCACCCGTTCTAAACGTGATATATCTGAAAATATTCAGCTCTGGCACACCAGAAGAAAATTCCTGAAATAAATAGAAAAACACCGCAATTCCCTCTCAATCGCACAAGTTTTGTGGCCCCATACACAAAAACTGACCCTATTCTTTAGCTGTTACCCGATTCGAGCAACTCCTGCACCACACCGGAAAATCCGATTGCCTTGGACGCTTTTAACATAATCACATCACCAGCCTTCATAGTTTCTTTCAGACGCGGCGTAAGTGAAGTAGCATCAGCAAAATGTCCGGCTAGTTTATCCTTTGGCAAAATCTTCGCGAGATAGTCCATTTCCGGTCCAACCAAAAACACCAAATCAGCCTTGGATTGTGAAATCGGCCCTGCCAATGCCTCATGCAGCTTTTTGGATTGTTTGCCCAATTCCAACATGTCGCCCAATACAGCAATCCGGCGCTTGGTTTTCACACCATCAAAATTAGCCAATACTCTAAGTCCAGCTTCCATGGAGGCAGGGTTCGCGTTGTAGCTTTCATCAATAATCGAAATACCCATTGCGCCAGAACCACCCAGCACATACCGGGTGCCGCGACCATCTGCTGGTGCAACCTTGCCAAACGCATCCAGTGATTTTTCAAGGTCTGCACCTGCAAGCACCGAAGCCCCCAATACTGCAACACTGTTCATCACCATATGTTCACCCGGAACACTGACAAAAAACTCCACATCGTCTTTGCCCCGAAGCCTCACCTTAACCTTGGTGCCATCATCGGTTGGTTCCATCTTGCGTAACCAGAACTCCGACCCACGTTTCGTACCAAAAGAGTTGAGATGCTCAATACCTGCTTCATTGGCCAAATCTCGCAATAGCGTGTAGCGGCGGTCATCATGGTTGATTAAGGCATAGCCACCCGCCACCACGCCTGAATAGATTTCAGCCTTGGCACGAGCAATGTCCTCAATTGTATCGAACGCACCAATATGCGCTGCAGCGATATTGGTGATGATCGCAATATGCGGGCGAACAAGGGCAACAAGCGGTGTGATCTCGCCACCATGATTCATGCCAATCTCAAACACACCAAACCGCGCATCCGCAGGCATACGCGCAAGGGTAAGCGGAACGCCCCAGTGATTATTGTAAGAAGCTTCAGAAGCATGAACCTTCCCACTGGCTGATAAAACCGTACGCAGCATTTCTTTGGTGGACGTTTTGCCGACACTACCTGTCACCGCAATGATCTGCGCTTTGGATCGCATCCGCGAAACCTCCGCCAATCGGCGCATGGCAGACATCACATCACGCACCACGATCAAAGGCAGGTTCAACCGACCAAGGGATACAAGTTTACTTTCATCCACAATCGCAAGGGCAGCTCCCGCTCGCATCGCTGCCGGCAGATAATCGTGCCCATCAACATTATCGCCTTTAATTGCAAAGAAACCCTCACCGTCAGCTAATGTGCGCGTATCAATAGAAATGCCCGTTATACCCTCAGGCATTTCTCCAACAGGGCGACCATCAACCGCTGACATCAATTCATCGAGTGTCCAAAGATAACTCATGATGCGCTCACTCCCATTGCCTGTCGTAAAACTTCATGATCAGAAAACGGCAATACCGTATCACCAACAATCTGCCCTAGCTCATGCCCCTTGCCAGCAACCACTAGACAGTCTCCTTCTGAGAGAAGATCACACGCATGATGAATTGCCTTAGAACGATCACCAATTTCTATCGCATCAGGGCATGCAGCGATAATCTCGGAACGCACCAATGCGGCATCTTCTGTTCTTGGATTATCATCTGTTACAATAACCACATCAGATAAACGCGATGCAATCTCGCCCATAATCGGACGCTTGCCCTTATCGCGGTCTCCACCACATCCGAAAACCAGAATAATTTTTCCCGATGTAAAGGGCCGCAGAGAAGACAAGACGTTTTCAAGCGCCTCTGGCTTATGGGCATAGTCAACATAAGCTGGCGCACCATTGGTGGTTCTACCCACCAGTTCAAGACGACCCGAAGCGCCTTTCAAAGTCTCTAGAGATTTAAACACTATTGCCGGATTAGACCCGCAAGCCAATGCCATACCCGATGCAACCAGCGCATTGGCAACCTGAAAATCTCCCGCCAGTGGAAACTCAACACGGAAATACTCACCTGCATGTTCCAATTCCAACACTTGATTGAACTGATGATGCTCGACTTTCTTTAAGGAGATATAATCACCCTTTCGGCCCACGGATAATACTTTACGCCCTGCAGCAGATGCAGCTTTCATCGCGTGCTCTGAATACCCATCATCGCTATAGATCACCGCCGGCTTATCCATTGGCAAAAGATCGCGGAACAGAATCATCTTGGCATCAAGATATTCTTCAATCGTGGAATGATAATCCATATGATCACGACCAAGATTGGTAAATCCTGCAACAGTTAATGAAACACCTGCCAACCGCTTTTGATCAAGCCCGTGGGAAGACGCTTCCATAGAGGCATGGGTAACACCACCGTCGGCAAGTTCTGCCAATAGTCGATGCAATGAAATTGGATCAGGCGTTGTCAGATTGCCATAATCATCACGACCAGGCGCAACGACACCCGTTGTTCCCAGACTGGCAGCAACGCGCTTTTCAGCCTCCCAAATCTGACGGAGAAATGTTGCAACAGATGTTTTGCCTGCAGTGCCTGTAACCGCTGCCATAAGGTGCGGTTGCTTACCGTAAAACTTAGCAGCCGCATGGGCCAGCATGTCACGTGGATCATCGACTCTGATAACAGGTACGCTTAGTTTGGAAACATCAGATTTTGCGCCAACAACCACAGCAATAGCACCATTGGCAACTGCGTCGCTCGCGTATTTTGCCCCGTCTGTATTCACCCCTGGCAGCCCAAAGAATAGATTGCCGGACTTACACTCTGACGAGCTTGAAGAAAGACCGTTTATGTCGAGGGATGCGGCTACATCATCAAGGCCGCTTATATCTGAAAGAAGTGCTGACAGTTTCATATTTAATCTCCGAATCTGCCATC
>CAZEPF010000026.1:22329-23749 GCA_964514045.1 uncultured Rhizobiaceae bacterium | reverse complement strand
CCCATCAAATCGATGCAATCCAAGACAGACACGCTCTAAGGAACAAGAGAACGGAAGTTTTCGTATATCCTTGCTGAACGATTTATAAACCCGCTCGCCTCGCGTTCGGATTGCTCGACGAATTCCCAGGCTGCTTCCTGCGAACCAAGCCATGACGCGGCAGCATCAAGGTTGCTTTTATCGCTCATCCACCCTGTTACGGTGCCCTCCACCAGTTCTGGATGAAACTGCAATCCCCACGCTGACTGACCCACATGCAACACCTGTACGCTACATTTGTCAGACCTCCCCAGAACCTCGCATTGATCAGGCAATTCGACAGCCTCAACACCATGCCAATGCATCGCCGGAAAAACCGAGGGTAAACCTTTGCAAAGCGGATCATCTTTTGCAGTATTGGTTAGCGTAACGTCAGAAATTGCAATCTCAGGGTTTTGCATTTTTGCGCAACGACCGCCTTTTGCCTCAACCAGCAATTGATGCCCGAGGCAGATACCAAGATATGGCTTTCCGCAATCAAGCCATTGCTTGATCGCCTGCTTCTCCACAATTAACCAAGGATGTTCATCGGTTTCCCAAATATCCATCGGACCACCCATGACCAGCAAACCATCATAGAGGTCAAATTCAGGAATCGTATCGCCATTAAAAAGCTTGACGACGTGAACACTATCGCCACTTGCCTTCGCGTGATCGGCGAATGCAGCAGGTGTTTCACTTTCACAATGCTGAAAAACGAGAAGGCGCAACGGCTTGTCAGTTCTGCAAGTAGACTTCCATACTGTCGTCTAGCGCATCCTTCCAGGGTGTATGGTGTTTAGGTGCCATTGTTCCCGTGATGACAGACTTGTAGCCATTATCGCGGAAGGTCATAATGTTTTCTTTCTTGTGACCTTTCCACGCCTTGAATGCCTGACAAGCACCCTCGAGATCGAAATCCGGATAATCGGTCTCGGCAATCAATTCCTTGACATAATCGCCCTGATACCAGATCTCATCATAGTCATTTTCACCTGCATCTTCTCTTGTGATCCTGTCGACCACATCCGCTTTCATGGCTGCGGTATCAGGAAGTGCAATTTTTCCCATGATCACATCACGCGCCCACCATGCTTGCGCGTCAAACATATTGAACGTAAACCACTGGTCCTGCATTCCAATGTAAAAGAGCGCGGGATTATCGACAAAAGCAACCCCTTTATAAAGATCAGCAGTCGCCAACCTGTTTGTAGTTTTAAGGCAAAGATCATCGTTCATGAACGGAAAATGATGCTGATAGCCGGTGCAAAGTATAACCGCGTCTATTTCCTTGGTCGTGCCATCCTTAAAATGCGCCATCTTACTGTCCAGTTTGGTCAGCAGAGGAACTTCCTGCCAATTATCGGGCCAGCCATAGCCCATGGGCGCGGTGCGATGCGCC
>CAZEPF010000026.1:11410-22319 GCA_964514045.1 uncultured Rhizobiaceae bacterium | reverse complement strand
GGCTGCTGTACGGTGACTAACCGTTACGCTTTTGCATCCGTATTTCCAGCATTGGGAACCGATGTCTTCCGCTGAATAGGATGTTCCGATAATCAATATGTCCTGATCCTTGAACTCCACGGCATCACGGAAATCATGGGCATGTAAAATCCTGCCCGGAAACTTGTCGAAACCCTCGAAATGCGGAACATTTGGTGTTGAAAAGTGTCCAGTACAGCAAATAACGTGGTCGAACTCTTCGCAATAGGTTCTCTCACCCGGCAGATCGCGAACGGTTACCGTGAATTTTCCACTGTCAAAACTTACGTTCTTGACTGCGGTTTCAAACCGAATCCAATCACGAACACCTGCTTTTTTTACCCTGCCCTCAATATAATCAAACAATACAGCACGTGGTGGATAAGATGCGATCTGTTTTCCGAAATGCTCTTCAAATGAATAGTCAGCAAACTCCAATCCTTCCTTGGGGCCATTGGACCACAGGTACCGATACATGGAGCCATGAACAGGTTCACCATATTGATCAAGACCGGTACGCCATGTGTAATTCCACAGACCTCCCCAGTTTGCCTGCTTTTCAAAGCAAACAATTTCCGGAATATCCTCGCCATTAGCCTTGGCGGATTGAAATGCCCGCAACTGCGCAAGGCCGGATGGACCAGCTCCCAATACGGCTACACGTTTTGTCATATTTTAGCTCCCTGTTCTTTTTCAATATTGAGAAACAGAAACCATTGTTAATCAATAACTGTTCTCGATACTGAAATGCGCTTTCACAAGATGATTGGACAAAAAGGGCGTATCATCTGCGCCCTTCTCGAAAACTTTTCACTCCCGCAATTTAAACGTCTAGCGTGTTTTTGCGTTCCCAATCCGAGAAGTGAGAAACGTAGGAATTCCATTCCTGCATTTTCATTTTCAGATAAGCTGCCGAAAATTCATCGCCCATGGCTGACTTAAGGGACTTGTCCTTGTCATATTCGCGAAGCGCATCCAGAAGGTTCAATGGCAGTTTTGGCGCACCACGAACTTTATGGCCTTCCGCATACATGTCGATGTCATAACGTTTTCCAGGATCAGCCTTGCTACGAATGCCGTCGAGACCAGCCGCAATAATCACAGCCTGCAAAAGATACGGGTTTACCGCACCATCCGGCAGGCGCAATTCAAAACGGCCAGGTCCCGGCACGCGAACCATGTGCGTACGGTTATTGCCTGTCCATGTTACTGTATTTGGTGCCCATGTCGCACCCGACATGGTTCTTGGTGCATTAATGCGCTTGTAGCTGTTCACGGTAGGATTGGTGATCGCAGCAAGTGCGGAGGCATGTTTCATGATGCCGCCAAGGAAATACTTTCCTCGCTCAGACAAGCCTACCTCACCTGTTGGCCCGTCACCCTCACCAGCAAATACATTGGTTTTGGCTTTGCTACCCCGCGCGTCCCAAACAGAAATATGTGCGTGACAACCATTACCTGTAAGCCCTTCAATCGGCTTTGGCATAAAGGTTGCGCGGAAGCCATGCTTTTCAGCGACTGACTTGGTCATGAACTTAAAGAAACTGTGCTTGTCCGCAGTGACTAATGCATCATCAAATTCCCAATTCATCTCGAATTGGCCATTGGCATCTTCGTGGTCGTTTTGATACGGACCCCATCCAAGTTCCAACATGTAATCACAGATTTCGCGTACAACATCGTATCTGCGCATCACTGCTTGCTGGTCGTAACAAGGTTTTTCAGCGGTATCGAAAGGATCGCTGATTTCATTGCCTTCCGGTGTCAGAAGGAAGTACTCCGCTTCAACACCCGTTTTTACGTGCATTCCTTCTTCGGCAGCTTCAGCTATCAAGCGGCGCAAAACATTACGCGGGGCTTGTGCCACTTCCTGATCTTCCATCACACAATTTCCTGCTACCCATGCAACTTCCGGGTTCCACGGTAACTGGATAACGGAGGAAGAGTCAGGGACCGCCAGCATGTCAGGATACGCCGGCGTCATGTCCAGCCAGGTTGCAAAACCTGCAAAACCCGCACCGTCTTCCTGCATATCCGCGATAGCTTGTGCCGGAACGAGTTTTGCCCGTTGTCCCCCAAACAGATCCGTGAAGGATATCATGAAATATTTGACGCAGTTGTCTTTTGCGAATGTTGCAAGATCAATGGTCATCTGCACCTCTCCCTTTTGTAATTTGGTATTGTTTTTGATTAAAATAAAAAAAGCGCAGTTATTCAAACTGCGCTTCACATTTTCAGTAGCTTGAGCCTTCCTTGCCCGGCCACCAATTCGTACCCGCCAAAGGAATGCGCGCCATCGCCGCCGCTTCAAGGGTCAAGGCACACAAGTCCTCCGGTTCAAGATTGTGAACATGGTTTTTACCACAGGCTCTCGCAATCGTTTGCGCTTCAAGCGTCATAACCTTGAGATAATTGTTCAACCTTCTACCACCTTCAATGGGGTCAAAACGCGCCATCAAGTCCGGATCCTGAGTGGTAATACCGGCAGGGTCCTGCCCTTCATGCCAGTCATCATAAGCGCCTGCTGTGGTTCCAAGTTTTTGATACTCATCTTCCCAGCGTGGATCATTATCTCCCAGTGCGATCAAAGCTGCTGTACCGATAGCGACCGCATCAGCGCCAAGAGCCATGCATTTTGCAACATCTGCTCCGGTTCTCACGCCACCTGAAACAACCAGCTGAACTTCCCGATGCATGCCCAAATCCTGCAATGCCCGTACCGCTTCACGAATACAGGCAAGAATTGGCTGTCCCACGTGTTCTATGAAAACATCCTGCGTAGCCGCAGTTCCGCCTTGCATACCATCAAGCACAACAACATCAGCTCCCGCTTTTACGGCAAGTGTTGTGTCAAAATACGGACGGGCGCCACCAACCTTGATGTAGATTGGTACTTTCCAAGCTGTGATTTCCCGCAACTCTAAGATCTTGATTTCAAGATCATCCGGTCCGGTCCAATCGGGATGACGACAGGCTGAACGTTGGTCAATGCCCTTAGGCAGATTGCGCATTTCAGCAACGCGGTCGGATATTTTCTGACCCAAAAGCATGCCGCCACCGCCGGGCTTGGCTCCCTGACCAACAACGACTTCAATCGCGTCCGCCTTGCGCAAATCATCCGGGTTCATACCGTATCTAGATGGCAGATATTGATAAACAAGTTTATTTGAATGCCCGCGTTCTTCCTGCGTCATTCCGCCATCACCGGTTGTTGTTGATGTACCAGCCAGCGTTGCGCCGCGACCCAAGGCTTCCTTTGCAGGGCCCGAAAGAGCACCGAATGACATACCGGCTATCGTGATAGGAATGTCCAACTCTATCGGATTCTTTGCATAACGCGTACCTAACGTAACACTTGTGTCGCATTTCTCCCGATAGCCTTCCAAAGGATATCGGCTAATCGAGGCACCAAGAAACAACAGATCGTCAAAATGAGGAACCTTGCGTTTTGCGCCCCCACCCCGGATATCATAAATACCGGTAGCAGCAGACCGGCGGATTTCCGCATTGATAGAACTGCTGAAGGTTGCCGACTGAATTGGCTCTGTCCTTGGTGGACCATTTGGATTGTGATAATTCATCTTCTTGTCCTCAGTAGGCGTTATCTATGTTGAAGTTATAGAGTTTGCGGGCAGATCCATACCGTTTGAATTCCTCCGGCTTCGCATCACTCTCTGCCTTCTCCAGAAGCTCTTTCAAAATTTCGATATGCTCTGGGCGCATTTCCTTCTCAATACAATCAGCACCAAGTGATTTCACGCTACCTCGTACAAACAGGCGGGCCTCATAAATAGAATCCCCCAATGCATCGCCCGCGTCTCCGCAAACAACCAGATTGCCTGATTGTGCCATGAAGGCTGACATATGACCGACATTGCCGTGAACCACGATATCAATGCCCTTCATTGAGATACCACAACGCGAAGATGCATTGCCTTTAATTACAAGCGTTCCGCCATGGCCGGTTGCTCCTGCATATTGACTAGCGTCCCCATCAATCACGACTGTCCCGCTCATCATGTTTTCCGCAACGCCAGGACCAGCGGAACCGTTGATATTTATCGTGGCTTGTTTGTTCATGCCACCGCAGTAGTAACCCGTCGAACCTCGAACATTTACTTCAATTGGCGCATCAAGCCCTACTGCAACTGCATGACTACCGCGTGGATTTAAAATTTCCCATGCTGTTTGGTTAGTCTGATCAGACTGTGCGTGTAATGTCTCATTGAGTTTGCGCAGGCCATTGGCTTCAAGATCAAAACTTTGCATATCAGTGGTTCCAAAAATAAACAGTTGCTGGCTCAGGTTCCCAAACCTTGGCATCTTCAATGCCCGGCAGGTTCACCAGTGCCCGATATTCACTGCCAAAGGCAACATAACTATCAGTCTCAGCCATTACGGCAGGCTTACAGGCTATCGGGTCACGCACCACGCCAAACCCGTCTTTGGTTCCGACGACAAATGTAAAAAATCCGTCGAGATCGTCCAGGGAAGTCTCCAGTGCCTCACCCAATGTCGCACCATTTTGCATCCGCCAGGTGAGATATGCCGCAGCAACTTCACTATCGTTTTCCGTCTCAATGCGAATGCCTTCACGGCGCAATCGACGACGCAGGGAATTGTGGTTTGACAGCGAACCATTATGCACAAGACATTGGTCAGAACCGGTGTTGAACGGGTGCGCACCCATTGTGGTTACAGCTGATTCTGTTGCCATCCTCGTGTGGCCAATTCCGTGTGATCCGGTCATGGAACTTACTTCAAAGCGATTCGCCACATCCTTTGGCAAACCCACTTCTTTATAAATTTCGATGATTTCTCCCACGCTCATTACGCGGATAGAAGCATCAATATCGCCAAGTGCGTCTCGTACTGCCTCGATCTTTTCTGTTGGAACAGTCAGAACGGCATGCGTATCACGGCTTTCAACAGCGACTTTACTGCCAGCGACGCTTTCGAGCCGGTCAGCGAGCCCTTCAAAAGCCGTTTCCGGAGTGTTGGATTGGACAGTGAGTTTTGACGTACCATTTGATTCATCACCATAAATCGCTATTCCCGCACTGTCAGGACCGCGATCTGTCATGGTGATCAACATATCGGTAAGCAACTCGCCCAACTTGGGTTCAAGAGACTTGTCCTTCAAAAATAACCCTACAATTCCGCACATTGATGCGATCTCCACTTATTTACCAAGGATGAAAGTTATCATCATTTTCACAGTATCAACAACTACGAGGAAAAATTTATTCACACAAGGCAAAAAAAGCTATGCAGAACGTAATTCTCATGTTTCATTAACAACCATGCTCACAGAGGGGGGCATTGAAAGAATTAACAGCCGACCATGAAAGGGAGTTCATCATGGAGGAACAAGTTGCAGAGCTGGCCAAACAAGTGGCAGCAATGAAAGCGAAGGGGGATTTGACGAACACAATGTTCGCTGAAGCCTACTACTATCTGACTATCCCGCTAATGATTATCATCCATGCAGGATTTCTTGCATATGAGATGGGGGCATCACGGGCCAAGAATGCGTTGTCTTCCGGTGTGAAAAACATCCTTGCATTCGCGTTTGTTATTCCAGCCTTTTACTTTTTCGGCTGGTGGGTTTACTGGGCATTCCCGACAGGCATTTCTTTAAGCGCCGGTCCTAACGAAATATCAGGGGCGGCTTATGCCAGTTCAATTGCCCTTGCGTGGGGCGAAAGCGCCGCATTCATGGGTCCCAATACAGAAGACCAGATTGATGGCGTGTTTTGGGGAGCCTTCACACTTTTTGCAGCAACGACCGCTTCAATCATGTCAGGTGCGGTTATTGAGCGTATTCAAACCGTTGGTTTTGTAATACTCGCAATCGTTCTTGGCGGCTTTAGCTGGACACTTGCTGCGGCTTGGGGCTGGCATGCTGATGGTTGGCTTGTACAGAACTGGGGCTTCCATGACTTTGGAGCCGCTGGACTGGTGCATGCGGTCGCTGCATTTTTTGCACTGGGTGTACTAATCAACCTTGGTCCACGCTTGGGCAAGTTTAACGCGGATGGGACGGCAAATGATCTACCGGGTCACAACATGCCGTTTACGGCAACAGGCCTCATGCTCATTATTGTCGGCTTCTTTGGCTTCTTGATGGCATGTCTGGTCGTTGGCGGTGAATCTTGGTCATGGGGTGCAAATTACAGCACAATCTATGGCACTCCAACAAACCTAGGCGCACTGTCCTTCAACATTCTTATGAGCGTTGCAGGCGGCATCATTGGAGCATGGGTCATGACACGCGATCCGTTTTGGATGATGTCGGGTGCTTTGGCAGGTATCATCGCATGTGCATCGGGACTTGATATCTACTACCCTGCTTTGGCTCTGGTGATTGCATTTGGTGCCGGCGTATTGCTGAAACCTGCTGCAAAAATCTTGGAGAATATGGGTATTGATGATGCTGTTGGAGCGGTAACGGTCCATGGCACCATAGGTATCTACGGCGTATTGATGCTGGGCGTATTTGCCTCCGGTTATCCGGCCGTATTGGGTGACAACCCGCCAACTGTATCCTTTATTGGACAAGTAGTTGGTTCTGTTGTCTTCATCGCGATTGGCTTGGGAACAGGTTTCGTCGCATCGTATATCTTGAAGATGGTTGGCATGTTGCGTGTACCAGAGTCGGCTGAAATCGCCGGATTGGATACCGTCAAGGTTCCTGCACAGGCATACCCTGAGGGAATTGCCGCTTCACCACCAGCCTCTAATTAAGAAAGGAAACAACAATGGGATTTCCATTTGAAAACGGCAGTTGGACTGATGTCTCAGGCGCTATCTTTATGGGCGCTGGCGGCTCGGCACCGGGAATATATGCTGTGATCGGAATTGCAGTTTGCATCATTGCATTAATTGCAGGTCAAAAGTCTGAATCGTCAAAATATTCAGACCACAAATAGACTACGGTCCGATAATTAAGAGTTTGGGAGGCGCTACAAAAAGCGCCTCCCTTTTGAACAAACAAAGCCAAAAGCATTGCTCATATGATTTTCCGAAAACAGGAAAATACAGAAATCGCAGTATTGATAATTTTGGAGTTGTTCGTTCTGAATGATTTAAAAAACAAGAATTAGACAATAGTTACTGATACTCAGGGAGAGTTTTTGATGGCCATTTTATGGAGAACTTCTGCACTTGCACATCGCCATGCGGAAATAGGTGGAGAGCTTGAAGACTGGAATGGCATGGGAACTGCCTGGTTCTACGATAACACGCCGGAACGTGCCAAGGCCGACTATGAGGCAATTCGTACAAAAGCAGGTTTAATGGATGTTTCCGGTCTTAAGAAAGTTCATGTAGTAGGTGCGGACGCCGCTTATGTGATTGATCGCGTCACAACACGTAATGTCGAAAAGATAGCTCCGGGCCGCTCAACTTATGCTTCAATGCTCAATGATCGCGGGCTATTTATTGACGACTGCATTATTTATCACATCGCAGTAAACTCCTGGCTGGTTGTGCACGGCACAGGTACTGGTATGGAGCAGCTTGCGGCAGCTGCTGCGGGTAAAAATTGTGAAATCCTTTTCGATGATGATTTGCACGACATGTCCCTGCAAGGTCCGGTTGCCGTTGATCTACTTTCGAAAGAAATTCCAGCTGTTCGTGACCTTGCCTATTTTGGCCTGATGCAAACACGCCTTTATGGGCGTGACGTCATGATTTCGCGCACAGGATATACCGGCGAACGCGGATATGAGATTTTCTGCCGTGCCAAGGATGCCGTACACATCTGGGATAGTATTCTGGATGCAGGCAAGGATATGGGTGTTCGTCCGGTTCAGTTCTCAACACTCGATATGCTGCGGATTGAGAGCTATCTGCTGTTCTATCCAGGCGATAATTCCGAGACCTTCCCATTTGATGACGAACCTTGCGGAGATACATTGTGGGAGCTTGGACTTGATTTCACAGTCTCTCCCGGCAAGACAGGCTTTGTTGGTGCTGAAAACCACTACGCCTCTCAAGGCAAGGAGCGTTTCAAGATTTATGGTGTCAAACTCACAGACAGCATGGATCAGATGGAAATGCATGCCCGCGTTCTGCATGATGGTAAAGATGTTGGCGTCATTACCTATGGTTTGTCCTCTGAACTCAATGGCTATTCCGTAGCGATTGCAAGGCTTTCGCCTGAGGTTGCTGTTGCAGGAACAAAGCTAACGGTAAAACAGCCTGACGGCACGGAGCTTTCAGCTACGGCGGAGGAAATGCCGTTCTATGATCAGGATAAATCTATTCGTACCGCCAAAGGTTGATTTATATACCTGAACCTGATCAGAGCGCACATTGCGGTGCGCTCTTTTTGAAATGAGGAAAGGCAAGAGACCCGAAAAATGTCAAAGTTTCAGTTTCCTGAAAGCATTAAAAGTCGCCCGGTTTACGGCACGTTAGAACCAAAAAGTGGAAAAGCCCATTTGGCAATTGCAGATGCGCAAGGCGCGGAAGCCCTGCTCGATCTTGCAAAATCTGACGATTCGATCATTGCGAAAATGCATATCATTTACATCCCCAAAGATACTGGCGACACATATGTGACAAAACTGGAAGCTCTTGAACCAGCCGCTTTTTACGTTGGACCATCCTATGAGGCTTCAGTTTCACGATTACGCCATGTGCTGTCCAATGCCCATCAGGGCTTGCAGGTCTACCTTGCAGGCACGGAGGGTCTTATGGGACAGGCCCAAAACGAAGCCATGCAGGCAGGTATCCCGCATGAGTTCATCCAGACAGAACACAGGGGCTCCGTTGCCCGAAGAATGCAATGCGTCCATTGTAAAGGGATTACGGAAGACGTAATGCATGATCCCTTTGAATGCTCTCATTGCGGGCTTAACCTCTTTGTACGCGATCACTATTCAAGACGTCTCGCCGCCTATCAGGGCGTGTGCATCGATGCCGAAGACCCTGGTAATGTCCCTGAGCCTGTGGAGTTATATTCATGAGCGCAGCACCTCAAAAAGCAAAATCCGGCGCAGAGCAAATTGATGTAGTCGTAACCGCTGTTGTACCGGTGAACGAACTCGTGACACGATTCGAATTTCAACGAAAAAATGGCCAGCCCTTTCCTCCCTTCTCCGGCGGTGCGCACACTGTCGTTGAAATGAAAGACGAAGAAAGAACCCGTCTTAACCCATACTCATTGATGAGTGACCCGGCAGACACATCAACTTATGCGATTTCCGTGCGCAGGGATGATCAGGGCCGCGGCGGTTCGTTGTTCATGCACAACACGGTCAAAACCGGTTACGAGATGAAAATCAGCTTCCCGGTTAATCTTTTCTCACTTGATCTACGTGCAAGAAAACATCTTTTCATGGCAGGCGGTATTGGTATCACACCGTTCATGTCTATGATCAAACAACTGGAACGCACGAACGGTAATTGGGAACTACACTATTCGGTTCGTACGAATGCACTTGGGTCCTATGTTGACTACCTTTTGGAAAAATACCCCAACAAGGTAACCGTTTATTATGACGATCAGAGCGATGCAATTGATCTTGAGAATTTGCTAGATGGACAACCACTTGGCACAAACGCTTATGTGTGCGGACCAAAAGGCATGATTGACTGGGTACACGCCACTGCTGCCGCAGCTGGTTGGCCAGACGCACAAGTGCACTCGGAAGAGTTTACTGCGCCTCAACCCGGCAAGCCGTTTGAGGTCAGATTGTGTAAAAGTGATCAAGTCATTCAAGTTGGCGAACAGGAGAGCCTTCTTGAAGCCCTTGAACGCGAGGATATAGAAGCACCGTTTCTTTGTCGTGGCGGGGCATGCGGACAATGCGAAACCGATGTTGTCGCCTATGATGGTGAATTCATCCATCGCGATCACTGGTTGGAAGATGATGAAAAAGCCAGCGGAAAGAAAATCATGCCTTGCGTTAGCCGCTTCGTCGGAAAATCGCTTGAACTTGACCGATAGGAGCAGACCGTGACCATTCAGTTTAACAAAGAAACATTCCGAAACGACTATTCGTTCCATAACTCAGATTGGGCAATCAAACGCTTTCCGTTCCCATTCCATGAGGACAGCTATATGTATGCGGTCAACATGGAGCAACACCGTGGAGGTCCGGAAGGATCGGTTTATGAGAAGCGTTTTGATGTTGATGAGCATTATGTTTCAGAAATGAAAGACCGCGAATTGGTTCTCGCTGATGATCCGCTTCGATGTCAGTCCTTGCCACACATGACACTGGCCGGATGGGACCTTTTGGAACTAATCATGGTGTCAAAATCAGAAGATTATCCTGATCTTTTTGAACTGCATCGCGATGGTAACAAATGGCACTGGATCAACAAGCCTTTGGGCATTGATGACAAATTCACGTTCCTCGACGAGACCACACTCCCCTATGGCCCGATGGAATATATCACCCGTCAGGCGCAAGGGGATTTTTGTGTCCTGGATCAGCGCGATGAAATGCTCTGGATGGATGCTGGCATGGTAACAACTCAAGCCGACTGGAGCCTTGATTTTGATATTGGCATGAACTTTTTCGAATGGCATGCACCGGTTCCGCTGGCCCATGAAAAAGGCATTTTCAAGCGTGCATTAAAGTTCCTGCTCAACATTCAGCAAGGCGCACCGGCAAGACGCTTAAATTGGACTATGACGGTTAATCCCCTGCTTGATACCAGCCCTGAGAACTACCACAAATGGGGCATCCAGAAGACTACGCTGACGCCTGAGAACATTGGCGCTAAACAGCATTTGCGCGTTGAACTACAAACATTTTTCCGTTTGCCCCGCTCCAACGCCATGGTTTTTCCAATTCGTTGCTACCTGATTTCATTTCAGGATTTGGTTACTGTGCCAAAATGGGGTCGCCGTTTGCACCGCGTTGTGAGAGAT
>CAZEPF010000026.1:3489-11400 GCA_964514045.1 uncultured Rhizobiaceae bacterium | reverse complement strand
CTACAAGGGTTTCATCGATAATCGGCCAATGATGCTGGATTATCTAAGCCAGTATG
The DNA here is from genome assembly GCA_964514045.1 of uncultured Rhizobiaceae bacterium. GTDB lineage: Bacteria > Pseudomonadota > Alphaproteobacteria > Rhizobiales > Rhizobiaceae > JAALLB01. The sequence goes on along the minus strand of CAZEPF010000026.1, from coordinate 11,344 downwards.
ATGATGGCCAGCCAACATCTCTCGGCGTGTTTCCTGATTTTGAAAATACACCGCCGCTGTCAAAGTAGTTTTCTTAAAATAGTTCTGCTTTAACCGGTTAACGGGTAGCTGATGACCGACAGGTAGACCGCTGGTAATTCCTTTAATGTCTCCGGACCATGCGGCGCATCGGCATCGAAGAATAATGTATCTCCGGGACGCAACGGGTAGATCTGACTTCCGTGCCTGTAATCAACAGCTCCTGACAACATATAAATGGTTTCAACGCCACCATGTTGGAAGGTTTCAAACGTATCGGACTCCGTAGTGAGTTTGATCAGATAGGGTTCAACAATCACTCCGCTGGAATTACTCCCTATATGGCCGAGAAGATTGTACTGGTGCCCTGCCCGCGTACCCTCGCGTTCTATTTCAACCCCATCCCCGGACTTTGTATGCACGGCCTCGCGCCGTTCCTCATATTGTCGAAAGAAAGAGGTCAGCGGAACAGACAAAGCATCCGCCAGTGTTTGCAACGTTGTGAGCGAAGGCGAGGTATTACCGTTCTCAATCTTGGATAACATCCCGATTGACAAGTTTGTCAGTGATGCCATTTCGGAAACAGTAATGTTCTTTTGCTTACGGTATGTCCGCACCTGACGACCAATAGCAACTTCCAATACTTTCTCGCGCTCTCCCTTGATTGAGTGAGGATCTTGTTGGAGCTTTATCGTCATATCATGGTCCGGATTTCAAAACTTAAATGATCTTCATCCTACGCATCAGCTTTAGGCCAATAGCGAAGAGTGGATGCATTTCCTCTATAAAATAATATACTTCCTCAAAGAGAAGCAATTGATATTATAACCATTTACAAGATAGGAGAAATTTAGAGTGGATCGGCCGTTCACCGCAGAGTTTTTGATTTTCCCCGGGTTTCCCATGTCATGCCTTACCTCGATGATTGAGCCCTTGCGTGCCGCCAACGAAATTAACGGGAAGGAAGCCTTCAACTGGAAACTGGTTTCGGAAGTTGAGGGAAAAGTCCCGTCTAGTGCAGGAATAGAATTTGAGCCATCACAAACACTGCAAACTTCCGTGCCGCCAGACTTATTGATCTTACTATCGTCACCTACGGCTCGATTTTCTCAACAATCCACCCCTGCAACACTGCGTGCACTCTCCCGGCACGGAACGATAGTCGGCGCAATCAGCGGTGGTGTTTTCCCCTTGATGCGCGCAGGCATTTCTTCCTCCCAAAAACTTGCGGTGCACTGGTGTTACGGTTCCGCGTTTAAAGCAGAATTTTCGAACGCCAAAGCGTCAGATCAAGTCATAGAGATCGGGGACAAGATGTTGACTGCAGCAGGCGCGGCAGCTGCTTTTGAATTGGCTTTGCATTTGGTAAACAAAACCCTTGGGCCGGAAATCGTGACGGAAGTAGCCTGCTGGTTTCAGCATCCGCTTGTCCGACATGACGGGAACAAGCAAATCGTGCCGTCATTGAAAGCCAACAGCGAGGGTTTGCAGTTACCACCCCTAGTCTCAAAGGCAGTAAAAATATTCTCCGAAAATATCGACGAGCCCATTGGCATTTCTGAAATTGCAGAAAGGCTTGAAATATCAGAGAGGCAAATCGAACGCAGTTTCAAGCAATCAACGGGCCTTAGCCCATCGCATTATTACCGGAAAATGCGAATGGAGGCGGCCCGCCAGCTTGTTCTTTATACCAATGACAAAATTCCTGATGTTGCGGCGTCTGTCGGCTATCTCAGCACACAGCCATTTGTGAGGCACTATACGTCCGCTCACGGGTTAACGCCTGCGGAAGACCGGATGCGGATAAATCAATTCCGGTATAATTCAAATCTACCGGTGCCTTCAGTTTAATTGACCGAATTTATAGCAGTGATAATCGCATGGTGAAGCGAGCCTGCCGAGGATCTTGGTCCTAAAACCGAAATGCGTTCAGCACTTTGAAAAATAACAAAACACCCAATGTGTTCGATTGAAGTTCTGCTAGCCTCCCCTCCCTTAAATGCTCTTATATTCAACGGGCAAAGCCTCTCAAACACATCAGCGAGACCGGCTCCCTCAAGATCAAACCTGCACCAAGCATCACTTTGTTCAGTGATACTGGCATTGCCCTTGGCAACCGCCATTAGTTGTTCGGCAAGATTTTCGTAGGTCTGGTAATCGGCAATCACCATCCACTGGTCAGGTGCCATCCAGAACACGCTGATTGTGTCCAAAACAGCATTTCCAGGGCCAGGGCATTTATGGCCACAATATTTCTCCAAAACCTGTTGGGACCGCTTTTCCTTACCCCTTCTTGATGCATAAGAGGCCAAGGCGGTATTGAAATTTTCACGCACTTCAATACCGCCAACGTAGGCGGACAATGCTTCAAAACTCTCCATCGGAGTTACTGCGTTTAATTCAGACACGGAGGCGCTCCCCTTCTGGGTCAATGAAATGTGCACTGACGACTTTTACGTCATGACGCTGTCCGGTGAGCGGACTGACCAGTTCAATAATTTCATCCATTCTCTCATCGCCGGATTTTAGATAACCAATACCTATCGAATGCCCCAAATTTGGAGAAAAACAGGCGGATGTTACATAACCTTCATCATTGGCAGCGTTCATCTCTTTGCCCTTTTGGATTAGATGTGCGCCCGCAACGACTGGCTGTTGAAAATCGACTGGCTTGAAACCCACAAGCTTTAACGCATCAGTCGTGTTCAGCCCTTCCCGCTCTGACAGTTTGGAACCAATGGAGTCCTTTTTCTTGGACACCATTCGCCCCATTCCCAAGTTCACAGCAGTTGTGGTTCCGTTCAACTCATTACCGGCAGCATGCCCTTTTTCAATACGCATTACACCAAGCGCTTCTGTACCATAGACAACGGCATCAAACTCTTCTCCAGCTTTCACGAGCTTGCGTAACAATGCATCTCCATATCGGGTTGGCACCGCGATTTCATATGCCAGCTCACCGGAGAACGATATGCGGAAAAGCCGCGCTCTAACGCCAGAAACAGATATTGCGCCACAAGCCATATATGGAAATGCCGCGTTGGAGAATTCGTGATCTTTATCGATAACTTTTTGCAGAAGCCTTCGTGCGTTTGGCCCGGCAACTGAATATTGGGCCCATGCCTCTGTTGTGGAGATCAATTGAACATCCATATCGGGGAACAGGCATTGGCGTGCAAATTCCATGTGCCGGTAAACACCGACAGCATTAGCAGTTGTCGTCGTTACGACAAAGTGATCCTCAGCCAGACGGGCAGCAGTACCATCATCCATTGCAATGCCGTCTTCGCGTAACATCAGACCGTAGCGAACTTTGTTTACCGGCAATTTTGCGAAACCATTGCAGTAAATCTTGTTGAGGAAGTCTGCCGCATCAGTTCCCTGAACATCAATCTTGCCCAGAGTTGTGACATCGCAAATTCCAACTGATTTACGTGTTTGTAAAACTTCTCTGTCTACCGATTGCCGCCAGTGAGTTTCGCCAGACTTTGGAAACCATTGGGCACGCAACCACATACCGACTTCAACAAAAACGGCGCCCTGCTCTTCCGCCCATTTATGCGAGGGCGTTTTTCTGACAGGCCGGAAATGTTCATCTTTTGAACGACCGGCGAAAGCACCAATCGCTGTTGGCGTGTATGGTGGCCTAAACATTGTTGTTCCCACCTCCGGTATTTGCTTGCTCGCGATATCAGCCATTACGGCGAGACCGGTGATATTTGATGTTTTTCCCTGGTCCGTTGCCATGCCAAGCGTGGTGTATCGCTTCAGATGTTCAACGGATTGAAAATTCTCCTGATGTGCCAGTTTGATGTCCTTAACGGTCACATCGTTTTGCTGGTCAACCCATGCACGTTCAGCGTTTTGCACATACCAGAATGGCGTTTGTTTGACCGGCGCATCTTCAGCGTTCGGAACCTTGAATGTTAAAGACTTTCGACCCATGCTCTCCAAGACAGCACCAGCGATTTCCGCGCCGTGCGCAAATGCGGCCTGCGTTGAGAATTTTCCTGCTGCTGCCCCCGCAACATGCATGCCGGGCGGCAATAAATCAGAAGGCACAAAAGCCGATATATCTTCTTTCCATTCCGGTCGCCCCCGTTGGTGACACGTCAGATGGACATTCGGATTCCAACCTCCCGACACACCAAGCGCACCACAGTCTAGCGTGCCGTTGAAACTTTTCGAAGCAATGCTGATTTGCTTAAGCCCCAGTCTGCCGGAAGTATTAGTAACAGCACCTTCCACAAACACTTCATACGCATCACTGCGCGGCGCATCTTTTCGCGTATCAATTACACCAGCGACACTTACCCCCTTGCCAATCAAATCACTTGCTGTGCGATGGCCATCATCGTTATTGGTAAAAACCGCAATGGATCGGGAAGGCGTAACTGCCCAACGGTTCGCGTAAGAACGTAATGCCGAAGCAGTCATGATGCCGGGGCGATCATTATTTTGAAACGCGATTGGGCGCTCTGTTGCACCGCCCGCCAAAATGGTTTGACCGGTATATATCCGCCATAATATTTGTCTTGGCTTACCCTCTTGCGGTATGGCCAAATGATCACTCACCCGTTCCAGAGCGCCATAAATACCATGATCAAAGGCACCCAGAATAGTTGTACGGGACATAATCCGCACGTTTGGCAATGAAGCAAGTTCGTCAACTGCATTCCCAACCCATTCGTGACCGGTTACATCATTAATGCCATAGCTTTCACAAACAAGTCGGCCACCCAGAGTATAGTCTTCTTCGGCAAGTATAACACTTGCACCGGAGCGGCCTGCAGTAAGCGCGGCGGCCAAGCCAGCTGGTCCTGATCCGATGATTAAAACATCGCAGTGTAAAAAACCTTTGTCATAGGCATCCGGATCATCCTGCTTTGACAATGAGCCAAGTCCTGCAGCCCTGCGGATGATTGGCTCGTAAACTTTTTCCCAGAACGAAGCCGGCCACATAAACGTTTTATAATAAAAGCCTGCCGCCAAGAAATTCGAGAGCCGATCGTTAACAGCCATCATATCAAATGCCAGAGACGGCCACCGGTTTTGCGACCTTGCGCTCAGCCCGTCATACAATTCCGCCGTCGTTGCACGGGTATTGGGCTCTGATCTGGCTCCATCACGCAATTCCACAATGGCATTGGGCTCCTCAGAACCGGCGGTCAATGGTCCTCGGGGGCGATGATATTTAAAGGAACGGCCCATCAGTCGCACATCGTTTGCAAGCAGGGCTGACGCAAGCGTATCGCCTTCATACCCTTGTAGCTGTTTGCCGTCGAAGCTGAAGTTTAAGCTTTTGTTCCGGTTAATCAGGCCGCCATCTAATCTGTTTGGTTGTATCATTTTGTACGCCCTTCCAGACGGGCCACATCCACTGCCAGTTCAACATTGGAAATCTCATGCGTAACAGTGTTGCGCGTCACTACCAGCCATGAACGGTCACCTTGTTCATGGAACCATAATTCCCGATGTTCGCCGGAAGGGTTTGAGCGCAAATAAGCATAATCAACGAAGGCTTTCAGAGCATCATCCTCTTCCCAGTCAGGACGATGGATCAATGACGCATCGCCAAGATAGGTGAATTCTGCGCTGTCTCTTGGTCCTAGTAATGGGTGATTAATAATCATTGACGCAACTCCCTAATGAAGGTTGGGCTGGTTACCCATACCCTTTTCATCGATCATCAACCCTTTGGCAAAACGGTCGAACCTGTATGCTTTGGCGGTGGGGTGTGGCTCATCAGTTACGAGTAAATGCGCGTAGGTATAACCAGATGCTGGGGTTGCCTTGAACCCGCCGTAACACCATCCCCCATTAAAATAGAGACCTTCAATGTGTGTCTTATCTATTATGGGAGACCCATCCATGGACATGTCCATAATGCCACCCCACATGCGCAACAATCTGGCGCGGCCAAGCATCGGCAAAATTGCCATACCACCCTCGCAAACATCTTCCACAACAGGCATGTTTCCTCTTTGGGCATAAGAATTATACCCATCGATATCGCCGCCGAAAACTAACCCGCCTTTGTCAGACTGACTGCAATAAAAATGCCCGGCTCCAAATGTAATCACACCGGGCAGAACCGGTTTAAGACCCTCGGATACGAACGCCTGCAAAACGTGGCTCTCGATCGGCAAACGCATATTGGCCATTTCCATAACCTTGCTGGATGAGCCCGCAACGCAACTTGCAACCTTTTTTGCCTTTATCTCACCTCTCGTGGTTGAGACACCCCCGCATTTGCCATTGTCCATCAGGAAGCCAGTGACTTCGCAATTCTGGATTATATCGACGCCCAATTGGTCAGCAGCCCGCGCATAGCCCCAGGCAACCGCATCGTGACGAACAGTTCCGCCGCGATGTTGAGCCAAGCCGCCCTTGATTGGAAAACGCGCATGGTCTGTGTTCAGAAACGGATAACGCTTTTTGATTTTTTCAACCGACATCAATTCGGCATCAGCGCCATTCAAGATCATTGCATTACCCCTGCGGATGAACGCATCACGCTGGGCGTCTGAGTGGAATAGATTGAGAATGCCGCGCTGGCTGACCATCGCGTTATAATTCAATTCCTGCTCAAGTCCTTCCCACAACTTCAAAGAAAACTCGTAGAAAGGTTCATTTCCATCTAGCAAATAATTCGAACGGATAATGGTTGTATTACGGCCAACATTACCTCCACCTATCCAACCTTTTTCCAGTACTGCAATGCGCTTTTGACCATGTACCTTGGCGAGATAATAAGCTGTCGCCAGTCCATGTCCGCCCCCGCCGATAATGATAACGTCGTATTCCGGCTTGGGATCAGGCTCACGCCAGACTGGTCCCCAACCTTTATGCCCGGTCAAAGCTTCTTTAATGACCTTAAATCCAGAATAACGCATTGAATCCGACTCCATTTGGGAAAATATCAATGAATATCATTGTAAAATCGAGTGATTAGCCGACTTCACGGCAATCAAATCCGACATTTATAGAAAGATTATCCAATCTCCCACACTTTTTGATACAAGAACTTTCTTACTCAGCAGAATATTACTTGACCCAGAGGAAAATAATGGGAAACTGTTTTTCAAGGCACAACGATCAATTGTTTCAACAAGCTTGACAAGTGATGTGTCCGGTGTGGCAATCTTAATATTGGGATTGGCGCAATTTTAGGGAGGAAAAATCATGAAGAAACTTACGCTAGCTTTTGCTGCGGGTATTGCAACAAGTGCAATAGCCTTGTCGTCTGTGAGCGCACTTGCTGACAGCGCAGATCCAATCGTTATTCCAATTCACAACTGGTCATCACAAATCGTGATGTCCAACGTGGTTGGTCAGATTTTTGAGGAAATGGGCAATAGTGTTGAATACGTCACAACCGACAGTCAGGCTGTCTATGAGTCAGTACGCCTAGGCGATGTGACTTTGGAACTGGAAGTCTGGGAAGGTGCCTTCGGCGCTTCATTCCGCGCTGCGCTGGAAAAGGGCGGCATCGTTGATGTGGGTGACCACAACGCCGTGACCCGTGAAGACTGGTGGTACCCAATGTGGACAAAAGAAGCATGTCCGGGCCTTCCAGACTGGAAAGCACTAAACGATTGTGCGGACAAATTCGCAACAGCTGAGACAGGTTCAAAAGGTCGTTACCTTGACGGTCCGGTAGACTGGTTGAAGCATGGTAAGGAACGCGTTGACGCTCTGAAAATGAACTTCGAAGTAATCAACGCCGGTTCTGCCGCAGCACTTTGGGCCGAAATTGGCGCAGCACAAAAGGACAAACGCCCAGTTGTTGTGTTCAACTGGACTCCTAACTTTGCTGAAGCTGTATGGCCAGGCG
>CAZEPF010000026.1:0-3479 GCA_964514045.1 uncultured Rhizobiaceae bacterium | reverse complement strand
TTTCCTGTATGGGAAGACGGCTGTGATAAAGACCCTACAAAAGGTCCAAATCCTGACGCACTTTACGATTGCGGAAATCCGGCTGACGGCTACCTGAAAAAGGCAGCATGGGAAGGCATGGAAAAGAAATGGCCTGACGCATACGCAGTTTTGGAAAAAGTTAGCTTTACCAATCCGCAGATTGCTGAAATGGCCCGTCTGGTAGACGTCGACGAACTGGAGCCGGAAGAAGCTGCTTCCGAATGGCTCAAGGCTAATGAAGATGTCTGGCGTGGTTGGGTAAAATAATCCGACAAGGCTTGAATTAAACGGAACCCTGTCCGATCATCGGACAGGGTTTTTTATCGTAAATAACAAAATTTCGGAATTATTCATGAGTAGCCAAAATCCAGTGATTTCCTGCAAGAACGTTTGGAAAGTCTTTGGAGATAATCCAGAGAGCTACATGAAGACGATTTCTGCGGACCGTAGTTTTGATGAAATTCGTGCCGATGGTTACATTGCGGGAGTACGTGATGTTTCAATTGAGGTAAGTCGCGGCGAAATGCTTGTGATCATGGGGCTTTCCGGCTCCGGAAAATCGACACTTGTGCGTTGCTTTTCCAGACTGCACGATATTACCGCAGGCACGATTGAGGTTGAAGAACAGGACATCATGGCCTTGTCTGAGAAGGACCTTATTGATCTGCGACGTAAAAAAATGGGCATGGTGTTTCAAAGCTTTGGTCTTTTGCCTCACCGTACTGTTCTTGAAAATGTTTCATTCCCCCTAGAGATGCGCGGACAAGACCGTCATGACCGCAGACAACGCGCGCTTGAAGTTGTAAAGCTTGTTGGCCTCGAGGGTCGTGAAGACTATTTCCCGCGCGAGTTATCAGGTGGCCAACAACAAAGGGTTGGCATTGCCAGAAGTCTGGCGATCGAACCAGACATCTGGTTTCTGGATGAACCTTTCTCGGCTCTTGATCCGCTTATCCGACGCGAAATGCAGGATGAATTTTTACGGCTACAGGCGCTTTTGGGGAAAACCATCGTCTTCATTACGCATGATTTTGATGAAGCCTTGAGACTAGCTGACCGCATTGCCATTATGAAAGACGGTGCCGTAGAACAATGCGACACGCCAGATCAAATTGTACTGCATCCGGCAACTGACTATGTCCGCAAGTTTACCGAGGAAATCGAAAAATCCCGCGTTATTCGCGCCCGCGCTTTGGTCAATGAAAAATCAAAGGGTAAAGGCACACCGGTTAGCGCGGATGCGACTGTTCACGAACTGGCACCATTGCTTGTAAATGATGAGCGGAATTTAATTCCGGTTATTGATGGTGAAGAAAAACTAGGCGCACTTGACCGACGCGAAGCGCTCAACATACTTGTCGGAGCATAAGAATGACACTGCAAGCACACTCAGGGAATGTGATCTTACAATCCGACAGTGACGGTGCTTTTGGTAAAACACCCATACAACTTGCAGCCATTATTGCAGCAGCAGCACTTTTACTGACCGTTCTTCAATTTGCCGGATTGTTACCTGGCTGGATGCATCGACTACCGGAATCCATCATTCCCCCTTTCGCCGTCTGGCTTGACGCCGCCTTTAACTTTCTCCGAACAGATCTCAAGCTTGAAGTTCTGACCAGATGGTTTGCCGAAGGCCCGCTTCAGTTTCTACTCGATACAACAGCCAACATACTTTATGGCAAACGCCGCTGGCCGAATATTGATCAAATTCCCTGGAGTGCGATTGCCGCATCTGCAGCCGTGCTTGGTTACTATCTGGGCGGTTGGCGATTGAGCCTGCTCGCTGGCGGCACATTCATCTGGACCGCCTTGATCGGCCAATGGAAAATTGCCATGGAAACCATGTCGGTTATCGTTGTTGCGGTTCCGTTTGCATTTGTTATTGGATTACTGTTGGGAATTGCGGCGTGGAAATATCAATGGGTGGACCGCGCCATAAAACCGATCTTGTCTGTCTTGCAGACCCTGCCCTTTTTCACCTATTTGCTGCCTGCTGTCATATTCTTCAAAGTCGGCCCTACTGCGGGAGCAGTTGCAACAATCATATACGCCATTCCCCCAATGATTTTGATGACCACTTTGGGGCTAAAGAAGGTTTCTCCAGAAGTCGTCGAAGCCGGTAAAATGTCGGGCTGCACGAGATGGCAAATGATGCGCCACGTTTATATTCCTGCTGCCAGAACGGAAATTCTGGTTGGCGTCAATCAGGTCATTATGTTGTGTCTTGCGATGGTTGTTCTCACCGCATTTATCGGCATGCCAGGGCTAGGCGCAAAACTTCTGGCAATGATGGGAAGTTTCAAGCTTGGCCGCTCATTTGAAATTGGTGTGACGATTGTTCTGTTGGCAGTAACACTTGACCGTTTATCAAAAGCCTGGGTTGTAAAACAACCCCGCCACTTTGAAAAAGGAACGCCGACCTGGAAGCGTCATCAGTATTTAATTGGCGGAATTCTGGCATTTGTCCTGTTCATGATCATTGGACAATTTGCTGAGTGGTTTTCGGAAATTGGCCGCCGTCAAAGCTGGTCGCAAGGCAAAGAAATCGATACTGCAATCAAGAACTTTCTTGGCTGGGATATTGTCGCCGGGACAACCGGAAAAATACGCTATGTTCTGAATGTATGGATACTAAATCCATTCAGGGACTTCCTGCTATCCATTCCAACGTTTGCATTCATTGGGTTTATTGTGGCAGGCGCATTGGCATTGGGCGGAAAACGCGCTGCAATCTATGCCCTGATTTTCTTTGGACTGGTAGCGCTTTCAGGCTGGTGGGACCGTTCCGTTATCACTCTTTATTCGGTAATTTCAGCAGTGACACTGGCAGCCATAATCGGTTTGCCCATTGGCATTCTAGCAGCAAGATCACAGAAATGGTCAGAGCGTATATTGCTTGTCTGTGATACCGCGCAAACTTTCCCGAGTTTCATCTATCTAATCCCGGCAATCATGCTTTTCGGTATCACAGCAACATCCGTGGTCATGTCCATCCTGATTTTCGCAATGGTTCCACTTGTCCGCTACACAATCGAAGGGCTACGCGGTGTTGCAGTCGAGATGACCGAAGCAGCCGATATGTCAGGGGCAACGCAAATGCAGAAATTGTGGAATGTCCAACTCCCACTTGCTCTACCCACGATGGCCGTAGGCTTCAATCAGGCAATCATGTTTGCATTCTTCATGGTCATAATCGCAGCATTTATCGGCACACAGGATTTGGGTCAGGAACTACAAAAAACCCTTGCCGGAACAGATCTGGGAAAAAATTTCGTCCTGGGTATCTGCGTTTCCCTGATGGCGCTAACATTTGATATGGCGATCATGAGTTGGTCTGAGAAAAAGAAGAAGATGCTGGGGCTTTGAGACGGGTATTGCTAGGCTATTAGAGCGTATCTGGCTTGGATTTAACCGTTTGAACGCCGTGGCGTTTGTGCTCCTGACTAGGCGCGTTC
>CAZEPF010000025.1:20903-24141 GCA_964514045.1 uncultured Rhizobiaceae bacterium | reverse complement strand
CCGTCCGGTTTTCAAGCGTTTACAACGCATCAGTCAGGCAAATTCATCCCATCCGCAGGACAGACTGCTATGACTGCGATCTACAGCGTCAAAGCTTTTAACCGGGGGATGAACCCCGCTTTGCAAGTTTTTCCTTGTACTTCTTGTCATATCAACTGCCATAGTGTGTTAATCAATGAGTCCTGACCCTAGCGTGGGAATGGAATACTTAAGGCTTAGTGTGCTAATTAATGAGTCCGGCCCCTAGTGCAATCGCGCAAATATAAAGAATAACAATAGGAAATAAATCGATGCAGTGTGTTCTCGTGCAAATCAGATGTGCTCCAGGGACTGCCTACAAGGTGGCTGACGAAATATCGCTTCGGGAAATTCACTCAACTTTGTATTCAACCAGCGGCGAGTATGACTTGTTCATGTCTATGTATATTCCTGAAGGCGAAGACGTTGGGCGCTATATCAATGACCGTTTGTTGGATGTTGAAGGAATTGAGCGCACGCTAACAACCATGACATTTAATGCGTTTTAGCCAATCGCCAGTTTTGTGCGATACAAGTTTACAAAAGTTACAATTGTAAACTTTGTTGATTTCACTTCTTACATAATTACAATTCTTAACTGCCAAATCGTTTTTTCTTGTCGTAATTATCATTCATGCGAACCGCCAAATACACGTGGCGCTAGATGATGGAGATGAAACATGAACGGCAATACAAACAACACATTGGTTATTTCGAATGACCTAGACTTGGCTCAGCTTTCTGATTGCCGTGAATTTACATTTGAAAAAGTAATAGATCTTCGTCACACGAATGATGGCACAGCATGTGGCATGGAAGAAAACATCATGAAGCGCATGGCTAATATCTGGGTTGAATATTCTCAGGTTCCAACGGATATTCGGGTCATTGCTATGCAAGATACAAGAGACATGCTAGAGCGCGTTCGCCCTACAACTGGTAAGGTAATGGTTCTCACAGATCAAATCAGCGAGATGGTCAGTTTTTGCTTCCGCCATGGCATTCAATTCAGATGCATGGACAGCAAATCAGCAGAACAGTCAGCTGATATTATCCCAGTTGATTTCGACGCACAGGCTGAATCTTCACCTGATATGGAAGCAGCTCTTGCTTAATTTGGCTTAAAACCATAATTAAAATTATGCGTTTTTGAAAACCGGCATTTATTTGTCGGTTTTTTTGTCTGATAGCCTTGGGGGAAAACATGGCAAAGCCAAAGATTTTAGTGTCACGCAAATTGCCGGAAGCCGTTGAAAAGCGTTTGAGCGAGAAATTCGATCCTACGTTTAATCATGAAGATATCCCAATGGATGAGATGGCCCTATCAAAGGCGATGCAGAACTATGATGCGATCGTGCCAACTGTAACTGATAAGTTGAGTGCGGTTGCTTTTGAAGTTGAGAATATTAAAACAAAAGTGATTGGAAACTTTGGGGTTGGTGTCAGTCATATTGATCTTGATGCTGCAAAAAATATTGGAATTACTGTCACCAATACGCCTGATGTTCTTAGCGATTGCACCGCTGATTTAGCTATTACACTGATGTTGATGCTGGCACGCCGTGCAGGGGAGGGCGAACGTGAATTGCGCTCTGGCAATTGGTCCGGATGGCGTCCTACGCACATGATGGGGCAAAAACTAATAGGCAAAACTCTTGGTATTATTGGGTTTGGTCGTATCGGCAAAGAAACTGCAAAGCGTGCTCACTTTGGTTTTGGCATGAACATTATTGCTCAGAACCGGTCTAAAATTCCAGATGATGCTCTGGATCAGTTTGGCGCAAAGCAGGCAGGGTCAATTGAGGATTTAATTTCTCAAAGTGATGTAATTTCTTTGCATTGCCCTGGTGGTGAAGAAAATCGACACCTCATCAATACAGACCGTTTGGCCCTAATGAAACCGACCGCTTATCTCATCAATACAGCACGCGGTGAGGTTGTGGATGAAGTAGCGCTTTCACAAGCCCTATCTTCCGGCAGCATAGCGGGTGCAGGTCTTGATGTGTTCGATGGTGAGCCGAATATCTGTGATGAACTTTTAGCAGCGCCCAATACGGTTTTATTGCCTCACTTGGGCAGTGCCACGGTTGAGACAAGAGAAGCCATGGGAATGCGCGTCATTGATAATCTGGAGGCATTTTTCAACGGACAAACCCCAAACGACCAAGTTGCTTAATCTGATTAAGGCAATTAGTTTTGTAAATTAGTTGAGTTGGCATATAACTGGACTTACCAAACGTTGCTATGGGAGTTGGAATGGCTGGTGAAAAAGTCTTCATAGGCCCCAAGCTGCGAGAGTTGCGCAAGGGGAGAGGTCTTACGCAAGCAGGACTAGCAAAAGAGCTTGATGTTAGTGCCAGCTACATCAATCTCATTGAGCGCAACCAGCGCAACGCTTCACTAAATTTTCTGATTAGTCTCTCCGAGGCGTTCGGCCTCAATTGGCGTGAGTTGATTGATAAAAACTCGGGCCTTTTACTGGCAGACCTTCGCCAAATGACGCTAGACCCTGCGTTCGGTTCTAAGCCGCCCGATATTGAAGAATTGCGCAGTGCGCTAGAAGGTGCGCCTAATTTGATGAAGGGTGTTTTCAGTATCTATAACGCCTACCGTGATTACGGGGAGCGTTTGGCCGAGCGTAACGAGCTAATCGGTTCGATGGATTCGACACAAAGTATCGAGCAGAGCGTACACGACTTTTTCCGGCAGAATAACAATTATTTTGCTGACCTTGAAGCGCTGGCAGAGAAGGGCCCTGTGATTGATATTTCCGACAGGCAGGAAATTTACACGACCCTCAAACGACATTTGTACGACAAGCTTGGAATTAGTGTAAAAGCCATTCGCGATGAAGTATTGGGCACCACCCTGCGATATTATGACGAAGAAAAGAAAACCATTTTTCTTTCAGATGGGCTTGATCATAATAATCAAGTTTTCCAATTGGCTCACACGATCGCGTTCATCGAGCATCAAGACGTGATGCTGGATCAATTGCCGGAAGAAATCATCGGTAATCCACGCGCGGTCTCGCGTTGCAAGGTCGAACTCGCCAATTACTTTGCTGCGGCCATGATGATGCCTTATGAGCGCTTTCAGGAAGAGGCGACAAGTTCGAAGTTCGATATTGATCGACTGGCCTCGATTTTTTCAATGTCATACGAGCAGGTCTGCCACCGTCTAAGCACGTTACAACGCCCTGGCAAGCGCGGTATTCCGT
>CAZEPF010000025.1:0-20893 GCA_964514045.1 uncultured Rhizobiaceae bacterium | reverse complement strand
CTTTTTCTTGCGTATTGACCGAGGCGGGAACGTATCGAAACGATTTAATGTGACACCCATTCAATTGGCAAGGTTTGGTGGTGCATGTCCAAAACTGGATGTGCATTTTTGTTTTCGCGTACCGGGGAGAATTCTTACGCAAGTGGTGGAGATGCCTGATCATTCCCGATATCTAACCATCAACCGAACAGTTGATCGTCCTAATATTCGATACACAACAGAAGACAAGCGACTGGCTGTCTCTGTTGGTTGCCCTGTGGAATATGCTCAAGAGACGGTTTACGGGCAAAACATTGATGTGAAAGCTAACCGGTTGATTACCAAGGTTGGTGTTAACTGCCGTTTATGCCCTAGGGAAAATTGCGAACAACGCGCGCACGAGCCATTTCACGCAGAGCTTAAACTTGATGAGTTCAAACGTGGCACAACGCACTTTGAAAGCTGATTAGGCTTTATACTTTCCAGAATACGAACAATGCCCATAGAACGCATATTGCAAGCGCCCACCACAGCACTGTGCTGACGAAGTAAATCCACGCAATAAAGATAAACGCACTGCCTAGCAGCGAGATAAACAGGCGGTCTCCGCGTGTGGTATCGATTGCAAAAATGCCACGTCTTGGATCTCCGCCGGGGCTGCAGTATTCCCAGTAGGACATCGCAGCAATACACGCGATGATGAACAGGAAAAATGCAGACGTTGCTCTGGTCCATGCCATCCATGTGCCAAGCGGTTCGGTCCACCAGTCAAAGCTGAAAAATGCCGCTTGCGAGAAGAGAAGAGTGCTCATGTGTTTCTCCTCAAACCCGACCGAGGGCAAAGCCCTTGGCGATATAGTTTCTAACAAACCAGATCACAATTGCACCTGGAATAATCGTCAATGTACCTGCTGCCGCCAATAGGCCCAACTCGTAACCCGAGGATGACGCTGTCTTTGTCATCGTTGCTGCGATAGGTTTTGCCGCTACTGCGGTGAGCGTTTTTGCCAGCAGTAATTCCACCCATGAGAACATGAAGCAGAAGAAAGCGGCAACGCCAATGCCGGACGCGATGGTCGGAATGAAGATACGCGTGAAAAATGCTGGGAATGAATAGCCATCAATATAGGCGGTTTCATCCAATTGCTTTGGAACACCAGACATAAAGCCTTCTAAAATCCATACCGCCAGTGGGATGTTAAAAAGCGTATGGGCAAGTGCGACCGCAAGGTGTGTATCAAATATACTAGCAGCTGAATAAAGCTGGAAAAACGGCAAGGCAAATACTGCGGCAGGCGCCATCCGGTTGGTCAGCAACCAGAAGAACAAATGCTTGTCTCCCAAAAATCGGTAGCGCGAAAACGCATACGCAGCGGGTAGGGCAACCGCCACAGACAAAACTGTGTTGATCGACACATAGATGATGGAATTGATATAGCCATTATACCAACTGGGATCGGTGAAGATGACACGGTAATTGTCCAGCGTGAAATCCTGCGGCCAAAGCGTAAACGAGCCTAATATCTCATTGGTTGTTTTGAACGACATCGCGATCAGCCAATAGATCGGCAGCATCAGGAAGATGATGTAAATCGTCGGAATGAGCCAAGTGTAGCGTTTCATGATCAGCTTTCCTCATCTCGGGTCATTACAGTGTAGAATATCCAGCTGGTCAGCAGGATAATTAGGAAGTAGATCAGCGACATTGCAGCTGCCGGTCCCAGATCAAACTGACCCAGAGCAATCTTCACCAGATCAATCGACAATAAAGTAGTAGAATTGCCAGGTCCGCCTCCGGTGAGGACTGATGGTTCCGTATAAATGTTAAATGAGTCCATGAATCGCAACAGGATTGCGATGGTCAACACGCGTTTCATTTTTGGTAGTTGGATGAAGCGGAACACAGCCCAAGAGCTTGCTCCATCAATTTTTGCCGCTTGATAATACGCATCTGGAATGGAGACCAATCCCGCATAAGCAAGCAGAACAACAAGGGATGTCCAATGCCAAACATCCATCAAGATCAGTGTGAACCATGCGTCTCCCGGTTGGCGGGTGTAGTTGTAGTCAAACCCGATAGCGTTAAGGGTTTTGCCCATGAGCCCGATCTCAGGCAGACCGAAGATATTCCACATCGAGCCAACCACATTCCATGGAATGAGCAAGGGCATCGCCATCAAGACAAGGCATACGGATACCCACACACCTTTGCGTGGCATAGCAAGCGCAATGATAACACCAAGCGGAACTTCTATCAGCAGAATTGTTCCTGTGAAAAACAACTGTCTACCTAGCGAGGCATGGAAGCGGTCTGAGGTTAGAATATCTTCAAACCATGTCAGGCCAGACCAAAAGAAAACATTGTTGCCAAAGGTTTCCTGAACCGAATAATTGACCACGGTCATTAGTGGTACGATCGCATTGAAAGCGACCAGAAACAGAACGGGTAAAACGAAGAACCAGGCTTTTTGATTAACAGTTTTATTCATGATGCTGCCAATCCGCAGAGGCGGCCTTGTGAGTAAATGCGCGTGGAGGCTGGCTCGAAAGAAAGCTTGGTAGTTTCAGATGGTATAGCTTCGCCTTCTTCGGCAAGCATTTTCACCGTATGCCCAGCACAATCCAGTTCAACAATTTTGGATCGCCCGATATCGGAGACCCTGCGCACCGTTGCATCGAGCCCTTTTTTCTTGGAGAAACTAATGAATTCTGGCCGCACACCGATTGCGGTATCTGTATCGTTTTTGGAAGCTTTGTTTTCAGTTTTGAGTTCTTGGCCAGCAAATAGTGCTTTTCCATTATTGATGTCACACGGCAGAATATTCATGCCCGGCGAACCAATAAAGTGCCCGACAAATACATGTTCTGGCCGTTCAAACAGTTCTTTAGGTGTGCCAATCTGAACAACTTCGCCCACATTCATCACGACAACTTTGTCAGCGAAGGTTAGCGCTTCCGTCTGGTCGTGCGTAACATAAATCATTGTAGAATTTACACGCGAATGAAGCTCTTTCAATTTTGATCGCAACTGGAATTTCAAGTGAGGATCAATCACGGTAAGCGGCTCGTCAAACAAAATAGCGTTTACATCCGTACGAACGAGACCACGCCCCAACGATATTTTCTGCTTGCCATCCGCTGTTAATCCCGATGCGCGACGCTGTAGGGTCGCGGTGAGGTCCGTCATTTCGGCAACTTCCTCAACGCGTTGTTTTATGACGTCTTCTTCGATGCCTCGATTGCGCAAAGGAAATGCAAGATTATCGTAAACAGTCATCGTGTCATAGACGACCGGGAATTGAAAAACCTGCGCGATTTGCCGTGCTTCAGGGGGGAGTTGCGTCACATCTTGGTCATCAAACAAGACCTTGCCATGCGATGGGGTAAGCAGTCCTGAGATGATATTGAGAAGCGTCGTTTTTCCGCAACCGGACGGACCAAGAAGTGCGTAGGCACCGCCATCATCCCATTTGATATCAAGCTGTTTGAGCGCCCAATCCTCTTCGTTTGACGGGTTTTCCATATAGCTATGCTTGAGATTGGATAAAGTGATTTGGGCCATTATTTTGCGCTCCCTAAGTAGGCGAGGTTTCCGCCTTCACTAAAGTAGAAACAATTTGCGGGATCAAAATACATATTGGCGCTTGCTCCGCGTCCAAACGGATGAATACCCGCAGCAAGTGATACCCAATCCTGATCGTGCACATCACAATGGACCATACTTTCAGAACCGCTGAGTTCTGCGACTTTCACAGTGCCTTGGATTGCCACATCGGATTTTGAGTTTCGCACGGGCGTAACGTGATGGGGGCGAATGCCCATCGTGTATTTGCCATCCGGCAAGTTGGTTTGGCCTGCACTCCAGCTGTCATTGCTATGCGTAGAGATTTTATTCTTCTGTTTTGTGACTGAAAGAATGTTGAGCGGCGGCTCGGAAAACACGCTCGCAGAAATCAGGTTTTTAGGATTGCGATAAATCTCCGAGGTTGATCCAAAATCAACCACTGAACCTTCGTGCATCGCGGCCGTCTTGCCACCAAACAGCAACGCCTCGGTTGGTTCGGTTGTGGCGTATACAACCACGCAGTTTCTTTCTGCGAATATTTTGGGAAGTTCATCGCGTAATTCTTCACGCAGTTTGAAATCCAAATTAGCCAAAGGTTCGTCTAGCAAAACCAGGCTGGAATCTTTCACAAGTGCACGTGCCATTGCGGTGCGTTGTTGCTGGCCGCCGGACAGTTCGGAAGGGCGGCGATCAAGAAGAGCAGATATTTTCAGCAGTTCGGCCATATCGCCGACGCGCTTTTTGATCTCTTCATTAGAATGCCGGATAACCCGAAGCGGTGATGCGATATTATCAAACACACTCATGTTCGGGTAGTTGATGAATTGTTGGTAGACCATCGACACATTGCGTTTTTGAACGGCCGTGTTGGTGACGTTTTCTCCGTTGAACCAAATCTCGCCTTGGGATGGTTTTTCAAGACCCGCCATTAGTTGAAGCAAAGTTGTTTTGCCCGCCAATGTAGTGCCTAGCAGAACATTGAAATGCCCCGGTTTCAGCCGCAACGTGGTTGGATAGATGTGGGTGTCTTTCCCAACGGTTTTTCCAACTTCTTTCAACTCAAGCACAGCAATATTCCAAATTGTAGGAGAAGGGGGGCTGACCCTAGTAAGAAGCCCGGCACTCAAGAGCGCCGGACTTGTTCACTTGGGAGGAACCAGACGCAGACTTACTGCGCCCAGCGTTTTACGAGTTCGTCATAATTGACGGTTTCACCTTGCGGCTTTTCGTTAGCCAATTTGGCTTTTGCGCCACCTTTACCAAGCCATTCGCTCACATCTTTTGGCTCGTTCAGGCGAGGGCCACAGCCACCGTAAGTCTGGTTGGCTTTGTCTGCACGTTCCATACGACCCATGATGGTGTCCATCTCGCTTGCAAGACGGTCCATGGCTTCTTGTGGGGTAAACGCACCAGAGTTAACGTCACCAATTTGCTGCCACCATAGTTGAGCAAGTTTTGGATAATCAGGCACGTTCACGCCGGTTGGAGACCAGTTTACGCGGTCGGGCGAACGATAGAACTCAACAAGGCCACCGAGTTTCGGCGCGCGTTTTGTAAAGCTTTCATGGTTCACTGTGGAATCACGAATAAACGTAAGACCCACTTGGCTTTTCTTTACGTCAACTGTCTTGGAAACAACAAACTGGGCGTATAGCCAAGCTGCTTTTGCGCGTTCCATCGGAGTGGATTTCAGAATAGTCCAAGAGCCAGCATCCTGATAGCCGAGCTTCTGGCCTTCTTCCCAATATGGACCATGTGGTGATGGCGCCATTCTCCACTGTGGATTGCCGTTGTCATCAACCGTATTATTGCCTTCAGACTTCGGCGCAACCATTGATGCGGTAAAGGCTGTGTACCAGAAAATCTGCTGGGCAACGTTGCCTTGTGAAAGAGCAGGCAGTGACTGATAGAAGTCATAGTCTGCTGCACCTGGAGGCGCATATTTACGAAGCCACTCATCCCATTTACGGATAGCATATACAGCTGCAGGGCCGTTAGTACCGCCACCGCGTGAGACCGAAGCGCCTGCAGGATTACAAGAACCCTCTTCCATGCGAATGCCCCATTCATCAATCGGGCGACCATTTGGACGACCTTTTGAACCAGCACCTGCCATTGAGAGCCAAGCATCTGTCATGCGCCAGCCAAGGTCTGGTGCGCGTTTGCCGTAGTCCATGTGACCATAGACGCGAACGCCGTCGATTTCTTTCACATCATTGGTGAAGAAGTCTGCAATGTCTTCATAAGCAGACCAGTTTTTTGGAACGCCAAGATCATAACCGTATTTTTCTTTGAACTGCTTTTGCAGGTCTTCGCGGTCAAACCAGTCTTTGCGGAACCAGTAGAGGTTAGCAAATTGCTGGTCAGGCAGCTGATAGAGCTTGCCATCAGGCCCTGTTGTAAACGACTTGCCGATAAAATCTTCAAGATCAAGCCCTGGGTTTGTTACGTCCTTGCCTTCACCTGCCATAAAGTCGGTCAGGTTCATTGCAAGTTGCAGGCGTGAGTGAGTGCCGATCAAGTCGGAATCATTGATGTAAGCATCATATAGATTACGGCCTGTTTGCATCTGCGTCTGCACAGCCTGCACAACTTCACCTTCACCTAAAAGCTGGTGATTAACCTTGATACCTGTGATTTCTTCAAACGCTTTGGTTAAAGTCTTAGACTCATATTCATGCGTTGGAATAGTTTCAGAAATGACATTGATTTCCATGCCGGCAAAAGGCTTTGCTGCGTTTACAAACCATTCCATTTCTTTTTGCTGTTCGTCTTGCGATAGCGCAGAAGGCTGGAATTCCTCAGATATCCATTTCTTGGCTTCGTCCATACCAGCATATGCCAGTCCTGCACTAAGCTGGATTGCGATTGCCGCAACCGATGCACACAATAACTTCTTCATAGATTTATCCTCTCCCTTAGGCTTGGCCATGCGAAATGAGCACAGCCGAATATGCGATAAGGTTAACGAAGTACGAAAAAATGCGAAAGTCAATACGAATAATCTTGTAAAAAGCGAAAAAAGACGCAAATATTCGAAAAAATAAGGAACGATTTTGGTGGAAACCTTAACGCCCAGACAGTTGGATATTCTAAAACATGCACGTGCGCGCGGGCATGTGAATGTTGAGGTGTTGTCTGCCGAGTTTGATGTTACACCGCAGACAATTCGCAAGGATCTCAATGATTTATGCAATTTAGGCGAGTTAAACCGTGTGCATGGCGGGGCCGTATTTCCATCCAATACAGTCAACCTTGCGTATCAGGCGCGCCGTGAAATTTCATCCATAGGGAAAAGTCGCATTGCTGAACAAGCTGCATCCATGATCCCCAACAATGCATCCGTAATTCTCAACATTGGTACGACAACGGAGCAGGTTGCGAAGGCTTTATTGTCTCATCAGGAACTCATGGCGATCACAAATAACCTGAATGTTGCGCATATCTTGTCTGAGGCTCCAGGCATTGAACTGATCGTGGCGGGTGGCATGGTTCGAAAATCTGACGGTGGAATTGTGGGCGCGGCAGCGATTGATCTCATTCGTCAATTTAAGGTGGATTTTGCGATTATTGGCGCATCAGCGATTGACGAAGAGGGGTCACTTCTTGACTTTGATTATAGAGAAGTACGGGTCAGTCAGGCGATTATGGAGCAAGCAAGAAAAACGATACTGGTTGCTGATCATACGAAGTTTGAACGTAAAGCGCCTGTTGAAATCGGAAAATTAAACAAGGTGGATGCGTTTGTTACAGATTTTCCGCCTTCAGAAAAAATAACAAAGCTTTGCCACGAAGCAGAAGTTGAGTTGATTGTGACAGAGCCATTCATGGCCGAAGAGGCTGCTGAATGAATTCTAAAACAAGTGCCGGAAATCATTATCAGGTCTTCGTAATTGGCGGAGGCATAAACGGCGCTGGCATCGCAAAAGAAGCTGCAAGTGCGGGATATTCTGTCGCCCTTTGTGATAGTGGCGATTTTGGTAGTGGCACATCATCGGCCTCTACCAAACTCATTCATGGCGGCTTGCGCTATTTAGAGCATTACGAATTCCGCTTGGTACGTGAAGCTTTGATGGAGCGTGAAGTATTATGGAAAATGGCACCCCACATTATCTGGCCCATGCGGTTTGTCCTGCCCCATCATAAGGGTCTCAGGCCAAAATGGTTGTTGCGCATTGGGCTGTTTCTCTATGATAATCTAGGTGGCCGGAAACTTCTTCCTCCAACAAAAACTGTTAATCTGAAAACAGGCAAACTGGGTGAGCCGCTTAAGAGCGAATATAAAACTGCGTTCGAGTATTCTGATTGTTGGGTAGAGGATTCGCGCCTTGTGATCTTAAACCTTCGCGCCGCTCAAGACTTGGGCGCGGATATCAATCCTCGCATGCAGGTCATTAAAGCCAGCCATGATGGTGTTAAATGGACGATTAAGCTTCATAATAAAAAGACCGGCAAAAATCACACCATAACCACAGACGCAATCATCAACGCAGCAGGCCCTTGGGTCGACCAGGTTTTGGGGCAGGTCTTTGGTGTTAATAATGCAAGTAATGTTCGTCTTGTACGCGGCAGTCACATTGTCATTAAAAAGAAATTTGAGCATGACCGCTCATACATTTTTCAAAACTCGGATGGCCGGGTTATTTTTGCCATTCCTTACGAGGGGAAATTCACACTCATTGGTACGACAGATGCCGAACATCCCAACATGGACGAAAAGCCTGAAATTACGCAGTCTGAGATTGAATATCTCAGCAAACAGGCCAGCGAATATTTCGTTGAACCCGTGACGCAAGACGATATTCAATGGACCTATTCCGGTGTGCGTCCGCTTTATGATGATGGTGCTTCAAAAGCGCAGGAAGCAACACGAGACTACGTGCTTAAGCAGGAGCCATCCATTGGTAATGGATCGCTGATCAATATCTTTGGTGGGAAGATCACAACTTACCGGCAATTGGCATTAAGTGTAATGGAGTATGTTGAAGACCTATTGCCCAAGCCAAGTCACACAAAAACTGTAAAACCGCATTTTGTTGGCGGTGATTTTCCAGTCGACGGATTTGATGCACTCGTTTCAAAGTTTCAGACTGCATATCCATTCATCGACGGTGAAGTGGTTCAGCGACTGACAAGGCTGTATGGGACGGAAGTTTCCACCATGCTTGCCAATTGTCGCAAAGAAAGTGAATTAGGCCAAGACTTTGGAAATGGATTGTATCAAAAAGAAGTCGAGTTTTTGATGGCTGAGGAATGGGCGCAAACTGCGCAAGATGTGCTCTTTCGCCGGACCAAATTGGGTATCGTGATGTCACAAGATCAAATTGCTGAATTAGATGGTTTTATGGCGAGGCATAACAGTAACTAAGTGTTAGTGATCTCACTCGAATTTGGAATTGTTCTAAAAGATAATCATTGACTCTTTTTATCTGGAGTTCTTATGTCTTGTTTATAGTATTTGGAATAGAATATGATTGTTTGCAGTTGCAATATAATTATGGAGCGGGACATCAAGGTCGTCATCAACGATCTTTTGGATGCAGATCCTTGGCAACTCATTGTTCCAACTCAAGTATATCACGAGATGGGAAAGCGCGGTAAGTGCTGCGGATGCTTCCCACGTCTTGTTGATCTGATTGTAGAGACCAGCAAAGCCTATCACGCATCATTGCAATCTGACGAACTAACTGTTGTCGAGTTCATTTGTCAGTTGAAGAAAAAGCATGAGCAATGTGAAACTGCCAGAATGTTGGCACGTTACCGGCTTGAGAAAATCAACGCCGCTTGATGGATTAGTAAGTCCGTTTTCCAAAGATTTAATTTGTAAAAAATTACCGCATTGGCGGTTGACTGTGCTTGATAGAATATTATTTTCAGATTAGAATAATTCTAAACAAGGAATCGAATGTCAATTCGGTTTAAAACCTAGCACAGGAGATTTCCATGAAGGGTAAACCAGAAGTAATCGAACGGTTGAACGAAGCGCTATTTCTCGAATTGGGAGCAATCAATCAATATTGGCTCCACTATCGTTTGCTTGATGATTGGGGCTATGGTTTGCTGGCCAAGAAGGAAAAAGAAGAATCACTGGAAGAAATGGTGCACGCTGACAAGATTGTTGAGCGAATCATTTTCTTGGAAGGTCATCCTAATCTTCAACAAGTTGCACCTCTCCAGATTGGTCAGAACGTCAAGGAAGTTTTGGAAGCTGATCTCGCTGGCGAATTAACAGCAATTGAATCGTATACAAAATCGCGCGAAGTCTGCAATAAGCTTGGCGATTACGTAACGATGAAAATCTTCGAAGATCTTCTTACAGACGAAGAGGGCCATGTCGATTTCTTGGAAACACAACTTGAGCTACTCGAAAATCTTGGCGAACAACAATACGGCCAACTCAATGCTCAACCTGCAAATGAGGCTGGTGCATAAGCAAACATCTATAACGATGGCTTCCAAACGGAGGTCATCGCCATATAGCATGGCTATAGGTTAAAATGATTATTGAGCGACAGCGCTCGTATCGGCTTCGATACCAAGTATCTTATCAATGCGGAAACGATTGATTGCCAAATCTTCGATTGTGTATTTATCGAGCACCATAAAAAACGCACCAAGTGCTTCTCGCAATGCAGAATTTAACTCACATGAGTTAACCAACGGGCAATCAACTGCATCGTCTTTAAAACATTCTGCCATTTGAAAATTATCTTCGGTGACGCGAACAACTTCTGAAAGTCTGATTTCACTTGCATCACGTGACAATTTAATGCCGCCATTGCGCCCACGCACAGACGTCACCAATCCGTTCTTAGTAAGTGGCTGTAAAATCTTGAACAGGAATACATCGGAAAGGCCATAGGCATTTGCAATTTCGGGAATCTGGCTAAGGTTCCCTTTGTTTGCAGCGCAATACATCAAAATCCGAATGGCGTAATTGGTTTGTTTAGTCAGACGCATGGCTTTGCCTTAATTATCAATATGCTTCTATTTAGCAGATTTAATGTGGAGTAATCTACTCTTGATTTAATTATCACATATTTTTGCTTGAAACGAAGCTCTAGGAAAAATTCTGACGGGCATAGAACAAGTAGCTTGGATTTATCACACTAATGGTTACTATCGCGAAGCGAATTCAATGAGGGAATCTCAATGCAATACCACAGACCTGATAGCTTCGAAGAAGCTGTTTCCTTGGCATCATCTGCAGACGGAACAATCCGCTTTCTAGCAGGCGGAACAGACGTTCTGGTACAAATGCGCTCAGACATCGTTACGCCGGACGTATTGATCGACCTGAAAAATATTGATGGCACCAAACGTATCGAACGTAATACAAATGGCTGGACGATCGGAACGGCTGTTGCTGGCGCTGAAATGTCAGAACACGCAGAACTCTCAAAAGAGTGGCCTGGTGTTGTGGAGGCGATGGATTTGATCGGTTCTACACAAGTGCAGGGACGCGCTACATTGGTAGGCAATCTGTGTAACGGCTCTCCTGCCGCTGATAGTGTTCCCGCACTCATCGCAGCAGGTGCAACGGTAACGATCAATGGCCCTTCGGGTGAGCGCAATGTTGCGGTGGAAGCCATTCCGGTTGGACCGGGTAAAACCAGCCTTGAAAAAGGTGAGATGGTTACCGCCGTTCATTTGCCTGATAGAGGCTCCAATGGTGGCGATAGCTATTTACGGTTTATCCCTCGCACAGAAATGGACATCGCGGTTGTTGGATGTTCGGTAAACATTCGCCGCGATGGAGACACAGTAACAGAAGCGCGTGTATCGCTGGGTGCAGTAGCGCCTACTGCCCTATTGGTGGAAGACGCGGCAAAAGCAATCATCGGAACGAAACTGGATGATGCTGCGTTAGAAAAACTGGCGGCTGCCGCATCTGCAGCTTGCAACCCGATCAATGATAAACGCGGGACCATTAAGTTCCGCACGCATGTGGCAGGAGTTCTTGCTCGACGTGCAGCAAAAATCGCCTACGACAGAGCAGGGGGCAAAAAATGAATAAAATCCATGTGAATGCAACAGTGAATGGTGATCCTGAAGAGTTTCTTTGCGACCCCCGCGAAACGTTGCTTGATGTATTGCGTGATCGTTTGTCTCTAACAGGTGCGAAAGAAGGCTGTGGTACAGGCGACTGTGGTGCGTGTTCTGTGACAGTTGATGGTCGCCTTGTTTGCTCATGCCTGATGTTGGGTGTTGAAGCCGAAGGCAAGTCCATCGACACAGTTGAGGGCATGGCGCAAGGGGAAGCGCTTCACCCGCTACAAAAGAAGTTCATTGAATATGCGGCACTTCAGTGTGGCATCTGTACGCCGGGAATTCTGGTCGCAACTAAAGCGCTACTGGAAAAGAACCCGGACCCTACCGAAACAGAAGTACGTTACTGGCTCGCTGGCAATCTTTGCCGCTGCACAGGTTACGACAAAATTATCCGCGCCGTCATGGATACGGCCGCAGAGATGAGGGAGGCCTCCTAATGGGCGTTGAAGGACAAAATATCGAAGAGATGAAATTCAAGGTAGTCGGCACAAGACCTGACCGCCCGGATGGCATTGATAAAGTAACAGGCCGTGCACGTTTTGGTGCGGATGCCTACGCTGCTGGAATGCTGCATGCAGTATGTATTCGTTCACCTCATGCCCATGCCAAGATCATCAAGATAGATGCTTCAAAAGCTGAAGCCATGCCCGAAGTGAAGGCAGTGGTTACCCGTGCTGATTTTGCCGAAGGTCTTACAGGTGAAGACTGGAACATTCTGGAAAACGTCATGGCTGGCGATAAGGCACTTTATGATGGTCATACGGTTGCAGCAGTAGCAGCAACCACTTCACTGGCTGCACGCGATGCTGCCAAACTGATTGAAGTCGAGTATGAAATTTTACCTCATGTGACAGATGTTGATGAAGCCATGAAAGATGGCGCACCTGTTATTCGTGCAGGTACAGCCAACGGTTCTGTTCCTGAAGGAATGCACGAGAACGTCGTCGGTTACCATGAAAGTGGGCATGGCGATGTTGATAAAGGTTTTGCTGAAGCGGATCTCGTCATTGAAGATACGTTTCAAACAGAAGCAACACACCAAGGTTATATTGAACCACATGCCTGTCTTGCCCAATTGGGACCAGACGGCAAAGGTGAAGTATGGTGCTGTACGCAAGGACACTTCAACGTTCAGAAGGTTTGCGCCGCATTGGTTGGAACAGACTCAAGTCAAATTCGCGTAACCCCGTCTGAAATTGGTGGTGGTTTTGGTGGTAAGACTGCGGTCTTTATCGAACCCGTTGCGCTTGCCTTATCTCGCAAAACCAACCGTCCAGTTAAATTGGTTATGACGCGTTCGGAAGTTTTCCGTTCAACAGGGCCAACCTCTTCTACATCTATGGATGTGAAGATCGGCATGACCAAAGACGGTAAGATTACGGCTGCACAAGGCACGTTCCGTTTGCAGGGTGGTGCCTTCCCGGGTGCTCCAATGGCATTCACTGCTATGTGTGCGTTTGCTCCCTACAATCTTGAGAACGTAAAACAGGTCGGTTTTGATGTTATTGCAAACCGTCCAAAACAAGCAGCTTACCGCGCGCCTGGTTCGCCAATGGCAGCTTTTGCGGTTGAATCAATCATTGACGAATTGTGTAATGAGCTAGGTCTTGATCCGATTGCTGTGCGTTTGCAAAACGCATCACATGAAGGAACGAAAGCTTCCTTTGGTCCGATGTTTGATCGTATCGGATTGGTGGAAACACTGGAAGAAGCACAAAAGCATGACCATTACAAAGCGCCGATTGAAGAGGGGCATGGTCGCGGTGTGTCTTGCGGTTTTTGGTTTAACCACGGCGGCGAGACGTCTGTTTCACTTGCACTATCAGAAGACGGTACTGCTGCTCTTTCTGTTGGCACACCAGACATTGGTGGTAGCCGCGCGTCTATGTGTCAGATGGTGGCTGAGGAACTTGGCATCTCCTATGACAAGGTTCGCACGACAATCGCTGATACAGCAACGCTTGGGTATAATGAGATCAGCCACGGTTCACGTGTAACCTATGCATCCGGTCTTGCAGCCATTAAGGCAGCTCGCGATGCGGTGCAAAAGCTTTGTGGTCGCGCTGCTGCCAAATGGGGCATCGACGCAGAAGCCGTCTATTGGGAAAATGGTTTTGCAAAGCCGTCCGGTCCTAATGCGGGTGACTTCGAGCCCATTCCACTTGCTGACCTAACTGCAAAAATGGGTTCAACGGGTGGTCCAATTGTTGGTCACTTTGAGGCAACGCCGGAAGGCGCTGGCGTCAGCTTTGCAACTCACATCGTGGATGCGAAAGTTGACAAGGAAACAGGTCAGACCAGTGTGGTTCGCTATACGGTTATCCAAGATGCGGGTAAGGCAATCCACCCGACTTACGTGGAAGGTCAATATCAAGGGGGTGCAGCACAGGGCATCGGCTGGGCGTTGAATGAGGAGTACATTTACGGGGACGATGGTCGTCTCCAGAATTCAGGCTTCCTCGATTACCGTATTCCAGTCGCATCTGATCTGCCTATGATCGACACGGTTATTGTTGAAGTTCCCAATCCGGGTCATCCTTATGGTGTGCGCGGTGTTGGTGAAACCTCAATCTGTCCACCGCTTGCTGCGATTGCTAACGCAGTTTCCAGTGCAGCGGGTGTTCGTTTGAAACAGCTTCCAATGTCTCCACCACGGATTCTGGAAGCATTGGATCAACAAACGGATGGTTGAAGTCCAACTTTGGTCAGGGCTTAAACGCTATACAGATGGCCAGGACAAAATTGAGGTCGAGGGGAAGACAATAGGTCAACTCCTCGACAATATCGTCAAGAAATATCCAGCTCTTGAACCAACGATTGAAGCTGGAGTGTCCGTGGCTGTTGATGGTCGCATTATGGCGCGTGATCTAACGGTTGAAGTATCTCCTGAAAGCGAAGTCTTTCTTCTTGAGCAGCTTAAAGGTGGCTAGGGTCTCCTACAGGTTTGACGTCCTGCCGCATGATTTCCTCAAACCTTGAACATTGTAGTAATCACAGAAAGCCTTCATGATAGCTTTGAACACTGACAAAGCAGGGCAAGAGATGCGCTTTCTGATTATTGATGACCATCCGCTGTTTCGTGAAGCACTTAGTTACGCCGTCAAGGCCACCTATGTGGACGCTTTGGTTGAGGAATGTGCAGATTTTGACGAAGCCTTGGCGCAACTGAAATTAGACGATTCCTACGACCTTGCGATGTTGGATTTGCGGATTCCAGGCGCCACAGGTTTTGATGGATTGCTTCAATTACGCACTCGATATCCGCGATTGCCCGTTGTCATTGTTTCAGGCCTTGAAGATCGGGAAGTCGTAAAAACCGCCATGTCATATGGCATTGCCGGATTTATTCCGAAGTCTACAAAAAAAGAAGAACTTACTTTCGCGATCAAATCTGTAATCGATGGGCAGGTTTATCTGCCTGAAAGTGTTCGAAACTTAGATGAGTCATCGCCAACAAATTCTGATGCTGGTAAACCCGCCAGCGATATGGCTTCGTTTACGCCACAACAGTTGAAAGTTATCGGCATGATCCGTGATGGGATGCTCAACAAGCAAATAGCGTACGAGCTTGGCGTTAGTGAAACCACTGTGAAAGCGCATGTTTCCAAGATTCTGAAAAAGCTGGGCGTTACCAATCGCACGCAAGCCGCTATGGAAATCGAAAAACTAAATGCCAACGATCCGTTGATCGCCCATGAGCGTTTTGGAAATCATTAAACCCCGATCAAGTTTGCATATGGCCAGTTACCAAGTGGGCTAATAGCGCGCGCAGTTGAGCGGGCTTTACCGGTTTTTTCATCAATTCAAGTCCCATGACCTTCACCTTTTGCTCAAGGGCTTTGGTAGGGTCAGCAGTAATAAGCAAAGACGGAATATCTTTCCCTAGGTACTCGCGCGCCATGACAATGGCTTCAGTTCCCAAGTCGCCATGATCAAGATGCTGGTCCGCAATGATGATATCAGGCAGCCAATCAGTGTCCGATAAAATACGGGAAATCTCGATAATCGTGCTGCCCACTCTTGCTTCGCAATTCCAGCTTTCCAGCAGCAGAAGCATGGAAGTGATACTGGCAGGGTCGTTCTCAACCAATAGAACACGCTTCTTCTCAAAGGCAGTGTTCAACCGAAGCTTGCCGGCTATAGGATTGCTAATCGGCTGTCGATCTTCAATATCACAATTAGGCACATCCAGAATAAACCGTGTACCACGATCAACAATTGATCGCATTTCAAGATTATGACCCAATGTGCGTGTCATGCGCCTGACAATAGAAAGACCTAATCCCAATCCCTGATTGGCTTCGCGTTGGTGACCTCTTGGCAGGGCGCCACGGTTAAATTCTTCAAAGATGTTTTCATGCTGTGACTTTGGAATGCCGCAGCCTGTATCAACCACTTCTATCCGTGTAATTCCTTCGCGTTGACGAAGCCCCAAAAGTACGCCGCCATGGGTTGTGTATCGTAAGGCGTTCGAAACAAGGTTTTGCAATATGCGCCGTAGCATTGTGCGGTCGCTGCAAATGGTGACATCGGGATTGCCCAGCAATCTGAACTCTAAATTCTTTTCTGCTGCGATCGTGCTGAAATCTGATTCAATATTCTCGATCAATTGTGTAAGCGTAAAAACCTCATAGCGCGGTGTTGCAACGCCAGCATCTAGTTTCGAGATATCGATCAAGCTTTCAATCAGCTCGCTCATTGTATCCAGTGATCGCTCGATTTGAGCAGCGAGGTTTTTACCAAGCTCCGTATTTTGAAGGTCGGCCAGCACCGAGATAGAGAGCAGTGCCGCATTCAATGGTTGTAAAATATCGTGGCTGGCTGCTGCCAGAAATTTTGTTTTTGACAGGTTTGCCTTATCGGACGCTTCTTTTGCATTTTCCAGTTCTGTGTTTGTGGTTTCAATGTTGCGAAGTGCGGCGGTAAGTTCATCTGTCCGCCTCTTTACCTGGCCTTCAAGATTGATCGCGGTTTGAAATAGTGAGAACGCATTGCCCTGTTGGTCCATTGCGCTTTCAACGCGATTAAGCAGCGCATTATTGATTTTGCGTAATTGCTCTATATCGGTGATATCTTCAAGTGACATGACTATTCAACGACCCGATTGCCAAACGCTACACCAGTTAAAGTCTGATTGAGGTGCATGGACCGATACTGCTCGCCATATGTATTGAAGCCGATCACATTGTATTCCCGATAGACGTCAGAAATAGACCTTGTGACCTGACGATTATGCGCATCGATTTTACGCAACACACAATCAAATCCCAAAATAAAATCTACGCCGCCAATTTTTTCGTCGATCTCTGCGAGTTTCCTGCGCGTGGATTCAACCATGCCGCGCGGCTCGGCAACTGTTAGAACAATGCCATCATCAATCGCGCAGAAGAAGGTCATTGACCCGTCTTCATTCACCTTTTGGATGGATCGGCAAAAATATTCTCCACCGACTTTCACGACTAACGGGTGGGACGCAAAGCTTTGCGGGTCAAGGTCGACAGGGTTAGTGTGAATTACCTCGGAATATGTTTCAGTCGCAGGCGTTCCGTTCAACTCGCGCACGATGCGCTTGTCTGGCTCGGACTGAGTAACCACCAGTTTTTCTTCTGTTGGAACGAAGTTTTCTGTTTTGAAAACCTCTATAGGGATACGAGACTTGATCATCAGGATGATCGCAGAACTATCAATGATTTTGCCATTTAGAATAAGACAGGTTTCTTCAAACCTCAGATTGTCACCCGCAGAGCCACCAAGAATGGGTATGTCTTCGAACCCCCAGTGAAGTGCAGCGGCAAGTGCTTCTTCATTGTAGGAAAGCCCGTCCATCAAGCAGATGGCGAGGGGCCAGATATCATCCTCATTGTCTGTATCAAAGTATCGGCTCTTGTGATCCATGATGTGGGTAACAGCACCCTGCATATCGCCACCACTGCCGCGACCAAGTTCAAAGCCTTCGATCTGAAAGTCGTCTTTTGGAAATAGAATAACAACAAGATCGCCATCACTCATACCTGCTGGCGTGAGTTCTCCCGCAGTTGAACAGGACGCAAACTCCAGTTGAGGCGCATGGTGTTTCATAAATTCCAGAATGTATTGGCCATCGTTGATGGTCTTGGAAAACATCACCAGTGCAAACCCAAATTGCTCCGAGAGAGCATGATTTGTAAGCATTTCACCCAGTTTTAGGTAGTCCTCATGCCCTGCATTCAGACATATAACGCCGCAACCGTAAACGGTTTCCATATCAGCTATTATCCTCCACGTCGGAAACTCCCCCTTCCAACGTGTTAAATGTTCCATGAAATACACGGCTCAACAACTTATATTTCCCGACAAGATGATGCAGGGTTGTATGCCGCGTTGAAACGGTGTTGATATCGGGAATGTTCGAGGTTTGATCAAACTGTGGATTGATATCGCGGCGTAATGTAGGTTGACCTAAAGTACACCTTCTATGAGAATGGTTTGCATAGAATACTTAGAGTTCAATTTTGGAGGATATTGATGTCGGAAGTTTCATTGGTAGTAAATGGCGAAAAGGTTTCTGGTTCTGTTGAAGACCGGACCTTACTTGTCCAGTTTATTAGAGAGAATCTACGTCTTACGGGCACGCATGTCGGGTGTGATACATCCCAATGTGGTGCGTGTGTGGTGCATGTGGATGGCAAAGCGGTTAAGTCTTGCACAATGCTGGCTGCACAGGCTGACGGATGTGAAATTACAACGATTGAAGGTTTGGCCAATGGTGATCTTCATCCGATGCAAACCGCGTTTAAGGAAAATCACGGTCTTCAGTGCGGGTTCTGTACGCCGGGCATGATTATGTCTGCGGTAGACATGGTCAATCGTAAGGGCAACAAGCTTGATGAAGCGACGATCCGTTCCGAGCTTGAAGGCAATATCTGTCGTTGTACGGGTTACCACAACATCGTGAAGTCTATTCAGGACGGCGCATCAAAAATGTGATGTCAGCGTTGGGGTTTGGCTCATTGCCAATCTTATATTTGGGTCAGTTTCTTAAATTGATTGCAAATTGCATGTACCTGACGAGCCCTGATCAACAGACTGAAATCTGAAATTTTAGAGGAGATGCTTTTGTGAAAATTATCTGATG
This sequence comes from uncultured Rhizobiaceae bacterium, assembly GCA_964514045.1. Taxonomy (GTDB): domain Bacteria; phylum Pseudomonadota; class Alphaproteobacteria; order Rhizobiales; family Rhizobiaceae; genus JAALLB01. The sequence goes on along the minus strand of CAZEPF010000025.1, from coordinate 2,183 downwards.
CACCTGAGAACATGAAAGATGTATGCGCGACATACGCTGCATTTTGAACCTTAGACCAGTGATCAGAAATTATTGCATTAGCAATTGGAGGATTAAGACATGAGTGAAGGAATTGGCGCACGAGTTCTGCGCAAAGAGGACAAAAGATTTATCACTGGTGCAGGCAAATACACTGACGATGTGAGAAACGAATCCCAGTGCTATGCAGCGTTTGTTCGCTCACCGCATGCACATGCCAAAGTCAAAGGCATCAACAAATCCGCTGCCGAAGCCATGGATGGCGTCGCTGGCGTATTGGATGGTCATCAACTTACTGGCGATGGTATTGGTAACATCATCTGCGGATGGGGAATTACTTCCAAAGACGGCTCACCGATGAACATGGGCGCTTGGTCTGCTCTGGCGACCGACACTGTGCGCTATGTCGGCGATGCGGTGGCTGTTGTGGTGGCTGATAGTCCTACAAAAGCCAAGACTGCTGCCGAAGCGGTTGAAGTAGATTACGAAGTACTTGAGGCAGTGGTGGCCCCTGATAAAGCACTGGAAGCTGGCGCTCCGCAAATTCACCCGGAAGCTGCAAACAACATGATCTTCGATTGGGAGATCGGCGAAAAAGAGCCAACTGAGGCTGCAATCGCCGGTGCTGCTTATGTCTGCGAGATGGACATTACCAATAACCGTGTTGCACCAAACCCGATGGAGCCACGCTCTGCTGTAGCGACCTATGATCCATCAGAAGAGCATTATACGCTCTATACAACTTCGCAAAATCCGCATGTGGCGCGTTTGGTACTGTCTGCATTTTATCAGGTGGCACCGGAACACAAGCTGCGCGTAATTGCACCGGACGTAGGCGGCGGCTTTGGTGCCAAAATCTACATCTATCCAGAAGAGATCGTATGTCTATGGGCTTCTATGAAAACCAAGAAATCCGTGAAATGGACATCAGATCGTACTGAAGCTTTCCTAACGGATGCGCATGGTCGTGATCATATCTCGACAGCCAAAATGGGCTTTGACAAGAACAATAAGATTGTCGGTTTCCAGATTGATACGATTGCTAATCTCGGCGCTTACATGTCTTTGTTCTCTTCTGCGGTGCCTACCTATCTTTATGCAACGCTTTTGTCTGGGCAGTACAACATTGAAAATGTTCATTGTAATGTTCGCACGGTCTACACCAATACGACACCTGTAGATGCGTATCGTGGGGCAGGTCGTCCTGAGGCATGTTATCTGATCGAGCGTATGATGGAGACTGCATCACGTGAATTGGGAGTAGATCCTTCTGAGTTGCGTCGCACCAACTTCATCACAGAGTTCCCGCATCAAACACCTGTAATCATGGCTTATGACAGTGGTGACTTTAACGCTAATCTGGATGCCGCAATGAAAGCATCTGACTGGAAGGGCTTCGAGAAACGCCGCAAAGAAGCTGCATCACGCGGCATGTTGCGCGGTATCGGAATGTCCTCTTACATCGAAGCATGTGGCATTGCGCCTTCTGCAGCTGTTGGTTCATTGGGCGCAGGTGTTGGCCTATGGGAATCAGCGGAAGTTCGGGTAAATCCGGTTGGTACGATTGAGGTTCTGACAGGTTCTCATGCGCACGGACAGGGTCACGAAACAACATTTGCGCAAGTCGTGTCTGATCGTTTTGGTCTGCCAACGGATAGTGTTCAGATCGTTCATGGCGATACGGACAAGGTTCAGTTTGGTATGGGCACTTATGGTTCACGTTCTGGTGCGGTTGGCATGTCTGCCATCGTTAAGGCACTGGACAAGGTCGAGGCGAAAGCCAAAAAGATCGCAGCGCATTTGCTGGAAGCTGATGAAGGCGACATCATCATTGAAAACGGTGAAGTCAAAGTTGCAGGAACCGATAAAACCCTTGGCTGGCACGAAGTATGCCTGGGCGCTTACACAGCGCACAATATGCCGGAAGGTCTGGAGCCTGGTCTGAAAGAAGGCGCGTTCTATGATCCATCTAACTTCACATTCCCAGCAGGTACATACATCTGTGAGGTCGAAGTTGATCCTGAAACAGGTACTACCGATATCGTTCAGTTTGTCGCTTCGGATGACTTTGGCACCATCATCAATCCGATGATTGTGGAAGGTCAGGTTCATGGCGGTATTGCACAAGGTGTAGGACAGGCCATTCTTGAGCAAGCAGTATATGA
>CAZEPF010000024.1:23781-24291 GCA_964514045.1 uncultured Rhizobiaceae bacterium | reverse complement strand
GGCGGAACAAGTAGGCGATCAACTCCCAGTTTCTCGCAAAGTCGTCCAGCATGAAGCGGTGCAGCCCCACCAAACGCGATCATGGTGTACTCGCTTAGATCTTCACCATTTTCAACCGCATGAACACGCGCCGCGTTGGCCATGTTTTCGTCAACCACCTCGGCAACTCCAAAGGCCGCCTCGACTGCGTCCATTTCCAACATTTCGCCCACATGTGCGCTCAACGCTTGTTCTGATTGATCGGGATGAAGGGCGATCGAACCACCAGCAAAATTGTTTGGGTCCAACTTGCCTAGGACAAGATCGGCATCCGTGACGCCTGGACGCTCACCCCCGCGCCCATAACAGGCGGGCCCGGGCTCGGACCCGGCGCTTTCAGGGCCGACGCGGATTTGCCGCATCCCGTCCACATGGGCAAGGCTTCCTCCGCCCGCACCTATTTCGACCATATCAATCACCGGTATCGAGATTGGCATGCCAGAACCCTTTTTGAACCGGTAGGTCCGTGCG
>CAZEPF010000024.1:2600-23771 GCA_964514045.1 uncultured Rhizobiaceae bacterium | reverse complement strand
GGTCTTGGGCGTCTGGTTCTTGATCAGGCAAATCTTGGCCGTGGTTCCGCCCATGTCGAAGGACAGGACCTTGTCCAGACCATATCGGGCAGCAATATGGGCCGCGAAGACCGCGCCGCCCGCCGGACCGCTTTCAACAAGCCGAACGGGGAAATCCGCTGCATTCTTGATCGAGATGATCCCGCCCCCCGAATGCATCAGAAAAATGCGACAGGCGACACCTTCACCGCGCAGTCGGTCTTCCAGCCGTCCAAGGTAGGAGGCCATCAGCGGTTTGATATAGGCGTTAGCCACGACCGTGTTGAACCGTTCGTATTCGCGCATCTGTGGCGATACCTCGGACGAGATCGACACCGAAATATTCGGAAGCTTTTCGGCCAAAACATCACGTACCAACTGCTCATGTTTGGGGTTGAGATAAGAGTGGATCAAACCAACCGCAACGCTTTCGAAGCCTGCTTCTGCAATGCGGTCCACAACGGCTTCGACATCTGCACGCTCGAGCTCTACCAGGATTTCTCCTTTGGCATTCACACGTCCGGGGACGGTGAATCGCATCTGACGCGGCAACAGCGGATCAGGAAGATTGAGGTTCAGATCATATTGCTCAAACCGGCTTTCGGTACGCATCTCGATGACATCGCGGAAACCTTCCGTAGTAATGAGTGCGGTTTTTGCCCCACGTCGCTCAATTAGTGCGTTTGTCGCTAGAGTTGTGCCATGAATGATCTGATCAATTGCTGCAGGTTCAATACCTGCCTTCGCACAAACTTGATGCATACCATCAATGATGGCGTTTTCTGGCGCGGCATAGGTCGTCAGAACCTTTGTTGAAAACTGCTCTCCATCTTTCTCCAACACAACATCTGTGAACGTTCCACCAATGTCGACTCCCAATCGGACTGAAGAGGATCTCATATTTTGCTCCGGACCATCTGAACCTTATCTTAAGTTCAATTGAGACAGACGCGAGTCAAAATATCAAATTGATTAATTTTCTCACAGCGATCAAAATAATTTATCCTATCTGAACGCTCGGCTAGCGGGCCTGCGTTACCTCTACCGCAAGCTTAGCAGCATTCTGCACAAACAATGGAGCTCTTTCGACATCATAGCGCGCAAAGAAAGATAAGGGTTCGGGCAACCAATCGGATTCGATTGCAAATACTTTTCCTGTCTTTATCTCATTACATACAAGGGCCTTCGGTAAAACAGCAACGCCCAAACCTTCACACACCATAGGAACGCAAGCGGACAATGCGCTGGAATGAACAATCTGGCTTCGATCAAATGCCCGTACCTCGACTAAATCGTGCAAGGCATTTCCCGCCTGTGTATGTTTTGCATGCGTGATGATCGGGAATTCAAAAAACTGCTCAACTTTGTTTGAACTGCCTAAGTTCTGAGAAATCTCTTTATTGGCAATCCAGATGTATTCTTCCACGCCAAGCGGCAATGTTCCTGATACTTCAGTTTCAAACGGACCAGTCTGCAGCGCGAGATCGAGATGGCCCTCTTTAAGCCGTTGGTCAATGCTAGTGGAAAGGTCAACTTCGAGTTCGACTCGGACTTCTGCGTAATTTTGCTTCAACAATCGGAGAAAATCCTGCAACCAAGAGCATGCAACAAGTTCAGTCACTCCTAATCGCAGCCGCTCCTCGATCAAGTCCTGTCGGCCTGCTTCTTCCAAAAGAGACTCACCGGCCCAAAGAACTTCACGTGTTTTGAGCAACAGAGTCTCACCCTTTTCTGTTAGTCGAACTGAACCAGCGTCTCGACGAAGCAAGGTAACGCCTAAAGTCTCTTCCAAAGAGGAGATACGCGAGGATATATTTGGTTGCGTCGTGCCCAAGGCTTTTGCAGCGGCACGAAAAGAACCTGCATCAACGACAAATGCGAAAGCTTCCAACTGCTTTAGGGTTATCTGACTTTTGATCATACTTGGTTATAATATCAAGAATCTTTATCATCAATCAGAAGTTCTTACCGAAAGCAGGCATTGAAACCGGATACTAAAATCGTAACTTCGCGCTCAGAGCTGCCCTTGATCTACTTTGAATCAGTCTAGCGCACCGAAACTTCTCCAATGATCTCTCTGAGCCCAAAGTTGACCTGAGATGCATAATTAGCAATGTCTGCTGTGGGAAATCTTTGACAAAATTACATTGAATTAATTCGCGTAGTACATCGTGATGGAGACATCATCTTTACCCAGAGACGCACGAGCAAATGTTGGTAAATCAAATGCATCCGTAGCACCGCTTGTTGCATAACCCTCCGTTGGCAAATCACCATCCATGTTAAGGTCTTGATTCCCGTCTTCGTCATGAAACGCAACTACAGCATAAGGTCCTGATTTGAGGTAAGAGAACTCGACATTTACAGACCCCTGCATTGCCGGCACTTCTCTATATACAACAACTTTCGTTGCATCATAAGCTTGGTATGCATCTCGATCATCAAAAACCATCACGATAATATTCCCAGTGTCATTCCTGATTTCATTGAAAGTGATTTTAATGCCATTAGTAAATGACGTTTGTGCGTCAGCCCTCGTACTTATTGTACTTGCTAACCAAGCACCGCCAATTGTGATCCCAATTGATGCAATAGCGCCTATAAAACGTTGTGTATTAGTGGGCATGATGAGTTACTATTCTGCAAGTTCAGTTGTATGTTTATCTTTTTTCGGTTGCCATCCGGGAGGACCAAACAGGACTCCAAGCTTGTTCTTGAAGCTAGGCATGTTCCAGACATCTCTCCCAATTCGGTAAAAGCCATGAAAAAAGGCAACAAACGGATTAATGCTCTCGATTGGTGTTACCAAGCCGTAGACAACTTCTTCTTCCTCTTCTTCAAAAGTCCCAAACATCCGATCCCAGATGATAAAGATACCTGCGTAGTTTTTGTCGAGATATTTGGTGTTTGAGCCATGATGCACTCTGTGATGCGAAGGTGTATTCATGATCCATTCAATTGGGCGCGGAAGTTTCTTTATGCTCTCCGTATGAAGGATGGTTTGATAAACCTGCACAACGATCTCAGCGAACAGAACCATAATTGGGTTAAATCCAAGCATCACTAGCGGTAAGTGAAAGAAAACTGGCCAGAACGAATCCATCGGGCCAAATCGATAAGCAACAGAAATATTAAAGAATGGTGATGAATGATGAACAGTATGGGTGGCCCATGCAAAGTTAACCCTGTGCATAAACCTATGTTCCCAATAATAAGCAAGGTCTGCAAGGATCACGCAGATAGCAACTGTGACCCAATTGATTTCAATATCGAAAATCGCGAACTGAAACGCATAGTAGAATGTGGTGACGTAAAACGCTCCGAGGAATAGGATCGTCAATCCTATGAAAAATCCAAGCGTGATGTAGTTGGTGATGGTATCCCCAACCAGCGTCCATGACAGCTTTTTGTAGATTGCGTATCTTACAAGTTCGAATACCAGAAAGGCAAAAGCGAAAACAAAAAACCATTCATTGATGAACGTTTCAAGCCACTCAAGATAGCCAGTACTAATTGGGGAAAGAAGCCCTTCCATGATGCACCTATAATTATCAATATTGACAATCAATACAGGTGATGTATATTTTTTGTCAAGGTTGATAATCAAAATGAGAGAACATGGCACGACCTGACATAAAGGCATCAAGACGCGAACAAGTTCTGGATGCTTTTGAATTTTGTGTAGCACGATACGGCGTGGAAGGTGCGACGCTGGCCAAAACAGCAGAACAAGCCGGACTTGCTCGCCCGCTAGTTCGCCACAATGTAGGCAATCGAGATGATCTCCTAGATGCTCTTACCGAGCGATTTCTGAAAAGAAGTCGGGAATTGATGGACAGTTTTCTGGAAGCGCTACCGAAAGAGGGGCGCACTAAGACGGCTATTGAATTGCTATTTGACCAACAATATTCTGAAGATCACCAGATACAAGTTTCTTATGCTTTAATTACGCATTCTTATGAAAACACAAAGCTGGCAGTTAAGATGCAGCAATGGTTGGACGACTTTGTTGCAAAGCTCAATGGTTTGCTAGCTAATGATTTTCCAGAAGCCGAGCCTTCAAAAGTAACAGCGGTTTCAATTGGCATCGCAGGGATATACTTTAACGTTGAGTCCATGAAAGGAATTGGAAACATAGATAATCTAGTTGCCTCTTCGAAACAGGCTGCGTTTATTCTCCTTCATTCATTGAATAAGCACTAAATGAGTTACAAACAATGTATATGAGCGGACATTTATTCATACGACAGATTAGCTTGCTAAGTCCGCAAACCAGCCATTCGCGGCTGGGCAATAAACACCCTTACTCTGCACGCTAGCTACTATTAATTGTGCAATGCAATTTCTCTCAGCTTTTTCAATTTCCCGTACCCAAATTCTCATCGATAATATGAATGATACGCTAGTTATACCGGATTTCGTCTTCAATCTGCGCTTTGTAATCTGACATTTCCGGATCTTCCAGGTCCTTTCTGAATACTTCAATCCGGTGGCGATTCAAACGCTTTGCAACAATCGCCGATGTAGCACTCCGAAGTGGCGTCTTGCTAAAAGAAACAGGAAACGGTTTATTTCCTTTCGATTAGACGGCACCGCGGTTGGAGATAATTAATCAATCAGGTTTTGGCCCGCACAGTTCAAGTCGATGTTTGACAAATGTTCCGAAAATTAAAGTGTTCTTGGGGATATCCTTTCCTTCGCGAATTTCTCAAATATTCGGATATTTTCCCTGTAAATAGAGAAATTCAAACCAGAGAGCAGTTGGCGCAAGACTGCAACCACAGCCAGTGTTTTCATTTCTAGAAGCTGCCTTTTTGACGTCTTTGAGACTATCCAACTGTATACGGTATTCATTATTGTTGATTTGAGTGTCTAACCCGCGTCGCGGCGTGTGGCTTCTGTTGATGGTGCATAGGTTCGGTATGCAAACGCTTCAAGCTTTGTAATGGCTGCAAGCCGGTCATCAGGAACACGACTGACTGTATGGCTGACTAAATCAACGTCATTTGCATCCAATGGCTCAACAGAGCATTTCGCGACCTTAATCAGTGGGTCGCCTTCCAACACGGAAATTGCCTCAGACTGAAGAGCAAAATGGGTTTTGTCGCATCGAACACTAAGCGGTTCGCTTTCGTTAAAAGCCAAAAGAAAGGGCAGTAACAAGATAGGGGTGTGCAATGTATCGGAGGAGATGTTTTTTAGGTCGTGGCTATCAGAGGCCCATGCGCCTTGTGTGATTGGGCAATTTTGAGAATTGTAGTCTATGTCTGAGTCAGTAGCTTCCAATAATCTAGCCAGTGCCGCGCATCCGGGTAATCCCGATGCCTCAAGACTTACAACTGAAAATCCCACATCCTCTGCCTGACCCCAGCTAAATCGCGAACCTCTGGCAGCTTTAACGGCAAGCGCTTGTGTTTCACCAAGCGACCAACTCATATCAGCCACTTTGAGTTTTCAGGTAAGCCGCAATCAATGCCAGCCATTTCATCAGGATAAGGCGCGCTCTTATACATGTTGATCCGCACCCATCGGTCTGACCTTGGATCAAACTGCGCTGCCCCAAAAAATGAAAGTTTACACCGCAGCAGATCAATCGGAAGAAGGTTCTCGCTAATCGTATTGGCGCGAATTTCACCATACGGAAAATTGGCAACGCGTTGAGCGCGGCGCGCTGCATGTCTGTGTTGGGGGTATTCTAACAAGAAACTGGCAAGTGTTTTATGTTGATCATAGGCTTCCAGATCATCCAGCATCGCTGCCGCGTCTCGTGCAGGCGCTAAGGCTTGTTCGTACGCGTCCAGCATTCCGCCTTCGCGTAGTCCAAGGCGCGGCTCAAGTTTTTCTTGAGAGACATACCAGACACGTGCGGTTTCTTCCTGTTTGGTGAAATCAAATTCTTGCGCCCAACCATAAATATCACTGGCGGTTTTATGGAAGTTTTGAACGCTAACAGTTCCGTCAATACGGCGGTCCGTCGGCTCGTCAAAACTCATCTCGTTTGACAGGCTGTCAATAAGTTCGCCATATGGTTCCAGCATCAAGGAAACAAGCAACTCTTGAGCATCGACACAAAGACGAGCCTCGCTCCAGCGATATAGCCAATTCCATGGATAATCCTGATCGTTTGGAATGTGTCGCAAACGCTCTTCAATTTCGCATAGATCTTGTTTAAGGGCCGCTATCTTTTTGCTTTGGCGATCATCAATCGAAAGCCAGCACTCCACGTTTTGTTTTGCGCTGCTTAAAGCCCGTGAAAAAACCTCGAATTCTTTGTTGCTCCACTTTCGAAGTAACCGCACACGCGCAAGTGCCAGTTCACGCGAATGGACCCAAGTATGAATAAGCTCAGGGTGCTTCATCAAAAACGGTGCCATACCAAGCCCCGTTGAATTGCCAATCCCCAACATGCGCTTCATGTCAGGGGCAAGTTTGACCGCCTTGTCACCCCCCTTACATTTTGCAAGGTGTTCGATACAATCAATCGCAAATTGTCTGATCAGCCATACGGTTAGCATTTCCGGTTGAAACGCTCCTGAAAATTCAGGCCGGCTTGCCCAAACAGAACGGTCCGCTGCACCAAATTTGCCAGCGCCATAAACAGCCGTTGTGCGCATTAGATAGCCGATGTTTTCGATCATTTCGATGTCAGGCTGTTTTCCAGCAGAAAGACGATCCAGCACGTGATCAAACATACGAACGGAACGATTGGCGCGCGACAGACAAAACTCTTTCTCAGAAATCCGACCTGCTTCCTGCAAAGGCACATTGTTGCGAAGGCGCTCGATATCATTCTGCGTAGGCTCGCCATCAAAGAGTGTAAAAGTTGCGTCCCACTCTTCGGCAATCACCCGATCAGAGCGACGTTCATCGGGTAAATCATTTGCAAAGCAAACAAGTGTGTAAGTACGTTCTGGCCCTTTGGCAATGTAAGTAGCAACGCCGACACCTTGTATATCCAGATCAAACAAGCCTCTGGTGAAAGTCCAGTTTTCGCGTTTGAATTTACGCAGCAACACGCGCATGAAGCTAAGACGGGAAGCATGGAACGAACCCAACCGGTCAAGTTGCATAACCTGATCGGGTTGGCGCATTGTTACGATATCAAGATCGCTTAGCTTCTCTCTTTTCATATTAGCGTTCCAGCAAAATCATTGTTCCGAAAGAGCTCGGATACAGATTTAATCGATTAGATTTTAATGAATTCCCCAAACCGAACCCAAAAGCCTTTAGGCTAACGAAGATAATCGCGAATTTGCACCAAATATCAAGCACGAATAAGTGGTCTGAGTATTCTAATATTACATCTGTTTTGGATTGCATTATGTCTGCTGATCCAAGCATAAGAATTTCAACACTATTTTCAATTCGTTGCCCGATTCTAACTGGAAACAAAGAATTCATCTCAAGAAACGACTTACGCAGGGTAATGGTTTCGCAAAACCAAATATCAGCTTAATGGAAACTCGCGAGCCGGGGCTGCGGGTTCGCGGCTTAATCCTTTTTCATCAAGTTCCGCAAGATAGTCTGCCCAACGCTTTTGTTTGTGCTCGGTCAGTTCATGCAGATAGACCCAAGTGAATATGCCTGTGTCGTGCATGTCATCAAATACGATACGAACGGCATAATTTCCCACGGGTTCCATTTGCATGATCTGCACGTCCCGTTTGCCCGCAATTGTTTTGCGCTGCTCGGGTGAGTGTCCCTGAACTTCTGCCGAAGGTGATAGCACTCGCAACATCTCTGCATTCAACGCGCCAATTTGATCGTCATTAAACTCAACAGTGAGCGTCTTGCGATCCTTGCTAACGGTCAGTTTTTTTGGAGAAATGGACATTGCTATATTGCACTTTCATTGGAATTAAACTTGAGTGTCACAATGACAAACGAAGCAATAGATCATAAGGCTTTAGTTAGCCAATTAAGTGACGAACAAAGAGTCGCATTAACGACACCCTCTGACATAGCAGGTATGACACATCTGCTGACACATATAGTGGCACTTGCGGCAACCACATTTTGGATTGCTCAATTCTATGCCCTATGGCAGATCGTGATGGTCCTGCAGGGTATTCAATTGGTTTTCCTGTTTACGCTACTGCATGAAACCGTGCATGACACCCCGTTCGCCAGTTTACGATTAAATCGCGCTGTCGGAATATTTTCTGGCTTTCTTATTTTCTTACCGCCGCTTTGGTTCCGATATTTTCACCTTGCCCATCATCGCCATACCCACAACCCTGAAAAAGACCCGGAACTTGAAGGTGACCCCATCGATACCATACCCCGTTATCTATGGACGGTGAGCGGTCTGCCCGCTTGGAAGTTTCATGCAATCACCTTGTTTCAAACCGCATGGGGTAGAATGGAGTATGACTATCTGCCAGCTTCCGTTCATGCCCGTGTTCGAACCGAAGCACGACTTTTCTGGCTCGCCTATGCGTTGATATTAGGGGCTTGCCTGTGGGCGCAGACGGCACTTCTATTGTATGTTTGGTTGCTGCCTTTGGTTTTGGGCCAGCCCTTTCTAAGATTGTACCTGATGGCCGAGCATGGCCGTTGCCCGCATGTGGCAAACATGTTGGAAAACACGCGCACCACATTTACGAATTCGCTTGTTCGCTGGCTTGCTTGGAACATGCCCTATCACGCCGAACACCATGCGTATCCGCGTGTGCCCTTTCATAAATTACCAGAGTTTCACAAGGTCGCAAAAGAGCATTTGCAAGTGACTGAAAACGGCTACAACAAGTTTCAAAGACAGATGATACAAACTATCGGGAGAGCCTCTTCATGAGTTCCAGTAAAAGTTACGACGCAATCATCATCGGTGCCGGAGTCATCGGCGCGAGTGTTGCATTCGAGATGGCAAAAAAGGGTTGGAAGACCTTGAGCATCGATAAAGGCCCTGAGGCTGGGTATGGCTCTACATCTGGCTCTTGCGCGATTATACGTACGCATTATTCAACGCCGCAATCTTGCGCCTTGGCATATGAAAGCTGGCACTATTGGGACAAGTGGGATGATTATCTCGGCGTGACGGACGAGCACGGCATGGTCGAGTATAAAAACACAGGCTGCATCGTGATGAAGTCTCATCACAATAACAATCTCAAAGTTGTATGCGATACAATGGAAGAACTGGGATGTCCATTTGAACCGATTGACGCAGATGAAGTTTCCAAACGCGTTCCTGGTACAGACTTGCGTAAATTCGACCCTGCTAAAAGTATTGAGGATGACGCGTTTGGTGAGCCAACAGGCGGTGAACTTGAAGGTGGCGTGTTTTTCCCGCTTGCCGGATATGTTTCTGATCCAAAACTCTCAGCTCATAATGTTCAACGCGCTGCTGAAGCTCATGGCAGTGAGTTTATGTTCAATTCTGAAATCGTTGAAATCCGTAAGGAAAACGGCCGTGTTGCGGGTGTTGTTCTGAAAGACGGGGCCCAGATCAATTCAAGTGTTGTGATCAATGTGGGTGGACCGCATTCTTCCATAATCAACCGTATGGCTGGCGTTGAGGAAGGCATGAACATTTCAACCCGCGCACTTCGCCATGAAGTAGCTCACGTGCCAGCCCCGGCCGATATTGATTTTGGTAATGGCGGGTTTGTCTTATCCGACAGCGACATTTCCTGTTACTCGCGCTCAGAAGTCGGCAATAACATTCTGATCGGTTCTGAGGATCCGCCTTGCGACGAAAAAGAATGGGTTGATGATCCTGACGATTACAACACCGAGTTCACCAACCAGAATAAGACGCTTGCCATGCGTTTGGCGCAACGTATGCCGGAGCTTCGCATTCCAGAACAGGCACTTGGCGTTGTCGCATTATATGATGTGGCGGATGACTGGATGCCGATCTATGACAAGTCCGATTTGCCGGGCTTTTACATGGCGTGTGGCACCTCGGGCAATCAGTATAAAAATGCACCTGTTGCAGGCAAGATCATGGCGACTATCGTTGAAGCATGTGAGGCTGGTCGCGACCATGATGAAGATCCGATTACGTTCAAGCTTGAGCATATCGGGTACGATTTGCCGCTATCGACCTTTTCCAGAAAGCGCGAGATCAATCCAGATTCGTCCTTCTCTGTAATTGGGTAAGTTCACACAACCAAGAGGCGACGAAGGGCGGCAGCCCTGAGTGGGAAGTAAATCAAGAGCCGATGAGGGGCGGGAGCCCTGAGTGGGAAGTAAATCAAGAGGCGACGAGGGGCGGGAGCCCTGAGTGGGAAATAAATCAAGAGGCGACGAAGGGCTTTAGTCCGGAGTGGGATAATAATAATGAAAGATCAGTATAGAGCCGTTGTTATTGGTGGTGGTGTTGTCGGGTGTTCGGTGTTGTTTCACCTTGCGAAAGCAGGTTGGGATGATGTTCTTTTAATAGAGCGCTCGGAACTGACATCTGGTTCTTCTTGGCACGCAGCAGGAGGGTTTCACACGCTGAATGGCGATCCCAATGTCGCGAAGCTTCAATCTTATACGATCGGTCTTTACGAGGAGCTTGAAAAGATTTCCGGTCAGTCATGTGGCTTGCATTTGGTTGGTGGCTTCATGATGGCTGATAGTCCCGAACGCATGGACTTTTTGAGAACGCTTCACGCGAAGGGTCGTTATCTTGGCATGGAAACTGAATTGGTCACGCCTTCTGAAGCAAAGGCCATGTTCCCGATCATGGATGAGACGAACTTTGTCGGCGGTCTCTGGGATCCGGTGGAAGGCCATCTTGATCCTTCCGGCACCACCCATGCCTATGCCAAGGCTGCCCAAACACTGGGTGCAGAAATTGAACTGCGTAATCGTGTCGTTGAACTTACCCAGGATTCAGACGGCATGTGGAACATCGTCACCGAGAAGGGAACCGTTAGGGCGGAACATGTCGTCAATGCGGGTGGTCTTTGGGCGCGTGAAGTTGGCCGCATGGTTGGTCTTGAGCTTCCACTTCTCGCCATGGAACATATGTATCTGCTGACCGAAGAAATGCCGGAAGTCGTTGAGTATAATCAATCATCTGGGCGAGAACTGTGTCATGTCATTGACTTCAAAGGTGAGATTTATACCCGCCAGGAACGCAATGGTATGTTGCTTGGCACGTATGAAAAAGCCTGTAAGCCTTGGTCTCCGGTTAATACGCCTTGGGATTTCGGGCACGAACTCCTACAGCCCGACATTGATCGTTTAACGCCATCCTTGGAGATCGGGTTCAAGCATTTCCCTGCGTTGGAAAATGCTGGCATAAAACAGATCATCAATGGCCCTTTCACCTTTGCCTCGGACGGTAACCCTTTGGTTGGCCCTGTTGATGGACTAACAAACTTCTGGTGTGCTTGCGCTGTCATGGCCGGGTTCTCACAAGGGGGTGGTGTTGGTTTGGCCCTGTCGAACTGGATGGTGAACGGTGATCCGGGTTATGATGTGTTTGGCATGGACGTTACCCGATTTGGTGAGTGGGCCTCGCTTCGTTACACGAATGCAAAAGTGCGCGAGAACTATTCCAAACGCTTCTCCATACGCTTCCCGAATGAAGAATTGCCCGCTGCAAGGCCCCAACAGACAACCCCGCTTTATGATACTATGAAAAACGAAAACCATGCGGTGATGGGTGATAGTTGGGGGTTGGAAACGCCACTTTGGTTTGCGCCATCTGCGGACGAAGCACATGACGTCCTTTCATTCCATCGTTCCAATGATTTTGAGCATGTGGGTCGCGAAGTAAACGCCGTGCGCAAGTCTGTCGGCGTGACGGAGATTTCAAATTTCGCAAAATATAAAATTACGGGCGAGGGCGCAGAGGCCTTCATGTCCCGTATGTTATGTAACACAATGCCAAAAGACGGACGCTTGGTGCTATCTCCCATGCTGAATGAAAGCGGCAAGTTGATCGGTGATTTCACTATCGGAAAATTAGGCGATGGGAATTACCGCATGTGGGGCTCAAGTGCCGCACAGAAATATCACATGCGCTGGTTTGAAGAACATATGCCAAAAGACGGATCGGTTTCGATTTCCCGCTTTGACATGAACCTTGTTGGCCTTTCGATTGCCGGACCAAACTCTCGCAAAGTTTTGGAAAAACTCTGTGATGATGATGTCTCTAACGAGGCGTTCCGCTTTATGGATATTCGTGAAATGGATGTAAACGGCGCACCAAGTATCGTGAACCGCGTTACGTTTTCCGGCGATCTTGGATATGAAATATGGATGGCACCTGCCTATCAGCGCAAAGTCTATGAGGGATTGAAATCAGCGGGTGAAGAATTTGACATCGTAGACTTCGGAATGCGCGCACTTCTCTCGATGCGTTTGGAGAAAAACTTCCCCACATGGTTTGGCGAGTTGCGCCCGATATACGGTCCGTATGAGGCTTCAATGGATCGCTTTATAAAGCTTTCCAAGAACGATTTTATTGGCCGAGAAGCTGCGGCCCGCGAACATGCAGATGGTCCTGCATTGCGCCGCGTGTCTTTTGTGATTGAAGCAGAAACTGCCGACATCATGGCAGACGAACCAATCTGGGCAAAAATCGGTGATAAGGATTACGGCTCGATTACCAAACCGCATGGGTATGGGGCAGACCGATACAATGCAGCAGGCGAAAAAGTGCCGCCGCCGCCCATTGCTAATGATGGAGATTGGCAAGTGGTTGGCTGGATAACATCCGGTGGATATGGTCATTCTGTGAAGGCTTCCCTCGGACAAGGGTATATTCCTACAGAACTTTCGCAGCGCGATGAGGAGGGCCTGTTTGAAATCGAAATTCTCGGTGTTCGCAGGGCTGCTCGTATTGCCATCGAACCTTTGTTTGATCCCGAAGGTGTATGTATGCGAGGATAAGGCGGTAAGGTGAAGGCTATGCCGAACTCATGACACTAGAACTGCTTGGTTATTTCGTAGGGTTTGGGTTATTTGCTGTCATAGTGTCTGCGTGGCTTTGGGGATCGTCTGGTCTCGATCCAAAACTGGATGAAGCGTCAGTTATACAGCGGTTCCAAACGGACTTTCCTGAGATTATAGTGTCTGGAGTCCTGCTCTCGGAAGATGATAAAACTGCCATTTGCCTGATCGACAGTGATACGGATTTTGGTTTTGTAGCGCCTCTCGGGCAATATCATTTAACCCGTATTGTCACTCCGGACATGATCAAAAGCTGGCAGGTATCGGATGCGTCAATCGAACTGAGATTGCGAGACTTTACGCTCAAGCGTCTTTCCATCACTATGAAAGACGAGCAATCCTCAAAGTCATTGATCACACTGTTGCAGCGCGTAACAAAGGAATAGGGTCTTGGAAATCATCACTGTACCAAATTACCCACCAGTAACGGACCTTGCCATTCCGGGGTTCGTTGCATTGATCCTGTTAGAAATGTTTGTGTTGAAGCGCTGGCGCAATCTTGAAGGCTATGAACTGCGCGACACAACCGCCAGCCTGATGATGGGGGTTGGCAATGTCGTTAGCGCAATCCTGTTCGGTATCATAGCCTATCTGGTTTTATTCGCAGCCTATGATCTGCGCTTTTTTACGATCACGTTTGAATGGTATTGGGTGCTTGTTTGTTTCATTGTAGATGACTTGCGATATTACGTTTTTCATCGTCTAGCCCATCGCTGCCGCTGGGTTTGGGCAGATCACATCGTGCATCATTCCAGTCAGCACTATAATTTATCAACCGCATTACGACAGGGCTGGACGAGTGTGTTCACAGGCGCGTTTATTTTGCGGGTGCCGCTGCTATTGATCGGGTTTCACCCGGCTGTGGTGGCTTTTGTTGGCGGTGTGAACCTTGTTTATCAGTTCTGGATTCATACAGAAGCGATTGGCAAAATGCCTCGATGGTTCGAGTATATTTTCAACACGCCATCGCATCACCGTGTTCACCATGCGACCAATCCCAGATATCTCGATGCAAACTATGCGGGTACGTTGATCATTTGGGACCGGATGTTTAACAGCTTCGTGGAAGAACTGGATGAAGATGTTCCAAAATACGGGCTGGTGAAAAATGTGGGAACCTTCAATCCATTTCGGATAGCGGTGCATGAATGGGTTGAAATGTTCCGTGACGCGAGACAGCCAAACCTCACGCTGCGCCAACGGTTTGGATATTTGTTCAACCCTCCCGGTTGGCGACATGACCGAGACCTGTCCGGTTCTGCTGCAATAAAAGCAGACTACGTCAAACGTAATCCTGAAGAAGCAGGAAAGCCTGGACTGCCCACTGCTTAGGCTTATTATTCATGCTGATCGAGTTTTAAGGAAATAGATCAGGCGCCAATTGACCGGTTGCCAGCACATACAGCAAAGCGGAAACCGTCAGGACTGACGCGCTGGTGCTCACCAGAACACTGGCTGATGCGCGCTCTACCCAGACATCATATTGTTGGGCGATCACATAGACGTTGGTGGCAATGGGAAGAGACGCAAGCAGGATTGCTGCATACATCCAGACGGGTTCAAAATTCCCCACCCAACTTAATGCAACATACATAATTATTGGATGTAGGATTAGTTTGATCGGCACAATATAGCCTAGCGAATACGGGACGCGCTTTAATGGCCTAAGCGCCAAAGTAACCCCCATCGCAAAAAGCGCGCACGGCGCTGCGGCTTGCGCAAGATAATCAATCAGGCGCTGAATAGGGACGGGTGCTTCTAGCTGAAATGCTGCTGCCAATACACCAACGATTGTTGCAAGGATGAACGGATGGAAGATGATCCGTTTCAGGATAATAAATACCAATGCAAGCGGCTTGGCCTTTTCCTGTCCAGCAATCGCCATCATGGCGGGTGCCACAATAAAATGCAGAACATTTTCAAAACAGAAGATAATAGCTACAGGAATTGCCGCGTCTTCACCCAGTGCGAGGATTGCGATGGCCGGGCCCATATATCCAATATTGCCATAGGCACCTGCAAGGCCCTGAATGGTTGCATCTGGAATTTTACCGCGTGTGCCAATCAGGCCAATGAGGAATGTCAGGCAGAATATAAAAAACGTCACACCGATATTGGCAAAGATAAACGACCAACTTGCCAATTGCTCAATCGGTGTTTTGGATAAGAGTTTTACAAAGAGGCAGGGCAGCGCAAAGTAGATGATAAATGTGTTGAGCCAACCCAATGCTTCAATTGGCTGATTGGAGATTTTCGCACCAAAATATCCAAGCATGATAAGCCCGAAGAGCGGCATGATAAGGCCAAGAACTTCACCCATCCTGACCTGCATATAGATTGATGAAAATCGAAATCAGAATAAGTCCGCCACCAATCCATGACAAAAGACTGAGCGTATTTCCTTCAAGCACTGTTGTAGAAATAGTTGCAACCACAATCTCTGACATGGTGAGTAATGCAGCTGTGACTGCCGCCACAAACTGAGCACCCCAAACTTGCGCAAGCACCGTAGGCCATAGAAGTAAGATGCCAAACAGTGCCACCGGAATGATAAGGCCGGACCATACTTCCAGCGATGGAAATGCCAGCTGAATATCCGGTGATGTGACGCTTAGAATGCTGCCAAGAATAACAGCAGTGAGTGTTGCAAAAATCAATGATCCTGCCGCCGTTGCAAACCCGCCCAAATTGTCATGGCCACGAATAACGGTAAGGCCAAACGCCCACCCCATGCCGGACAGTAATCCAAACAGGTCACCAAGGTTTTGCGGGATTGGTAATCCGCCATCACCTAGCAATAACCAGATGCCACCCACTGCAAATACAAGCGCAATCCCGCGGATAGGGCCAATGGGCACTCCGTATAAGAGTTTTGAAAACAGCGTTGCCCAGATTGGCAGGAGATAGAACAGGAAGGTGACACGAATAACATCTGACAGGATCAAGCCTGCAAAATAGAAAATGTTTGATAGGCCCATGCCAGCACAAATGATCAGCAGCCATTTGATATTGGCCGCATTGATCTCACGCCGCATCAGGGCAATGGGTAGCGCAACTATGCTTGCAAAAAAGTTGATGCCCGCAATGCCCCAAAGGGCGCTTAGTCCGGCCTCATCAAAATAGCGCATGGGTATCCAGAACAAGCCCCAACATGCAGCCCCAAAGAAAATGGATGCTGCACCTGCGGTGGCGTAATTTGCCTGTGGATTTGCTGCGACTGTCATGGTGATGATTTCGCCGTAAAATCAACTGCGGTCAAGCGCGAAGTTTAGGGTCCTGACCCTAGAACTCTCGCGACGATATACGCCCGGCGTGCTGCCAAACCGCTTTTTGAAATGTTTGGCAAGATGGGAAGCAGATTGAAATCCGCATCCTACTGCAATTTCTGATGAGGATAGTGCGGTTTGCAAGAGAAGCCCGCTTGCCCGAACCAATCGCAATTGCAGGTAAAACTCCTGCGGTGATTGGCTCATTTCTTGCGCAAACAAACGATCAAGCTGCCGTCGGGAAAGTGACAGGCGTTCCGCAATCTTTGCAATCTTCAAGGGCTGTTCAAGGTTCCCTTCCATCAACAGAATTGCTTCTGCGATCTGTGGCTTGGTGCTTGCGATACGAAACGCATTGGTAATGTGCTGCTCACGTGAGGAGTCGCGAATCGTGTCATGAAAATAGTTTTGCGCAATCAGACTGGTAATGTCGCTACCATGGTGCTCGGAGATAAAATGCAGCATCAGATCAAGGCTCGCAGTTCCACCCGCACATGAAAACCGCTTGGCAGAAATTTCCAGCATCGAAAAACGTATATCAAGTTTGGGAAATCGCTCACGATAGGCGTCATAGCATTTCCAGTGAATGGTCGACGGGCACTCGTCAAAAAGGCCAGCGCCGCCTACAACAAATGACCCATCCGAAACAGAGCCGATCCGTTTTCCAGCCTTTGCCTGTTCGTGCATCCATGTGTCCAGCGTTTTACTCTGAAACGTGTGGGAACTGTCCCCGCCACTGATGATAATTGCATCGGGATCACTGCAATCAGAAAGGGCCATGGTTTCCAATGGGATCATGCTGGAGGAATAAACCTTTCCACCATCCACACTGGCGAGTTCCCAAGCATAGGCATCTTGGCCAAGGATTTGATTGGCCCCTCGCAGTGCATCAATGGCGCAGGACAAAGACACCAATGAAAATCGTGGAAGCAGGATAAATAGAAAATTTTGCATGAAACGGAGGAATCTTGATAAAAAAAGAATGTCTCATTTATATTTTTTTATGTCTAGTTTATTGTTTTAGAAATACGCGCTTGAGATCAGAATAGTGTCTGGGTTTTTGCAAATTGGAGCTTCACATGGCTTTTCCGGAACATTCAAAATACGTGATCATTGGTGCTGGCATTCACGGTCTATCCAGCGCATGGAGACTTGCCGAGAGGCTTTCAGAAAGCGGAAAAGGGTCCGGCGAGGACATCGTGGTTCTGGAAAAGTCAGGCATTGCATCCGGCGCTTCGGGCGTTGCGTGCGGTGTCGTGCGGAACAATTATTTCCAGCCAGCCATGCGAAAACTCATGGCCCATTCGGTTGATGTTTGGGAAAGCGACCCTGAGGGCCTGTCCTATCATCCGGTTGGCTACATGCAGATTTCATCTGAGTCTATGCGTGAAGATATTCGCTCTATTTATGAGCAGCAACAGGCAATCGGCTATGACAGTGAACTCATCGAAGGCGAGCAGCAATCTACCCATTACATGCGTGGCTTCTTTGACGATTGGCAGGCCCAGGGCATTACGTCTGTCCTGCATGAAAAGCGCGGTGGATACTCCAACCAGACAAAGACCATGTATGCACTTGCGGACAAGGTTGAGGCGCTGGGTGTGCGCATTATTACAGGCGTTGAAGTCAAGGGTCTGATTTCTGATAACGGGTCTTCTGCGATTAGTGCAGTGGAAACCACCAAGGGTAACATTTCTTGCGAGCAAGTCATCATCGGCGCTGGCCCGTGGGCGCGTGATTTCTGGAACATGCTGGATATGCCCAAACAAATTACGGTCAAAGACCTCAAGGGCCATG
This sequence comes from uncultured Rhizobiaceae bacterium, assembly GCA_964514045.1. Lineage (GTDB taxonomy): Bacteria > Pseudomonadota > Alphaproteobacteria > Rhizobiales > Rhizobiaceae > JAALLB01. Next base: position 5,796 of record CAZEPF010000024.1, on the reverse strand, counting down.
TCCATAATGATGTTGATATGTGGCGCTTCTGGCAGTTGGAAGAGGGCGTTCTAACCGTTGATCCAAATATGGGTAATAACAATGATGGTGAAATGCCACCCGTTATTCACGTGGATACAGACGCGCCACTGTATTCCACTGTCGATGGCTCACTGATCACCAAAGAAATGTGGGGCATTTATTACAAACCCGATTGGCACTTTAACGGCATTCAGGGCGGCGCATCGCCCTATAAGGTCGACACACCTGTAGATGAAGTGGCGATTGATCCTTACGGACCTTCAAGCCCAGAATTTGTTGCCTCTGGTGAATTTGCGCATATGTGGGTTTCAGCGCTTGCTCATTGTCAGAAGCGCTATGAGGGCATGATGCCGAAATATCACAAAGAGGCTTCCGGCGGCATTGGCTGCTTCACGCCTGATTCATTTCCTGTGTTCGACCATTTCAAAGAGAACGTTGCAATGATTGCTGACTCCAACCATGGTTGGAAAATGATTGGTGTCGGGCATTTGATTGCAGATGAAATTTTGGGAGAAAAGCAGGAATTACTTGAACCTTTCCGCTTCTCGCGCTTTGCTGAGGGAAAGCTGCATCCGGTTTCAAACAGCCCATATCCTTGGAGTTAATCTGACAACATGAAGTATTCCGCGCTATCCGTTCTTTGGCAGGGTTTGCGAGGTCACAAGGGTTGGCCTCGTGCATGGCGTGATCCAGAGCCTAAATCCAAATATGATGTTATTATTATCGGTGGCGGCGGTCACGGATTGGCAACAGCCTACTATCTGGCAAAAGAACACGGAATTACCAATGTGGCCGTGCTCGAAAAGGGCTGGATTGGTGGCGGTAATGTTGGGCGAAACACAACGATTGTGCGTTCCAACTACATGCACGGGCCAAACACACATTTCTATGAAAAGTCCATGCAGTTATGGGAGGGCCTTGAGCAGGATTTCAATTTTAATGCGATGGTCTCTCAGCGTGGTGTGATCAATCTCTTTCATTCAGACCCACAGCGCGACGCGTTTGCCAGACGCGGAAATGCAATGCGCATGGCTGGCATTGATGCAGAATTACTGGACCCGCACGAGTTAAAAAAACTGGTGCCTATTCTTGATTTTGATAATGCACGTTTTCCAATTCAAGGCGGCTTGATTCAACGACGTGGCGGCACGGTTCGCCATGATGCGGTTGCATGGGGGTATGCCCGTGGCGCGGATACACGCGGCGTTGATATTATCCAGAATTGCGAAGTAACCAATATTCGTGTCGAAGGTGATAAGGTCATCGGGGTAGACACAAATCGTGGATTCATTGGCGCTAAGAAAGTCGGCATGGCGGTTGCGGGGCATACCTCGAAGATCGCACAGATGGCTGGCATCAACGATCTCCCTGTCGAAAGCCACGTACTACAGGCGTTCGTATCAGAAGGCATTAAACCGTTGATTGATACAGTTGTAACGTTCGGCGCGGGACATTTTTACATTAGCCAGTCAGATAAAGGCGGTCTTGTCTATGGTGGCGATCTGGATGGCTATAATTCCTATGCTCAACGCGGCAACCTGCCGATGATGGAGCATGTCATGGCAGGTGGTATGGCCATCATGCCTGCAATCGGGCGTGTTCGGTTATTGCGCCAATGGGGTGGGATTATGGATATGAGTTTCGATGGCTCCCCATTTATTTGTAAGACGCCAATCAAAAACCTCTATCTCAATGGCGGTTGGTGCTATGGCGGGTTTAAGGCAACACCTGCCTCCGGATGGTGCTTTGCGCATACGGTTGCGCAGGATCGTCCGCATAAACTGAATGAGGCCTTCACAATCAATCGCTTTCGTGAAGGGCGCATGATCGATGAAAAGGGCGTTGGCCCTAATCCGTGGATTCAATAGGGGATAAAGATGCACAGAATTGATTGCCCCTGGTGTGGCACGAGAGATGAAGCAGAATTCCAATATCAGGGCGACGCAACCAAAGTGCGTCCAAAGGAAGACGCATCGCAAGAAGCGTTCTTTGACTATCTGTATATTCGTGAAAACCCGAAAGGGTGGCACACAGAATGGTGGCATCACGTGCGCGGGTGCCGGCAATGGGTCAAGGTTGTTCGCAACACGCTGACCCATGAAATTCATGCCTGCGGTGGCCCGCACGACAAATTGCCTGTTCCCAAACAAACCAGAGGGAGCCGATAATGTATCAGCGCTATCGTCTCGAAACGGGTGGACAGATCAACCGTGAAGTCGTTAAGACATTCGCTTTTGATGGTAAAACCTACAAAGGGTTTGAGGGAGATACACTCGCTTCTGCCTTGCTAGCTAATGGCGTCCACTTAATGGGACGGTCATTTAAGTATCATCGTCCACGCGGACTTCTGACCGCTGACAGCCACGAACCCAATGCAATTGTCGAACTGCGAACAGGTGCGCGGCGCGAACCCAATACCCGCGCCACAATGGCAGAATTGTTTGATGGACTGGAAGCGAAAAGTCAAAATGCATGGCCTTCGCTCCGGTTTGACTATCTCTCAGTCAATCAGCTTCTCAGCCCGTTTTTAACCGCTGGTTTTTACTACAAGACATTCATGTGGCCAGCGTCTTTCTGGGAACCGCTTTACGAAAAAATCATCCGCAATGCCGCTGGACTTGGAAGCGCGTCTACCGACCCTGATCCTGACACATACGAGCATGCAAATGCTCATTGTGATGTGCTGGTTGTGGGCGCAGGGCCTGCTGGACTTGCAGCAGCCCTATCGGCGGGGTGCACTGGGGCAAAAGTAATCTTGTGCGAAGAGCATTCTTATATGGGTGGCAATCTTGCACTCACTCACGACCTTATTGACGGTCAGCCAGCTGGCGAATGGGTAAAACAAGCCGAGCGTGATTTGAGCGCAATGGCAAATGTAAAGGTCATGCGTCGAACATGTCTGTTCGGCTATTACGATGACAATGTTCTTGCTGCACTTGAACGCGTCAATGACCATGTTGCAGTCCCGCAAAATGATGAACCGCGTCAGCGCATGTGGTCCATTCGGGCAACAGAAGTTGTGATTGCCTGTGGCAGTCAGGAACGCCCGATGGTGTTCGACAATAATGATAAACCGGGCGTCATGCTCTCAACTGCAGTTCGCCGCTTTGTGGATCGTTTTGCGGTATTGCCGGGCAGTCAGGTTGTTATCTGCACTAATAATGATGACGGGTAT
>CAZEPF010000024.1:0-2590 GCA_964514045.1 uncultured Rhizobiaceae bacterium | reverse complement strand
GATGGATGCTGGGGTGAATATCGCTGGTATTTATGATGCGCGCAGTCAGGGGTCTTCGGCGGCTGATCCGTTCATCGCGCAGCGTGTGCCTGTTGAATTTGGCATATTGCCAGCGCGTGCTCACGGTTGGCACCGCATTAATTCGCTTTCATTACAGCGATTGGATGGATCGCCATTTGGGGCAGTGGATTGTGATCTGGTTGCGGTGTCGGGCGGACATTCTGCGGATGTGCATTTGGTCAGCCAAACAGGTGTTGCCCCAATCTGGAACGAAGACCTTCAAAGCTTTGTACCGGGCAAACCCAACCGTCGTGAGCGGTCTGCCGGTGCCTCAAAAGGTAACTTCACACTTTCCCAGTGTTTGGCAGACGGTCACGAAGCAGGACATGAAGCTGCTATCTCAGCGGGAGTAAAATCTTCCAAGTTGAACGTTGGACCACAGGCAGAGGCATCGCAGTATGGTGAAATTTCTTCAGTCTGGCGCTGCCCGGGTGAGGGTAAGGCATTCGTTGATTTCCAGAATGATGTGAGTGCTAAAGACATCACTCTGGCAGAGCAGGAAGGCTATGTTTCCGTTGAACATGCCAAACGCTACACAACTTTGGGAATGGCAACCGATCAGGGCAAAACGTCCAACATCAACGGTTTGGCAATTCTTGCTCAAGCCCGTGGGCTATCCATTCCGCAAGTGGGAACAACGCGTTTCCGTCCGCCATATTCACCCGTTGCGATTGGTGCGTTTGCAGGGCATGAGCGAGGCAAGACATTCCAGCCAATCCGCCGTACCGCAATGCATCGCTGCCATGAAGAATTGGGGGCGGTTTTCGTCGAGGCTGGCCAATGGTTGCGTCCGCAATATTATCCGAAATACGGCGAAGACGTTATGCAATCCATTTGGCGGGAAAGTGCGCAAGTGCGCCAGACTGCAGGCATTTGTGATGTCTCTACCTTGGGCAAGATTGAGATATTCGGTTCGGATTCTGCGGAATTTCTAAACCGCCTGTATATCAATGGCTGGAAAATGCTCGCACCCGGCAAAGCACGCTACGGCTTGATGTTGCGCGAAGACGGCTATGTGTTCGACGATGGCACAACATCACGCCTGTCTGATGATCATTTCTTTATGACAACGACAACGGCAAATGCTGCTGGGGTATTGTCTCATATGGAGCATTACAGTCAGGTCGTATGGCCGGAGCTTGATGTGCATTTTTGTTCTGTCACCGAAAATTGGTGCGGCGTTGCGGTTGCTGGTCCAAACGCACGCAACATTCTCGCAGATGCTTTTGGTAAGGACTTGGATGTCTCCAATGAAGCCTTACCATTTATGGGCGTGCGTGAGTTCAATTGGAATGGCGTTACAGCGCGTATCTTCCGTATTTCGTTTTCCGGCGAACTGGCGTTTGAGGTCAATGTGCCTTGGCGTTACGGAGAATGGATGTGGGACAAGTTGTGGGAAGCGGGCAAGTCGCATGGTCTGATCCCCTATGGCACGGAAGCTTTGAGCGTGTTGCGCATTGAAAAGGGGCATGTTGCCGGTAATGAGCTGGATGGCCGCTCCACTGCTGACGATATGGGCCTTGGCAAAATGATGTCGAGCAAGAAAGAGTTTGTTGGCAAGCGTATGGCTGGCCGTGAAGGCATGATTGCACCAGATCGTCCGAAACTGGTTGGAGTTAAACTCACGCAAGCCAACGCACGATTACGCGGTGGTGCGCATCTTGTGGAATCGGTTGATGACACCAACACGGTGAAAAACCCGAAAGCAAGCAAGGGATGGGTAACGTCTGTTGGGGATAGTCCCGCATTAGGGTGTTGGATTGGGCTGGCCTATCTTGAAGGCGGTGCTGACCGTCATGGCACGAAGATGATTGCCCATTATCCGTTGAAGAACGAAAACGTTGAAGTGGAGATTGTGTCTCCCCACTTCTTTGATGCGCAAGGGGAGCGGCTTCATGGTTAAACTATTTGCAGCCCACCCGCTTGATGCGTTCTTTGACGCATTAAAACACCCTGAAGGTAACGGCGTTACGGTCGAATTCCCAAAAGCTCGTGGCATGGTTCAGGTCTTTGCATCCCAAGGAATGTCCACAGCCCTTTGCCGCGCATTGAAAATCAAGGAAACGCCGGGGTTGGCTTCTTCAAATTCTGCGTATGCTGCAATTCCGCTTGCACCCGGCCAATGGATAGTGACGTCTTCAAAGGCAGACGCAAAGGGTGTTTTTGCAGATACAATTCGCAAAAGTATCAAGGCAAACGGCTATGTGTCTGAGCAATCCGATACCCGTGTAATCTTCCGGATTTCTGGTCCTCGTGCCATGGAGCTTATGGAGAAGGGGTGTCGCCTTGATCTTCATCCCGATGCAACGGGCAAAGACTGGTGCGCGCAAACAGCTATCGCACAGATGGGTGTGCTCATTCATCAAATTGATGAAAAGCCCGTTTATGATCTCTATGTTTATTCCGGTTTTGCGCAGGATTTTGCTGAATGGATCCTTCATACGGGCGCGCAATTGGGCATACGGTTTATAAAGCCTTAGAGCGTGTCTGTCTTGGATTGGATCGATTTGATGGGTTGGATTTTTGATTT
>CAZEPF010000023.1:10083-24331 GCA_964514045.1 uncultured Rhizobiaceae bacterium | reverse complement strand
CGCATTGATGCAGCGTATCAGCGTTGACTTACCAGAGCCAGATGGCCCGATAATGCAGATGACTTCCCCCTTCATGATGTCAAAGGAGACCCCCTTCAACACTTCCAGCGAACCAAATGCTTTGTGTACGTTTTTGATAGAGACCATGGGTTGGTCAGGTGTCCAGCTCATATGCTCAATCCCTTAGGTTTTAACGGCAAATTTCTTCTCTAAGTAAACTGTGTATCGCGCGATCGGATAGCAGTAGATAAAGAAGATCAACAAAATGAATGAATAAAATGGGGCAAGCAGATCGGTACGACCACCCTCTGCGGCGAGTGCTTCACCCGTTAACGTCATAACCTCGGAAACGCCAACAACAGATGCTAATACGGTTGCCATGGTGAGAATTGAATAGAGGTTCATCCACGGCGGCAACATACGCTTCACACATTGCGGCAAGATGATAAGCCAAAGGGTTTGTCGGCGTGTATAGGCTAGACTTTCCGCTGCTTCCCATTGTCCGCTTGGAAGTGATGCAATCGCACCGCGAACCACTTCGGATACGTTTGCCATAACTGGTAATGAAAGGCCGATGATCGCCTTCACCCAATCGGGAAATGGAATAACCACAAAGCCTAAATCAAACTCGAACGGCAACAGGAACATTGCAAAGAACAATAGAACAAGCCACGGCGCATTACGGAAGAACTGCGTTACAAACCACGAAGACCCCTTGATTGCGGGCATTAAGGAAATCTGACCAAGACCAAGCGCTGTTCCAACAAGTGTACCCAGCGCCATGGCACAGAACGAAATTACGATGTTAAAGATAAAACCTGTCAGAAGTAGTGGCATCCACTTAAATAGCGTGCTGAGTGCTGATGCTTGTGCTTGCGTGTCATCGGCAAACACGTATCCGGTTGAGAACATGCAAAAGCCGAACAATGCAAATCCATGCCAAAGCTTGATGCGAAACGGTTCGGTCTTGTCTTCGTGAGTTGTGGATAAAAGAACGGGCAGGTCTGTTTTGAAAGGTTGCTTGCTCATCATCCGTAACCCGGAATTTTCATTTTGCGTTCCCAACTGTTCATGGCCCAAACCAGAATGCCAACAAGAACAAAATATGCAATAAGCAGGAAGAACATCATCTCGGTGACATTCACATTGTCTGACCAGATCTGGTTTGCTTCATACAGCATTTCAGGCACTGCAATCGCGTAGGCAAGCGTTGTTGTTTTAACTAGGTTTACAAGATTGTTGTTCAGCGCTGGAAGACAAACCCGGAAGGCTAGGGGCAAAGTCACATCCATGTATATTTGTAGTCTTGAAAAGCCAAGAGCCTCTGCAGCCTCTACGGTTGACTTGGGAACCGCCTCGATGCCTGAGCGAAAAATCTCAACATTGAACGCACCTGCAAAAAATGAAAGCGAAATCACGGCCCACGCAAAGCTTCCCAATAGTGGAGACTGACCCCCCCAGTCATTTTCTATGGTCGGTAGAACAGAGCCAATCGCGAAGTAGAAAAAGTACAATTGTACGAGCGGTGGTGTGTTTCTGAAGAGCTGAATGTAGCCGTTCACAATCCGGCGGGTCCACGTAAATGAAGAACCTTGAAGCCAAGCCCCGATAATGCCGATGATGATTGAAAAGAATAGACAGACGACGGACAGTTGAATGGTGGTAATAAAGCCGTTTAACATCCGGCTGCGATCATAAGAGTCATACAGGAACGGTAGGTTTATTCCCGTTGTGTCATACAACACGCGGAACCACTCAAAAAAAGCTTCCATGCCCATCCCCGAAATTCAGTACATAAAATGACAGCGGGGAAATTTCTCTCCCCGCTGTGAAATTCAAAACCTTATTTGAATTTTTCATTCATCGCTTTTGCAAACGGCGTGTTCTCGACACCCCATTTTGTTTCAAGCTCAAGAATGCGGCCAGACTTGTGCCATTCTTTGATCATATCAGACATCATGGCTTTGAAATTATCTTCACCCAATTGAACGGCAAGACCCCACGGCGCATCATCGATTGTTTTTAATGACATCTCATAGTCAGCAAATTCTGGGTCTTTGGTTTTCGCTACAATCGCTGAATCATCATATACGAAACCAACACAGCTTCCCTGTTGCAGCGCAGCATATGCTTCGGCTGTTCCTTTAAACGCAATGATTTCTGCGCCAAATTCCTGACCTGTCTTTTTATTGTAGAATGCACCCTGAATACCACAAACAGGCTTACCCTTTAGGTCGGTCCATTCTTTAAGGCCCGCCTTTTTGGAAGAAAGAACATTTGTGCCTGAGGAATAGTAGTTAGGATCAACAATGTTGACGACCTTACGGCGGTCAGGCTTGTCAGTCATGGTTGCAATCATCAGGTCAATTTTGCCCTGCTCAAGAAACTGCATCCGATTGGAGCTAACCACAGGCACGTATTCAACTTTCACGCCCAGCTTGTCCGCTACGTCTTTTGCAAGGTCAGGTTCGATGCCAACGATTGCACCTGATGGATCACGGTAGCCGTAAGGTTTATAGTCGGCCTTTACACCAACTTTAAGAACACCCGCAGCTTTTATATCGTCAAGCACGTCAGCAAATGCTGAGCCTGATGTTAGCGCAACAGCGGATACTGCCAACGCACCTAGTAGAGTTCTGAGTTTCATAATTCTTCTCCCTGAATTTTAGCTCACAATGAGCGAATGAAAAACTTACCCATTTTCCAGACAATTGCAAAATTTTAATCTGCAAAGTCTCAACGTGGCATAATCAGACCAATTCGAACCAGTCTCCGAATGACATGTGAGAGCAGGGATTAGCTTGCACAAAGCTGCCGCCATTCTGAGAATGCGGTAGTATAGTTCACCTTGTTTGAATGAGCATGCAGTTACGGGTGGATTGTCCATGGAGACGACTGCTGCGCCACCATTTTTTGATATTGAACAACCATAATTTATTGGAACGCTTGAAGACCAGTTTGGCCCCTTCCGAGGATCAAAGCATGAATGTCGTGCGTGCCTTCATAGGTGTTGACTGCTTCTAAGTTCATGACATGGCGGATGACGCCATATTCATCGGAAACTCCGTTTCCGCCATGCATATCACGCGCAACACGTGAAATATCCAGTGCTTTTCCGCAGTTGTTTCTTTTCATCATGCTTATCAGCTCTGCCGGAGCAGTATGATCGTCAAACATGCGCCCTAGTCTAAGAACACCAAGTAATCCAAGGCTTATTTCGGTTTGCATATCTGCGAGCTTTTTCTGAATAAGCTGGGTTTGCGCCAATGGCTTGCCGAATTGTTTCCGGTCCATTGTATATTCGCGCGCAGCAAACCAACAAGCTTCCGCAGCACCCATAGAGCCCCATGCGATGCCATAACGCGCTCTGTTGAGACAGCCAAATGGACCAGCCAAACCGGCGACGTTAGGAAGCAAATTCTCTTCGGGAACGAAAACTTCGTCCATTTGGATCATGCCTGTAGTCGATGCTCTCAAGCTAAATTTACCGTCAATCTTTGGTGCATTTAGGCCTCTCATTCCCTTGTCGAGAATAAAGCCTTTGATTTTATTATCGTGAGCATCAGATTTAGCCCATACAACAAAGACGTCAGCAATCGGGCTGTTGGTAATCCAGTTCTTTGCACCTGAGATAAGATAGCCACCGTCGACCGCCTTGGCACGTGTTAACATTCCACCAGGATCAGAACCGTGATCAGGTTCAGTAAGACCAAAACAACCAACCCACTCACCGCTTGCGAGCTTAGGAAGATACTTCTTACGCTGATCGTCTGTTCCATATGCAAAGATTGGATGCATAACCAAGCTTGATTGAACGGACATTGCAGAGCGGTAGCCTGAATCAACCCGCTCAACTTCTCTGGCGACCAAACCGTAGCTCACATAATTAGCGCCCACACCGCCAAATTCTTCAGGAATTGTCACACCCAAAAGGCCAAGTTCCCCCATTTCATTCATGATTTCACGATGAAATATTTCTTGACGATTTGCTTCAATTACGCGGGAAAGAAGACTTTCCTGACAATAGGCCTTTGCGCTTTCACTGATCATTCTTTCTTCGTCAGAAAGCTGCGTTTCGAGCAAAAATGGGTCTTCCCATTTCAATTGAGCTGGCTTCGACCTTGCAATTTCGGGGGTTTGTAGTTCCGGTGTCTTCAGTGCGGGGTCCACCATCATCAATCTCCTTAAGAATTTTTCGCAATGTACGTTTAGAGTATGAATATTTCAAGTTCAAACTTTCGAGCTTGAAATATTCATACTGTTGTGTAATTATCAAATGGAAATACAAAAAGGGAGTTACTCATGCGCATAGCGTGTTTGGGAGGAGGCCCGGGGGGACTCTATTTTGCGATCTCGATGAAATTGCGAGATCCGTCCTGCGAGGTCGTTGTATTCGAAAGAAACAAGGCTGACGACACCTTTGGTTGGGGTGTTGTCCTATCTGACGAGACGTTGGAGAACCTTGCGAAAAATGACCCATCAAGCGCTAAAGCCATTGAAGATCACTTTGCCTATTGGGATGACATTGCCCTTCATTTTAAGGGTGAGAGTCTTGTGTCATCTGGTCACGGATTTTGTGGCGTGGGTCGCAAGAAACTTCTGATTTTGTTGCAGGAGAGAGCTAGAGAACTTGGTGTTGACCTGCGTTTTGAAACAGAAGTTGAGAGTGCAGAAACGTACAAATCAGACTATGATGTTGTTGTTGCTTGCGACGGTTTGAACTCCAAGACTAGGATGCTTTATGCTGACTCGTACCAGCCTGACGTCGACGATCGTCTGTGCCAATTCATATGGCTTGGAACTCATCAACGTTTTGATGATGCATTTACGTTCATATTCGAGGAAACCAAGCATGGCTGGATTTGGGTTCATGCCTATCAATTTGACGATGATACGGCGACATTCATTGTAGAATGTGCTCAGGATACATTTAGCGGATTTGGCTTTGCTGACTTAACTCAGCAAGAAACCATCGAGATTTGCGAAGAGATTTTCAAAGATCATCTTGGTGGTCATTCGTTGATGACCAACGCAAATCATATTCGGGGGTCGGCCTGGATTCGATTCCCGCGCGTTCTTTGTGAAAAGTGGAGCCATGAAAACGTAGTTCTCCTTGGTGACGCGTCAGCAACAGCGCACTTCTCGATCGGCTCAGGTACCAAACTTGCTTTGGAATCGGCAATCGCTTTGGCTGAATACATACATACCGAGCCAAATTTAGAATCAGCGTTTGAAAAGTATCAGGATGAGCGCAGATTAGAGGTTCTGCGTCTTCAGTCAGCTGCAAGAAACTCCATGGAATGGTTTGAGCATGTGGAGCGATATCTACATCTCGATCCTGTTCAATTGAACTATTCCATGCTGACTCGCTCACAGCGTATCAGCCATGAAAACTTACGTGTTCGTGATTCAAAATGGCTTGAATCTGCTGAACGTTGGTTCATGACGCAAGCAGGTGTTGCGACATGCGAACCCGTTCGCTCCCCTATGTTCACGCCGTTCAAATTGCGGGAAATGGAGTTGAAAAACCGCATCGTAGTTTCACCCATGGCGCAATATAAGGCGGTTGATGGCTCTCCAACCAATTGGCATCTCGTTCATTATGGTGAGAGAGCGAAAGGCGGGGCTGGGCTTGTCTATGTAGAAATGACATGCGTGAGTGCCGAGGCTCGTATCACACCAGCCTGCCCGGGGCTTTATACTCCAGCACATGAAGCAAAGTGGCGTGAGCTAACGGACTTTGTTCACAGTGAAACTAACGCTAAGGTTTGCTGCCAGATTGGCCATTCAGGGCGGAAAGGCTCTACTCGTATTGGCTGGGAAGGCATGGATCAGCCACTAAAGGATGGCAATTGGGAATTAGTTTCAGCATCCCCAATCGCGTGGTCCAGCGACAACGATCAACCGCGAGAAATCACCAAGATTGAGATGGACGAAATAAAGGGGCAGTTTGTTGCTTCGGCTGCTATGGCAGACCGAGCGGGATTTGATATGATTGAGCTTCATGCCGCGCATGGTTACCTGCTTTCTTCTTTCATCTCTCCAGTTTCGAACATCCGAAAAGATGAATATGGAGGCAGTTTGGAAAATCGCCTTCGATGGCCACTTGAGGTCTTTAACGCCATGCGCAAAGTTTGGCCTGACCATAAGCCAATGTCTGTGCGCATCTCTGCGACAGACTGGGTTGGCGATGATGGTGTAACACCTGACGAAGCTGTGGAGATTGCACGTCACTTCAAGAAAGCAGGTGTAGATTTGATTGATGTTTCAGCTGGTCAGACCACCATTGATGCCAAGCCTGTATATGGCCGCATGTTCCAGACACCGTTTTCTGACCGCATTCGAAATGAAGCAGACATCATGACTATGGCGGTTGGGAATATCTACGAAGCAGACCATGCAAATTCTATTCTCATGGCGGGTCGCGCCGATTTGGTTGCCGTCGGCCGTCCGCATTTGGCAAATCCATATTGGGCTCTTCACGAAGGCACGAAGATCGGGGATCGAAAGGCGAAAGATTGGCCTGATCCATATTTGGCAGGCCGTGATCAAATTTGGCGAAATGCTGATCGTGACGCAGAGATGTTGGGCAAAGTATGAGCATAAAAGACAGACATGTTATTGTGACAGGCGGGGGTACTGGTGTTGGTGCTGCAACAGCTCATGCTTTCAAGAAAGCTGGCGCCAAAGTCACCATTTTAGGACGAACACAATCTACATTGGAAGCTCAAGGACTGCCTTTTCAAGTTTGTGATGTAACGGATAATGCATCCGTGAAGACTGCATTTGAGTCAGCTCGCAATGAAAATGGTACGATCAGCATTGTCATTGCCAATGCTGGCGCGGCGGAAAGTGTGCCGTTCTCCAAAATGACATCTAACGATTTGAATAAGATGCTGTCCGTAAATTTGGGCGGTGTAGTCAATACTTGGCAGGCAGCTTTTGAAGATATGAACTCCCAGAACTGGGGCCGCTTGATCGCAATAGCATCAACAGCTGGACTTAAGGGATACCCATATGTGTCTGGCTATTGTGCTGCCAAACATGGTGTTGTTGGGTTGACCCGAGCGTTGGCGATTGAATTGGCGAAGACTGGTATTACTGTAAACTCAATATGCCCAGGCTTTGTTGAGACACCGCTTTTAGAACGCTCGATTGAGAATATTGTATCGAAGACTGGGATGACGGTTGAAAAGGCGGCAAAGTCTCTTCGCTCTGGAAATCCACAAGATCGTTTTATTCAAACTGATGAGATTGCCGATACGGCCCTTTGGTTGAGCAGCGATGGTGCGCGTTCGGTAAACGGGCACTGCCTTTCAATTGCCGGTGGCGAGATATGAGTGCGAATCCGAAGTATATTGAAGAGCCTCTATCGAAAGAGCGCCTGAGGCTTTGGATTAAGCTAATCAAAACACATGGTGCGATTGAAAGTGAATTGCGTCTTCGTTTTCGTGGTGAGTTCGATACGACATTGCCTAGATTTGACGTGCTTTCGACTTTGTCACGGGCTCCCAAGGGCCTGAAAATGAGTGAAATTTCTGGACTGTTGAATGTCTCCAACAGCAATGTAACTGGCATTGTTGACCGTCTGACGGACAGTGGATTGGTGATCAGAACTGCTGTTGAAAATGATCGAAGAACACAGTTGGTTCGCATGACCAAGGCTGGCGAAAAAGCGTTCAGTGAAATGGCAGCAGCTCATGAAGAATGGCTGGATGAGCTGATAGGAAGCTTGAATATCCGCAAGTTGAGAGGGTTTCACAATTTGCTGGAAGACATGACAAATCATCTTGAGTACACAGGAGCGAACACCGATGCGTAGCGATACGAAGCATTTTAACTGCATGATAGAAGGTTCGGTTGCGAAGATCTCATTGAACCGTCCCGAACGCAAAAATCCTTTTACTTTTGACAGCTACGCAGAGCTTCGCGACTGGTTTCGTGATCTTGTTTATGATGATGAAGTTCACGCGGTCGTTTTTCTCTCCAACGGTGGCAACTTCAGTTCAGGTGGTGATGTTCATGAGATCATCGGTCCTTTGACAAAGATGAACATGAAGGAATTGCTCGCGTTCACTCGCATGACTGGGGACCTCGTAAAAGCGATGATCAATTGCGGAAAACCTATTATTTCTGCGGTGGATGGGGTCTGTGCCGGCGCAGGTGCTATCATTGCCATGGCATCAGATCTTCGCGTCGCGTCGCCAGAAGCAAAGGTTGCATTTTTGTTCAACCGTGTTGGCTTGGCCGGATGCGATATGGGGGCCTGTGCAATTCTGCCACGTATTATTGGGCAGGGTCGTGCGAATGAACTGCTTTATCTTGGACGTTCCATGACGGCGCAAGAAGGTGATAGTTGGGGGTTCTTCAACTCTGTGGTGGACGCGACCGAGTTGGACCACACAGCAACGGAAATGGCCGAGCGCATTACATCTGGTCCGACTTTCGCGAACTCAATGACCAAAACGATGCTGAATCAAGAGTGGTCTATGTCTTTGGAACAAGCGATTGAAGCAGAAGCGCAAGCCCAGGCTATTTGTATGCAGGGCAATGACTTCAAGCGGGCATTTGATGCATTTGTAGCCAAAGACAAACCTGTGTTTGAGGGCGACTGATGGCTGACAAATCTTTTCTTTCTTGGCCCTTCTTTGAAGACAAGCATCGTGCGCTTGCTGAAGATTTAGATGTTTGGGCTTCTGCTAACTTGGTGGGTCTAAATCATGTCGATACGGACCAGACGTGTCGCGACCTAGTAAAGATGCTCGGTGATGCTGGACATTTAAATCACTCTGCTACGATTGATGATGTGCTGGACGTTCGCTCATTGTGTATTATTCGTGAAACGCTTGCCCGTTATGATGGATTGGCAGATTTCGCCTTTGCCATGCAGGGTCTTGGCACTGGTGCATTGTCTTTGTTTGGTTCTGTTGAACAAAAGACGGAATGGCTGACAAAGACGCGTTCCGGTGATGCAATTTCCGCCTTCGCATTGACGGAACCTCAGTCCGGTTCTGATGTTGCAAACTCCACAATGACAGCCACGCAAGATGGGAATGAATATGTCTTGAATGGTGAAAAGACTTGGATCTCAAATGGTGGCATTGCCGATGTCTATACGCTTTTTGCCAGAACTGGTGAGGCTCCCGGTGCAAAAGGACTATCGGCCTTTGTAATACCGGCGAACATAGATGGATTTGAAATTGCCGAACGTCTTGAGACAATCGCACCACATCCGCTTGCCACTTTGAAATTTAATAACTGCCGCATTCCCACATCCTGGATGATAGGTAATCCGGGCGAAGGTTTTAAGATCGCAATGTCCGTCTTGGACGTGTTCCGCTCAACCGTCGCTGCTGCTGCATTGGGGTTTGCGCGTCGCGCGTTGGATGAGACCCTTGAACGTGTGACCTCCAGACACGTTCAGGGGTCTCCCTTATCTGACCTGCAACTGGTTCAAGGTCATATTGCCGACATGGCGCTTGATATCGATGCAGCGGCTTTGCTTGTCTATCGCGCTGCCTGGACAAAGGACAGCGGTGCGCCACGTGTGACGCGCGAGGCGGCAATGGCAAAATTGTTTGCAACCGATCGCGCTCAAGACGTTATTGACAAGGCCGTTCAACTGCACGGTGGCGATGGGGTTCGAAGTGGCCACATAGTCGAATCCTTATACCGCGAAATTCGCGCCCTTCGTATTTATGAGGGTGCTTCCGATGTTCAAAAAGTGATTATTGCGCGGCAGGAGATTGGCGCGGCTGGGGGAGTGAAATGAAACTAAACACGTCGGCACATGTGGATACTTTTGCAAGGGACAATCTACCAGCTTTCGACAGCTGGCCAGACCTTTTGCTTGATGGCTTTGACTATCCAGTAGAGTTAAATGCTGGTGTGGAACTTTCCGATGCCATGGTTGAGCGTGGCTTTGGTGATCATACAGCTTTGATCGGTAATGGTCGCCAACGAACGTATAAAGAGCTCACGGATTGGACCAACCGCATAGCCAATGTGCTAGTGGATGACATCGGCATAAAGCCGGGCAATCGGGTTATGATCCGCTCAGCCAATAATCCGGCGATGGTCGCTTGTTGGTTGGCTGCCACGAAAGTTGGGGCGGTCGTTGTCAATACAATGCCGATGTTACGTGCGCGTGAATTGGCCAAATATGCTGATAAGGCAGAGATCGAGTTTGCCTTGTGCGATACGCGTCTTCTCGATGAGATGAATGCTTGCTTAGAATTGAGTCCGTTTCTCAAAAGAATCGTCGGATTTGATGGTACATCCAATCACGATGCTGAACTTGATCAATTGGCACTGGAAAAATCAGTTCAGTTTAACGCAGTCCAAACTTCTCAGGACGATGTGGCATTATTGGGGTTCACGTCGGGTTCTACCGGTGAGCCCAAGGCCACAATGCATTTCCACCGTGATATCCTTATCATCGCAGATGGCTATGCAAAAGAAGTGCTGCAAGTCACGCCCGAAGATGTGTTCATCGGCTCTCCGCCATTGGCTTTTACATTTGGTTTGGGTGGGCTTGCTGTATTTCCACTACGTTTTGGTGCAACGGCCACACTATTGGAGGAGGCATCTCCTCCCAACTTGATTGAAATCATCGAAAAATACAAAGCTACTGTCTGTTTTACGGCGCCGACTGCCTATCGAGCCATGATGCGCGCTATGGATGAAGGTGCTGATCTTTCATCGCTCCGAGCAGCGGTTTCTGCGGGTGAAACGCTTCCCGCTCCTGTTTATGACGAGTGGAAAGAAAAAACCGGCAAGCCCATGCTTGATGGGATCGGCGCGACTGAGTTGCTGCACATTTTCATTACAAACCGTTTTGACGACCACAAACCCGCTTGCACTGGCAAGCCAGTTGGTGGTTACGAGGCGAAGGTCGTTGATGGTGAAGGCAATGAGGTCACTACTGGTGAAATGGGTCGTCTCGCAGTTAGAGGCCCAACGGGGTGCCGTTACTTAAGAGCCGAACGCCAAACAGAATATGTTCAAAATGGTTGGAATATTTCGGGTGATACCTTCACTATGGATGAAGATGGTTACTTTCATTTCGCCGCCCGCAATGACGATATCATTGTCTCATCGGGCTATAATATTGCCGGACCCGAGGTGGAGTCTGCCCTCTTATCGCATCCTGATATTGTAGAGTGTGGCGTGATTGGTGTGCCAGATTCAGAACGTGGGAATATCGTTCAAGCTCATGTGGTTTTGGCACCTGACGTGCCTCACGATGAAGCCCAGGTTAAAGCAATTAAAGACCACGTTAAGGCGGCCATAGCCCCCTACAAGTATCCGCGTAGTATTATATTCACTGACGCATTACCAAAGACACAGAGTGGAAAAATCCAACGTTTTCGTCTTGCTGAACAAGCAAAAGGCTCATGATGAAACCATGAGATGTGTACTTGTTCAAACTCTATGTAAACCAGGCACATCGTACAAAGTTGCCGAAACCATATCTGATCGAGAACTTCATTCAGATCTGTTTTCAGTAAGTGGTGATTTCGATATTCATATGAAGATTTACGTTCCCGAAAACGAGGATATCAGGAAATTCATCAACAATAATTTGCTCGATATTGACGGGATTGAGCGAACCGTAACGACGCTGACTTCTGTCGCGTTCTAGCCCGTCTGGATTCTTAAAAGGGAGTGAGAAATGAACTTAAAATCTTTGACTTTGACGGCTGCTGCTGCTTTGGCGGCAACAACGTTATCGACCGCATCTATGGCAGAAACAAAGGTGGGTATGATCACAACACTATCAGGTGGAGGTGCAGGTCTTGGCATTGATGTACGGGACGGATTCCTGTTGGCTATCAAACAATCAGGCCGCAAGGATATTAACGTCGTTGTAGAAGATGACCAACGTAAACCTGACATCGCTGTACAGCTTGCAGACAAGATGATTCAGTCTGAAAAGGTTGATGTTCTTACCGGAATTATCTGGTCAAATCTTGCAATGGCCGTGGTTCCATCCGTAACCGCCCAAGGCAAATTCTATCTGTCTCCAAATGCAGGTCCCTCAGCTTTGGCTGGTAAAGGTTGCCACCCAAATTACTTCAATGTTGCTTGGCAAAATGACAATCTGCACGAAGGCGCGGGTGAATATTCCAACAGTGCAGGCTACAAAAATACCTTCATTCTTGCTCCAAACTATCCGGCTGGCAAAGATGCACTCACCGGATACAAACGCTTTTTTAAAGGTGAATTGGCTGGTGAACTTTACACCAAGCTTGGTCAAAAAGACTATGCTTCAGAAATCGCTCAGATCAGAGCGTCAGGGGCAGATAGCGTATTCTTCTTCCTACCGGGTGGCATGGGTATTTCGTTCCTGAAGCAATATAAAGATTCAGGTGTTGAGTTGCCTATTGTAGGGCCTGCGTTCTCGTTCGATCAAGGTATTTTGCAAGCAGTTGGTGAAGCCGCTCTTGGTGTGATCAACACATCGCAATGGAACAAAGACATCGACAACGCTACCAATGTTGCGTTCGTAAAAAGCTTTCAGGCTGAATATGGTCGCTTACCTTCACTCTATGCAAGCCAGGGTTTTGACACAGCTAACCTATTGGTTTCAGCCATAGACAAAGCCGCCGTTTCGGATGCTGATGCTTTTCGTTCAGCACTAAAGTCCGCTGACTTCAAAAGTACACGAGGCGATTTCAAATTTGGTCCAAATCATCATCCAATTCAGACCATTTTTGCCCGAGAAGTGATCAAAGAAGGTGATGTTTTCACCAACAAGATCATTGGTCCAGCACTAGAAAACCACGCAGATGCCTATGCTGGCGACTGCAAGATGTAATGTAACTGGCTGGGTTCCATTTATGGAACCCAGTATATTCAGGCAAAAACAATGTCGTTAATTTTACTAGCAGAGCAACTACTTAACGGACTGCAATTTGGAATTATGCTATTTTTGATGGCAGCTGGTTTGACTCTAATATTTGGAGTCATGGGGCTGATCAATTTGGCGCATGGTTCACTTTATATGATCGGTGCGTTTGCGGCGGCTTGGGTTGCTGGTGCAACCAACTCATTTGTCTTAGCGCTCATTGCAGCGCTGGCAGCAGCTGCAATTGCTGGAGCTGTAGTGGAGCTGTTGGTGATAAGGCGGCTGTATAAAAAAGATCATCTTGACCAAGTTCTCGCGACATTTGCGCTGATTTTGATCTTCACGGAAGGGACACGTTGGATTTTCGGCTCTTTCCCTTTGTTTCTAAACATTCCAGATTATCTTTCTGGGCCAGTCACTTTGCCCGGTGGTATTGAATACCCTCTTTACAGATTGGTTCTTATAGCTGCTGGGCTTTTGGTTGCGGCGGGATTGGGATTGATGATCACGAAGACACGCATCGGAGTGCAAATCCGGGCTGGTGAAAATGATCGTGAAATGATTGCCGCGTTGGGCGTTGATATCTCAAAACTTTACACTTTAATCTTTGCCCTTGGCGCAGCATTGGCCGGACTTGCAGGAGCTTTGGTTGGAACGATTCAATCCGTTCAAGTGGGCATGGGTGAACCAGTTCTAATTCTAGCATTTGTGGTGATTGTTATTGGCGGCATTGGCTCTATTAAGGGCGCACTCATTGGTGGCATTTTGGTTGGACTGACAGATACGCTTGGTGGTATTTTATTGCCGCAATTATTCGCGTTCGTTACCGATCCAGCAACCGCAACATCTGTCGGGTCATCCCTTGCATCCATGGCAATTTATATATTGATGGGCGCGGTTTTGATTTGGCGACCTACCGGTTTGTATGGGACGCGCTTATGATAAAAGAGCTCCAAATAAATTCTATTATCATGGGTATCCTAATCCTTGTGCCTGCGTGGGCCTATGTGATGGATGAACCCTTCACAATCACTCTGATGACGCGCGCTGCCATTTTTGCGCTCGCTGCGATTGGCTTAAACATTGCATTGGGGCTTGGTGGTTTGGTTAGCCTTGGTCATGCAGTGTTCTTCGGTATTGGCGGTTATACCATGGGTATCTTAGCCTATCATGCGCAGACATTTACCAGCATCACAGATTGGCCATTCCTAATAGAAGGTACAAAACTGATGCCTGTGATCTGGATTGTGTCAATTATTATCTCTGCTCTTGCAGCACTTCTTATAGGAATTCTTTCGCTAAGAACTTCAGGCGTGTATTTCATCATGATCACGCTCGCCTTTGGACAGATGTTCTATTTCTTCTTCATCAGCTGGTCGACATATGGCGGTGAGGATG
>CAZEPF010000023.1:0-10073 GCA_964514045.1 uncultured Rhizobiaceae bacterium | reverse complement strand
TCCCAGGCCTCAACACTCTTGACCCTATTCAATTCTATATTCTGTGTTTTGCCATTTTATGTGCAGTTCTTTTACTAACATCCAAGCTTGCAAAATCTCCGTTTGGATTGGCCTTGAATGCTGCACGTCAAACTCCGCAGAGAGTTGTTACAGTGGGCTTGGATCCCACGCGTTTAAAATTGATTGCTTTCATTATTTCAGGCGCGATAACAGGGTTAGCCGGGGCGTTGTTTGCGGATCTCAACCGCTTTGTTAGTCCCACAATGTTCAGTTGGCAACTCAGCGGCGAGATCATGGTCTTTGTGATCATCGGAGGCGTTGGCCGTCTATATGGCCCAGTTGCCGGAGCGCTTATTTTTGTCGGTTTAGAACATTTTCTAGGTGGCCTTAGTGAATTTTGGCACGTCTATCTTGGTCTACTGTTGCTTGTCATTGTCCTGTTTGGAAAAGGCGGCGTCATCGGCATGATTTCAGGACGGGAGACGGTGCATGACTAATACAGTTCTGGCCACCCATGGCCTCACGAAAAACTTTGGCGCTTTGAAAGCCAGTCAAGACATCTCTATTGACCTGAAAAAAGGTGAAATTCATGCGGTTATCGGACCCAATGGTGCAGGTAAATCTACCCTTATTGCTCAAATTTGCGGGACGCTGAAACCGGATGCAGGCTCGGTTGAATTTCTTGGCAAAGACGTCACGAAGGAAAGCGCGCGTGTGCGTTCGATGGCGGGACTTGGTCGAACTTTTCAAATCTCTGCTTTGGCAATGGAAGATACAGTGATGCAAAACGCCGTATTGGGTGCATTGGGTGCTTCTGGAAAACCTTGGCGATTTTTGAAGCCTGCGCTTTCGATTGAAAAGCTTTGTGCATCTGCAGAACGCGCATTGAAACGCGTGGGTCTTGAAGATTTTATTCATATGACAACGGCAGAGTTAAGCCACGGGCAACGCCGACAATTGGAAGTTGCGGTTGCACTAACGCTTGAACCAAAAGCGTTCGTAATGGATGAGCCGATGGCCGGTTTGGGTTCTGAGGGTTCTAAACGACTTACTGGCTTTTTGGGCGAACTTCGAGATGAAGCGCCAATTTTATTGGTTGAGCATGACATGGATGCTGTTTTTGCCTTGGCTGATCGCATCACCGTTCTCGTCTATGGCAAAGTTATTGCTACCGGATCCGTCGATGAAATTCGTTCAAACGATGACGTAAGAGAAGCATATCTGGGGGATGAAGGATGAGTTTATTAGCACTTAAAAATGTATCTGCTTCTTACGGTTCAAGTCAGGCTCTTTTCGGCGTCAATCTTCATATCAATGAGGGGGAAGTTGTTGCACTAATGGGGCGCAATGGTATGGGCAAAAGTACAACAGTTAAGTGCATATGCAGAATGCTACCATCGCAAGGTTCCATTGTTTTTGACACAAATGACTTGAATAAGCTTCCAAGTCATAAGGCGGCAAGATTGGGAATCGGATTAGTGCCAGAAGGACGTAGATGTTTTACGGACTTAACGATACATGAAAATCTGATAGCAGCTGCGCGTCCGGGCCATTGGAATTTCAAAAACGTTGTTGAGCTGTTCCCGCGTTTGGGAGAACGTAAAAATCAACTATCTGCATCCCTGTCGGGTGGTGAACAACAAATGCTTGCTATTGGCAGAGCGTTAATGACCAATCCGCGTCTATTGATTTTGGATGAGGCAACAGAGGGACTCGCGCCAATCGTTAGACAGGAGATTTGGTCTGCAATTACCAAACTAAAAATAGAAACTGGAATGTCGATCTTAGTGATTGATAAATCAGTAAAAGAGCTCAAAGCTGTCTGCGATAGCGCAAATATTTTGGAGCGTGGCCGTACTGTTTGGCACGGTAAAATCTTTGAACTCACGCCAGAAATTACTGAAAAACACGTGGGTGTTTAATCGTGTTTTCATTTCGGCAAAAGGTTCTGTTCAAACACTGCGATCCGGCAGGAATCGTTTTTTATCCTCGGTATTTTGAGATGATGAACGACTGTGTTGAGGCCTTTTTCGACAGTGAAATTAATTGGCCTTTTGAAGAAATTCATAAGGCGGGAGGGGTTCCAACAGCTGAGATTTCGACTCAGTTTAAGGCACCAAGTCGACATGGCGACCACCTCAACCTGAGCCTAGAGATCAGACGTGTCGGACGCTCAAGCCTGAAATATACGATCACTGCGGTTTGTGCAGACGAACTAAGATTCAAAACGGAATGTACGCTGGTCAATGTCGGCAAGGATGGTCGATCAGCTCCATGGGCTAAGCCGATCCATGGAAAACTAAAGCAATTCATGGAAGGAAGAATATGACCTTAACTACAATACAGCCGGATGGCTGGGCACCGGCGAAAGGGTATGCCAACGGCATGCTCGCAGAAAATGGTATACTGCATGTTGGCGGTCAAATTGGGTGGAATGCAAATCAAGTTTTTGACGCCAAAGATTTCGTCGGACAGATGGAACAAACGCTGCGTAATATCGCTGACATTGTGAATGCAGCCGGAGGCTCGGTAGAGGATATTGCTCGACTGACTTGGTTTATCACGGATAAAAAAGAGTATTTAGCCAAACAGAAAGAGGTTGGTTCTGCGTATCGACGTATTTTTGGTAAACACTTTCCCGCAATGTCGGTTGTCGTCGTGAAGGAGTTAATCGAAGATGAGGCATTGATAGAGATCGAAGCCACCGCTCATTTAAGGCGTCAGTCTTAGCGATGCCTAGAGTTTATATTTGTGATTTTGTTCGTACACCAAATGGGCGCGCAATTTCCCTAGGTCATCCCTTGGGCGTGACAGGGGCTCGTTTGATAGGACCAGCCGCAACCGAGATAGCGGCTGCAAACAAATCTACTGCACTTTAGCATCAATGATGCATTGAGTAACGCAAAGACGAAGCAAGTTGTTGGGTCCAAACGCGGGCAGGGGACTGGTTATTCGGGAATCGACCAAACTCTTTTCTTCAAAGAAAACAGACGTATGTTTTGCGGAGATGTAAGAAATCGCTTGATCGCTTGTTGCAAATTATCCGCTAACTAGTTGTATAAAATATAAATTTTGGATTTGTACGGCAAGATTTTCAATGCCCAAGATAGCAAGTGCAATTCCCATTAGATTCGAATATTTTAAGTACAAATAGTTCGAATATCATAAGGTTTATGATCTGAGCTGTTTAGTCATTTTCCTAAAGTAAGAAAGCATCAGAATGGTCTATAGCGAAGATGAACCAGAATCGAAAACACGCCTAAGGTTATGGATCAGGCTCCTTCGATTAACGAGGGAAACAGAGTCTGAATTAAGAGAACGCCTGCGTGTCCGACATAAAACAACGTTGCCTCGTTTCGATGTTTTGGCTGCTCTGTACCAATATCAATCCGGTATCAAAATGAGTGAGCTCTCAGATGTTTTGTTGGTCTCCAATGGCAGTGCAACTGTAGTTGTTGATCGGTTAGTAAAGGAGAATCTGGTCCAGAGAAGTCCTGTTCCTGGAGATAGACGTGCATTATCAGTGAAGTTGACCAAGGCGGGTAAAACTCAGTTTTTGGAGCAGGCATGTGAGCATGAAAACTGGGTAAATTCGCTGTTGTCTGGAATTTCTGCGACGCAGGCAAACGACATTATGAAGATCCTTGATGCCAGCAAAAAAGACACCGACCTGAATTAAGGAGAACGTTGTATCGCTTTGTGTTGGCCTTCCGTAGGTGCTGTCAGAGTAATTCGAACTAGTCTCTGAATAGCGAATGAGGGTAGGGCTTATGCCGCGAAAAGTTGGCGCCACTCTTGCAGTGTGGCCCTTCTCATTGATTGCAGGCAATCAATTGCCAGGCAATGGGTTCTGTTTTCCTTGAAATTGTTTCTGCCATAAAGGCCTCGTTCTTTGTTGAAATGGTTGTGAACTGAGGCGTGAATACTGACGAATTTCTGTAAACTTCGCATCCGCCTAAAGCGTTGCATCGCTCGTTCCTGGAAATTGTGAGAATTTAGGAGGACTATCATCGTCTCCGCATCCAAAATCAAAAACCAAGCCACAGAAGTGAGGGCTAAATTCCGAACAAGATGTCAGGAAGCAGGAAATAAAATGGCTGACTGGCGGTGCTGTCAGAGTAATTCGAACTAGTCTCCGAATTCTGCGCAGGGCAAGGGGTTATAACGCAAAAAGTTGTCGCCATTGCACGACGACCATCCACCTCAAATCAACGAGTTTCCTCAGACAATGCCCTCCCAACTGTCATCGGCATAAGTTTTGCTGACAATAGGCAAGAGTTGCATCCCATTTAGCTTCACGAATTCATTGAACGATGACATCGCTGGTGTTGGCTTTCTATCCGCGCGATAGACCGAGTGCCATTGGCGTCTTATTGGTGTTTTTTGAACATCGAGAATCTTCAAAAGATTGTTTTTAACTTCTTGTTCAATAGTGTGTCCAGATATTAGCGCTATGCCTAGATTTGCCATCACTGCCTGTTTTATCGTTTCGTTGGACTGCATAACTGTATGAAAAACTTCCCTGTCTGAGAAGGTTTCTGACATAAAAAATTCGAAAGCTGCCCGAGTTCCTGATCCTTTTTCTCGAACGATGATTTTGTGATTCGCGAGTTCAGATTGGGAAATATCTAGATTCTTAAGTAGCGGATTATTTGGGTGTGCTACAAATACGAGCGGATGATCTCCAATGTAGGTGACGGAAACACCAAAGTGTTGTGGAGGTCTCCCCATAAACGCCATATCAATTTCGTAAGCTTCTAACGCTTCGACGATCTCCTTACGGTTTGCAGTTCTGAGATGGACGTCAATTTCAGGAAATTGCTTTGAAAATGCTGCAATCATTCGTGGAGCAAAATATTTTCCTGTAGAAACCACCCCTAGTGATAGCCTTCCACCCTTGCTTCCCTTGAGCTTTTCGATGTGCTGTTCCATCAGCGCAAGTTCGTTCAGTACACGTTGTGCTGTCTCCATCAGCACGTTGCCCGCCTCAGTAGGCATTGCGCCTGTGCGAGTTCTTACAAACAACTGAATATCGAGCTCTTCTTCGAGTTGCTTAAGCTGATGTGTTACGGCAGGTGACGTTAATCCCATTGTCTTGGCCGCAGCAGATATTTTTCTGTGCTTTTGTATCTCAACTAATGTGCGCATTTGTCTTACAGAAATGTTGGTCATCATAATATAAATTTTTTTTACATTAAGCATCAAAATATTAAATTTTACAAAATTATTCAACTCTGAAATGTTCCGCTCACGAAGCGTGTAGGCGATGGCGAGGGGTCTTCAAAATCGCGTTTCCAGTTTGAACGAAGACCAAGTTGATTGCTGAACATAAATGTCGGCAATCGGAAAACGGCCATTCATCAAACTCAAAGTCAAACTTAAACACTGAAGATGCCTACATAAATTGGCCAACTCAAGGAGGTTTTTATGAAACTCACCAAACCAATCATTGCAGGACTAGCTGGCGCAGCAGCACTCTTTGCAACAACGTATTCAGGGATCGCAAATGCATTTGAGCCGACAAAGCCGATCGACTTTGTAATTATGGCGGGAAAGGGCGGTGGTGCTGACAAGATGGCTCGCCTAATGCAAGCAATTGTTGAGAAAGAAAACCTTTCGTCAAGACCGTTGGTACCAACCAACAAATCTGGCGGCTCAGGCGCTGAAGCACTGGTTCATATGAAAAGCGCAAGTGACCCAAACCATACAATCATGGTGACCTTGAACTCATTTTTCACGACACCCTTGCGACAACCAGGTCTAAATGTCGATATTATGAACTTTTCTCCAGTCGGTAGGATGGCGGAAGATACATTTTTGCTTTGGGTTCACAAAGATGAAGGTATCACCACATTTAATCAGTTCTTGGAAAAAGCTAAGGCTGATGGAAAGGGCTGGGTTATGGGAGGAACTGGCAAAAATTCAGAAGACAACATCATCACAGACTTTCTAAACAGCAACTACAAATTGTCTATCAAGTATATTCCATACAAAGGTGGTGGCGCTGTTGCCAAGGATTTGGCAGGTAAACAAATCCGGTCCTCGGTAAACAATCCCTCTGAAGCTTTAGGGTTTTTTGAAGCTGGAACTGTAGTTCCGTTGGTGGCTTTCACCAACGAACGCCTGCCAATGTTTCCAACTGTTCCTACATTGAAAGAAGTGGGTGGTGATTTTGCATATTTCATGCAACGGGCCGTTGTTGGTGCCCCAGGCATGTCCAATGAAGCACAATCGTATTACACGGATATGTTCACTAAGGTTTACAACTCGGCTGATTGGCAAGATTACAAGTCAAAGAAATCGTTGATGGGCGATTTTTTAGCAGGTGGAGATCTTACCGCGTATTGGCAGACCCAGCGGGACAATCACAGGGACATGCTCAAGGCATCTGGCGCCATCAATTAGAGTAACTATTTCGTCACGATACGGGGAGTATGGCTAAATGCGTTTGGCAGAATTAGTAACTGCATGTTTTTTAGCGATGCTTTCCCTTTATCTGATGTGGAAAAGCGGCGAACCTCCTTCTTGGAATCCAGAAATAGGGAGGTTTGCCAATATAGGTTTCATAGATGGTGAAGGGCCAGGTAGTGGTTTTTGGCCATTTTGGCTGTCTTTGATTATGTTGTTGAGTTGCGTTTGGACCATCGCCAATTGGTATCGGAGAACTTCCCCACAGTCGCAATCAGATGCAGTATTCTTAGATAGTTATGGTCGCCGAATGCTTCTTGTTGTTGGAAGTGGAATAATAGGCTTCCTGCTTCTTATTGGTGTTGTTGGTTTTTACGGGGCAATCCCATTGTTTCTGATTTACTATTTGAAATTCATTGGAAACCATTCTTGGAAAATGACACTGCCTGTATCTCTTTTCACGCCTATTCTGTTCTTCATTTTCTTTGATTTTGCGATGCGCATTGTGTTGCCAAAGGGATATCTCGAGCCACTGTTTATTCCTTTATATGCAATTATTTTTTAATTCACCAACACTGCAAATAGTTGGGACCAACTAACATGGAAATTTTAACCGCACTTTTTCAAGGTATTGTCGTCGCCTTAGAACCTGCAAATTTAGGGCTTGCAGTTCTGGGTGTTGTCGTTGGTCTTTTCGTTGGTGCAATGCCTGGTTTAGGCTCCGTGAATGGGGTAGCGATTTTACTTCCCTTTACATTTGTAATTCAACAGGTCACCGGCAGCGCGACTTCACCAATGATTTTTCTGGCCGCTATTTATTATGGTGCCATGTACGGAGGCGCAATCTCATCAATAACCCTGGGCATTCCTGGTGCATCAACAGCTGTGGCAACAACATTCGATGGTCGCCCTTTGGCGCTTCAAGGTAAAGCCGACAAGGCTCTCGTCACGGCTGCGATAGCGTCATTTGTAGGAGGAACAGTTTCCGTTATTCTCTTTACAGCTTTTGCGCCTTTGTTGGCATCGGTTGCTTTAAATTTTGGTCCACCGGAAATATTTGCATTGATGTTGCTTGCTTTTGCAACTTTTGTGGGGCTTGGTGGTGACGATATCTCTAAGACAATATTTTCGATATGCTTTGGTCTTGTTTTAGCATCGGTCGGATTCGATCAAATTTCCGGCGAACCACGATTGTTGTTTTTTGACTCAACAGAGTGGTTCAGCCGCGGCATTCGCTTTTTGGTTCTGGCAATAGGTATTTACGGAATCGGTGAGATGATCTGGACCATCCTTCAGACACGCGAAGAAAATACTATGTCTGAAGTCAAGTTTACTTTTGGGCGAATTAAAATCGCGCTTAGAGAATTTGGAACCGCTTGGCGTGGTACATTTGTTGGGTCTGCGTTAGGGTTTTTTGTCGGAATTTTGCCTGCAGCCGGTGCGACCCCTGGTTCATTGATGGCTTACGGTGTCACCAAATTGACGTCAAAAGATCCGAAAAGCTTTGGCAAAGGTAGTTTGGATGGCGTTGCAGCTCCAGAAGCAGCAAATAATTCTGCCTCCACAGGTGCAATGCTTCCAATGATGACCCTTGGCATCCCGGGTTCACCAACTACGGCAGTGTTACTTGCCGGAATGGTAATTTGGGGACTGCAACCTGGGCCTCTACTGTTCTCCGAACAGCCTGATTTCGTATGGCCACTGGTGGGTTCATTCTACATATCGAATTTTGTGGCGGTTATCGTCAATCTTGCGTTTATTCCTTTGTTTCTATGGATGTTGAGAATGCCGTTTACAATTCTTGCCCCATTGATTTTTGTGCTTTCCGTTGTGGGCACCTATGCAGCTTACCAAAATATGTATGAGGTGTGGTTGATGGTGTTTTTTGGGATCGCTGCATTATTTTTAAGAATGCTGGATTACCCGTTGGCCCCGGCGGTATTGGCTATCGTTCTAGGCCCTATCGCTGAACCAACGCTTCGGCAATCGCTTCTCTTTTCAGATGGTAGCTTTTCTATTTTCTTTACAAGACCAATTGCTGGTCCAATAACGATTGTCGCTCTGATTTTGATTTTTCTACCAGTTGCGAAATTTATCTGGGACAAGAAACGTTCAAAACAATCATAAATACCGTTGGGTCAATATCTATGAAGATACTAATTTTAGGTGCCTCCTATGGTTCTTTACTTTCTACAAAGCTGCTTATGGCTGGCCACGATGTAACTTTAGTTTGTCGGGAACAAACCGCAAAACTTATTAATGATAACGGCACCGTAGTTCGTCTTCAGCTTAAACGCGGAGATGTCTTTCAAGAGTATTACTCTCACGCGTTGCACGGAAAATTGGATGCGACCACACCTCAAAATGTACAGCCTGAAAATTACGATTTAATCGTTTTTGCAATGCAAGAACCTCAATATAGCGCACTTGGGGTCCGAGAACTTATGCTTCGAATTGCCATATCCAAAAAGCCATGCCTTTCCATCATGAACATGCCGCCGTTGCCGTTTGTTCGAAGAATTCGAGCTCTCGGAAACATAGATTTTTCTACTTGTTACACTGATGCAGGTTTATGGGATGATTTTGAGCCTGGTCTTGTCAGTCTCTGCAGCCCAGACCCGCAAGCGTTCAGACCACCTCATGAAAACGCTAATGTTCTACAGGTGGGATTGGCATCGAATTTCAAGGCAACGGCTTTTGAGTCCGAAATACATACAGACATGTTGCGGATATTAGAAGCAGATATTACAGCGGTACGAATTAGTGGAAAGCGTGTTCCGGTAAAGCTAACTGTTAGTGATTCCTTGTTTGTCCCGATGGCGAAATGGAGCATGCTTTTAACGGGCAACTACCGTTGTGTTAAGCCGGATGGAGTAGTTGCCATTCAGGAGGCAGTGCATCAAGATACCGGATTGTCTCAGAAGATTTATAGCTGGGTTGACGATTTGGCTATGAAACTCGGTGCGGAAACAAGTGATCTGGTACCATTTTCGAACTATGCAAAGGCTGCTGAAAATTTACTCAAGCCATCCTCTGTTGCTCGGGCGGTGGACGCTGGAGCCAAAACAATTGAACGAGTGGATCGATTAGTTCAGATGATTGGTCGTGCTGTTAGCATGCAGCTAGACGTGGTCGACCAAATCGTTGATTGTATTGATATTCGTCTGGATCAGAACAACCAATAACCCTAAGGCATCATAAGCCCTAGTTTCTATGCAAGCCCAATGCGCTGCAATTTTCCAGTAGCTCCTTTTGGTATTTCCTCCAGAATGTATACTTTGCGCGGCACTTTAAACGCTGCCAATTGTTCCATAGGGCAGTGTCAGACAAACTCAAACCAGTCTGTGAATGTTTGATCAGTGGTGGGTTTATGCAGCTAGAAGCTGCCGCCATTCTGAGAGTGCGGCAGTTAGGTTTTCTTTGAAGTTTGGTCTGGAGTAGAGGCTGCGCTCCTGGTTGAAATGGTTGTGAACTGAGGCGTGGATACTAGCGAATTTCTGTAAACTTCGCATCAGCCTGAAGCGTTGCATGGCTCTTTCCCGTCGTCGAAATGGCTGGTGGGAATTCTCGGCTCGATTATTGATCCACCGTCCGTTTGTTTTGTGGCCGGTAACGCCTAAGTCGCGAAGAGCTGCGCCGTAAGATTTTAATTTATCGGTGACTAT
>CAZEPF010000022.1:13692-24373 GCA_964514045.1 uncultured Rhizobiaceae bacterium | reverse complement strand
AATCAAAAATCCAACCCATCAAATCGATTCAATCCAAGACAGACACGCTCTAAGCTTATGCAGCACGGTTCAAATTCCGCAATACATAATGAAGAATGCCGCCCGCTTTGTAGTAATCAAGCTCGTCTTCCGTATCGACACGCACAAGAAGTTCAATTGTTTTCGTTGAACCATCACTAAATGTAATATCGGCTTTCAGGGTCTGGCGGGGTTTAAGATCGCCAAGTCCTTCAATCGTGACCTGCTCATCGCCCTTCATGCCAAGCTTTTCCCAGCTATCGCCATTGGTAAAGACAAGCGGCAAGACACCCATTCCAATCAGGTTTGAGCGGTGAATACGCTCAAAGCTTTCTGTAACAACAGCCTTCACACCAAGAAGACGAGTGCCTTTTGCAGCCCAGTCACGGGAAGATCCCGTGCCATATTCCTTGCCCGCAAAAATCACAAGCGGCGTACCTTCTTCCTGATAGCGCATTGCAACATCATACATCGCACCTTGCTCACCGGACGGGTAATGCTTGGAGAACCCGCCTTCGACATCGCTCAACATCTGGTTTTTGATGCGGATATTGGCAAACGTACCGCGCATCATGATTTCATGGTTCCCACGACGCGAGCCGTATGAGTTGAAATCAATCGGACGCACCTGACGATCTGTCAGATAGCCGCCCGCAGGGGTTTCAGCCTTAAACGACCCGGCCGGAGAAATATGATCCGTGGTGATTGAATCAGAGAA
This sequence comes from uncultured Rhizobiaceae bacterium, assembly GCA_964514045.1. GTDB lineage: Bacteria > Pseudomonadota > Alphaproteobacteria > Rhizobiales > Rhizobiaceae > JAALLB01. Next base: position 23,637 of record CAZEPF010000022.1, on the reverse strand, counting down.
GAGGCCCAGAATGCGCGCACCTTTAATATCCTGAATTTCATCAGCCTCCATGGTCATACCTTCAAAGTAAGGCGGGTTCTGCACATAGGTAGATTGGCTGGACCAATCATATGTCTCCCCACCAGACACTTCGATTTCCTGCCAACCAGCATCGCCTTTGAAGGCGTTACCATAACGGGTGTGGAACATGTCTTCATTGATAGAAGTACGAATAAGCTCTGCAATTTCTTTCGATGAAGGCCAGATGTCTTTCAGGAAAACATCATTGCCGTCTTGATCCTGACCCAATGCGTCCTTCGTAATATCCACATGCATGGAACCGGCGATTGCATAGGCCACAACCAATGGCGGAGATGCCAGATAGTTTGCACGGCAATCAGGGCTTACGCGACCTTCAAAGTTCCGGTTACCGGAAAGAACCGAACACGCAAGAATGTTGTTCTCGTTAATCGCTTTTGAAATTGGCGCCGGCAATGGACCCGAATTACCGATGCATGTCGTACAGCCATAACCCACAAGGTTAAAGCCCATCGCATCAAGGTCATCCTGCAAATTAGCCTTTTCAAGATAATCCGTCACAATCTGAGAACCCGGTGCGAGCGATGTTTTAACCCATGGTTTTACACTAAGGCCTTTTGCAAGCGCATTACGTGCAAGAAGGCCCGCACCGATCATAACAGACGGGTTTGAAGTGTTGGTGCAAGACGTAATCGCTGCAATAACCACATCACCATCATCAATATTATAGTCTGCACCCTCAACTGCAAACCGAGAGCGTCTTGACTCAGGTTGAGCAGCACCTTCGGTAAGAAACTGTGCCTCAGCGTCACTCTTTGGTGGCGTGGTGACGTCAACACGTCCACCGCCTAATTCTTCCAGCGTTGTTGCAAAAGCACTTGCTGCATCAGTAAGGGCAATACGGTCCTGTGGGCGTTTTGGTCCGGAAATAGACGGTACAACTTCACCCATATCCAGTTGAAGTGTAGAAGAGAAAATCGGATCGGGCGTATCGTCCGCACGCCACATGCCCTGCTCTTTTGCATACGCTTCAACCAGCGCAACACGGTCCGCTTCGCGGCCCGTAGCTTTCAGATATGAGATCGAATCATTATCGACAGGGAAGAACCCGCATGTTGCACCATATTCAGGCGCCATGTTTGCAATTGTTGCCTGATCTTCAAGAGAAAGCGTTGAAAGGCCGGGACCGTAAAACTCAACAAACTTACCCACAACACCTTTTTGGCGAAGCATTTCAACAACGGTCAACACAAGATCGGTCGCCGTAGTACCTTCAGTCATTTTCCCATCAAGACGGAAACCGATTACTTCTGGCACAAGCATGGTAATCGGCTGGCCAAGCATTGCAGCTTCTGCCTCAATGCCCCCAACACCCCAACCAAGAACAGATAGACCGTTGACCATGGTTGTGTGTGAATCCGTACCAACCAGCGTATCAGGATAAGCAACTGTGGAACCGTCAATATCTTTTGTCCAAACCGTCTGAGCAAGGTTTTCAAGATTGACCTGATGGCAGATACCAGTTCCCGGAGGCACAACACGAAAATTGTCAAACGCCTGCTGGCCCCATTTAAGGAATGTGTAACGCTCACCATTACGCTCATATTCGCGGTCAACATTCATCGTGAAGGCTTTTTCATTCGCAAAATAATCCACCATCACCGAGTGGTCGCTCCCCAGATCACAAGGAACTTGCGGGTTAATCGCATCCGTATTGCCACCCAGATTTTTTGTGGCATCGCGCATCGCAGCCAAATCCACAACCGCAGGCACGCCTGTGAAATCCTGCATCAATACACGCGCAGGACGGTAGGCGATTTCTGTTTCAGCAGAACCCTTAGAATTAACCCAATCAGCAACAGCGATGATATTTTCTTTCGTGACCGAACGCCCGTCTTCAAATCGAAGCAGATTTTCCAGCAAAACTTTGAGTGAGAACGGCAGGCGGGAAATTCCATCCAGTCCATTCTTTTCCGCTTCAACAAGTGAGTAATAAACATACTCTTTGCCGTTCACGGTCATTGAGGTTTTACATTTAAAACTGTCGAGAGAGTTCAACATCGGCGATTCCATTTTCGGTTGAGTTTCATGCCTACAGAAGGAGTCTGGCGCGCATTTGTCGCTCTTATAGGCACAAACAATGGCCCTGTGAAGGGGCATAAGGCCACTCATAATTTTAGCAATTGGTCTAACGTGAACACGGTTGCACCTTTTCGCCATGCGAAATTGGGTTTAAGAGACAGAACATGAAACTGCGCGTTGAAAACCTGACCTTGACCAGAGCCGGACAGAAAATAGTCTCTGGCATTTCTTTTGATCTGTCCGCAGGTGAAGCACTGATTATTACGGGCGAGAATGGCGCTGGAAAATCCACAACACTTCGCGGCATTGCCGGATTGCTGCAGTTGAGTGATGGAAGCATCACGCTAAGCGACGAAACAGGCAAGCAGTTTGAAAACCCTGTTCGCGAATATTGTCATTATCTTGGCCACCAGAATGCGATGAAATCTGCTTTGAGTGTTCGTGAAAACCTCGAGTTCTGGCAAAACTTCATGGGCGAAGAAATGTTGAACGTCGAGGAAGCGCTGGAAGAGGTAGACCTTTCACATGCAATTGACCTGCCATTTCATTATCTGTCGGCAGGCATGAAACGGCGCGTCTCTATTGCACGATTGTTGGTCTCTGATCGTCCTATCTGGATTTTGGATGAACCCACCGCCGGACTGGATGCGCAATCCGTCACATTATTCTCGGCAATCGTTCAGAATTTCTGTGCGCAGGACGGAATATTGATCGCCGCCACTCACCACCCACTTGGCATTATAAATGCCAAGAGCCTCAAAATTGGCGGGTCAGACTAGCTTATGATTGCGCTTCTAAAACGTGAAATTACTCTAGGCTGGCGCGCAGGCGGCGGTGCTTTTACTGGCGTCTTATTTTTTCTGGCAGTTGTTACGGTTTTCCCGTTTGCCGTGGGACCGGATACAAAACTCCTGATTTTTCTCGCACCGGCAATTCTGTGGATCGGCGCATTACTGGCAAGTCTTCTGGATTTGGACCGGATGTTTTCGCACGAAAAAGAAGACGGCTCGCTGGATATTCTGGTGATGCAAAGCCAACCTTTAATGCTGACCTTCTTTATAAAAGCATTGGGCCATTGGGTTATTTCAGGCCTACCGCTCATTCTCGCAACACCGCTATTTGGCATCATGCTCAATCTCTCGCCCTTAGGCATAGGTGCAACGATGATAACGCTATTGGTTGGAACGCCTGCGATTTCATTCATTGGAGCAGCAGGCGCATCCGTTGCAGTGAAGCTTCCCCGTGGCGGCATGTTGATTTCGGTCTTGGTATTACCATTGGTCATTCCAGTTTTGGTGTTTGGCATTGCAGCCATCAAAGGTGCGATGGAAGATCCCGCACCCTTCACAGCGCCCTTTTTATTTTTGTGTGCCATAACTCTCTTCACATCCGTGTTAGGCCCCCTTGCTGCAAGTATCATGCTGCGGCATTCTGCCGACTAACGAAAGCCATCGGGATATCCATCTTCTGTCCATGACAAGTGAAACCATCATTCCAGCAAAAGCATCCAACTTGTGGGGACTGGCAAACCCGACAAAATTCATGGCCTTTGCAGACCGCACCATTCCGGTTCTGAGCATTGTCACAATCTTATTATTGGCAGGCGGATTATTTCTGTCCTTCAATGCGCCGGAAGATTATCAGCAGGGCGCAACCGTCCTGATCATGTTTATTCATGTTCCGGCCGCTTGGCTTGCCATGATGACCTACTCTGTAATGAGTATCTCCGCGATCGGCTATCTTGTGTGGCGACATCCTTTGGCAGACGTATCCTTGCGCGCGGCCGCACCTCTGGGTGCTGTATTCACATTTTTGGCTCTCATAACCGGGTCACTGTGGGGCAAACCCATGTGGGGCACTTGGTGGGAATGGGATGCAAGAATGACGTCAGTCTTAATCCTGCTGATCATCTATCTTGGCCTGATCGCGCTTGCCAAAGCATTTGATGAGCCAAGCGAGGCAGCCCTTCCACTAGCCGTTATGACTCTCACGGGATTTGTTATTATTCCAATCATCAAATTTTCTGTAGATTGGTGGAATACGCTCCATCAACCTGCCAGTGTTTCCCGCTTGGACAAACCTGCAATGTCCCCTGAATTCTTATATCCTTTATTGGCGATGGCGCTTGCCTATATGGCGATCTTTTTCACCCTTCACTTAATGGCAATGCGAAACGAAGTTCTCGCGCGCCGCATCAGAGCAATCAAAATACGCACAGCAAGGAGCAAGTAATTTCATGTTTGGAGAACACGCACCTTTTATTATTCCAGCCTATGCAATTTCTGCATTGGCGCTAGCAGTCACAACACTAATTATCTGGCGCACCCACCATGCACGGCGCAAGGAATTACAACGCGTCGAAGTCAAACGAGATCAACGCAAAGCATGAGTGAAGACCAAGCCCCCAAATCGAGCCTATGGCTTGCCGCAATTCCACTCGTGGTATTTTTGGGCCTAGCAGGTTTGTTTTATACCTTATTATCAACCGAAGGCCGCGATGTATCGGCCCTGCCCTCTGCACTGCTGAATGATCCAGCACCAGTGATTGTCATGCCTGAGCTTACAGGCGCTCAACAAAGCAATAAACAAATTCCAGGATTTTCAGCGCAAACACTCAAGGGGAAACTGAGTGTCGTAAACGTCTTTGCATCCTGGTGCGTGCCTTGTCGTCAAGAGCATCCGCAAATCGTTGAAATAGGAAACGACCCACGTGTGCAGCTTGTTGGCCTCAATCATAAGGATGGCAATCGTAACGCACTTTCATTTTTAGAAGAACTTGGAAATCCATATGATGTAATTGGCGTTGACCGAAACGGTCGCGCATCCATCGAATGGGGTGTCTACGGCGTGCCAGAAACATTTCTGGTCGATGAAGAGGGCATCATTTTCTATAAACATGTTGGCCCAATCAGCCCAGCCCAATTGGAAAAAGTCATCAAACCCCTGCTTGAACAAAAACTTGCCAGCACCAATTAGCGTGAATGGCTTCAACTCTCACCCCCTCCTTTAGCAAGCGCACACCCGACGGTGATACGCATGGGCGTAATGTCTGTGATCATTGTGATTATGTTGCGTATGAGAACCCTAAAATTGTTGTTGGCTCAGTGGTTCGCCACGACGGGAAAATTCTGCTTTGCCGCCGTGCCATTGAACCCCGCAAAGGATTTTGGACCATACCTGCCGGCTATATGGAACTTGGCGAATCCCCTGAAGTCGGCGCAAAGCGTGAGGCGATGGAAGAAGCCAATGCAGACCTTAATCTGAGTACGCTGCTTGCTGTTTATACAGTGGAACGTTTATCACAGGTGCAGTTGATTTATCGCGCGACCTTAAACTCGCCTGATATCTCGGCGGGTGAGGAAAGCCTAGAAGTGGAACTGTTTGAATGGGACGAAATCCCATGGGATGACATTGCTTTTCCAACAGTTCATTGGGCGCTACATCACGACCGCAAAGTCGAGGCTGGAGAACTTGTCACCCCATTGAAAAACCCTGAGGGTAGCAATTCTGATTTGAAGACAATGGAATAAAAACGCCCCGGTTTCCCGAGGCGTTTTAACTACGTTTTATGAACGGTGATTATGCAACATCGAAACGATCAGCCATCATTACCTTGTTCCATGCAGCAACAAAGTCCTTCTTGAACTTTTCTTCTGCATCCCCTTGCGCATAAACCTCTGCAACAGCGCGAAGGATCGAGTTTGAGCCAAACACAAGATCAGCACGCGTACCCGTCCATTTAACAGCACCAGAAGCGCGATCACGACCTTCGAAGGTTTCCTCGGCATCATCCGTTGATTTCCACTCGGTGTTCATGTCCAACAGGTTCACAAAGAAATCGTTGGAAAGCGTACCCGGATTATCGGTAAACACGCCGTGCTTTACACCATGTGCATTTGCATCAAGCACACGAAGGCCACCCACAAGCGCTGTCATTTCAGGGGAGGTAAGACCAAGCAATTGCGCCTTATCAACCAAAAGCGCTTCCGTTGAGCGGCGATCTTTTGTGTTCTTATAATTGCGGAAACCATCAAACTTTGGCTCAAGCACATCAAATGCATCAACATCAGTTAATTCTTGTGTTGTGTCTGTGCGGCCCGGTGTAAACGGCACATCAACACCACCCGCTTTTTCGATTGCAGCACACCCACCAAGAACAATCAGATCAGCGAGCGATACGGACCCTGAAAAATCATTCTTGATACCTTCAAGCGTCTTCAGGACTTTTGAAAGCTGTTCCGGATTGTTAGCTTCCCAATCTTTTTGAGGCGCAAGTGCAATGCGGGCCCCGTTGGCACCACCGCGCAAATCTGATCCACGGAATGTGGAAGCAGACGCCCATGCCGTTGAAACCAATTGCTGGATGGTTAGACCTGAACCCAGAATTTTTTCTTTCAGCTCAGAGATTTCTTTCTCGCCAATTACGGCACCTTCATGCGCCGGAACTGGGTCTTGCCAGATCAGTTCTTCTGATGGCACTTCCTCACCCAGATAACGAACCAAAGGCCCCATATCGCGGTGTGTAAGCTTGTACCATGCACGCGCATACGCATCAGCAAATTCATCCGGATTATCCAGAAAATGCTGGGAAATCTTTGCGTATTCAGGGTCCATCTTCATGGCCATGTCAGCCGTTGTCATCATCAATGGCTCACTCTTGGATTCATCATGGGCAGCAGGTGCTTGTGGTGCATTTGATGCTGCTGTCGGCGTCCATTGCACATGACCAGACGCGCTTTTTGTCTGTTCCCACTCATTACCAAGAAGAACTTCAAAATACTCCATATTCCATTGTGTCGGATTTGGTGTCCATGCACCTTCAAAGCCAGCAGTTGTGGTGTCACCACCACGCCCTGTACCATGTGTATTAGTCCAACCCAAACCCTGCTGCGCCATTGGTGCACCTTCCGGCTCGGTGCCAACCAGTTCTTCAGGACCTGCGCCATGGCCTTTACCAAATGTATGACCGCCCGCCACCAATGCGACAGTTTCATAATCATTCATTGCCATACGCGCGAACGTGTCACGAATATCAAAGCCTGATTTTAGAGGGTCGGGATTTCCGTTCGGCCCTTCTGGATTCACATAGATCAAACCCATTTGCACTGCGCCCAAGGGATTAGCCAATTCACGCTCACCACTGTAGCGCTCATCTGCAAGCCATTCGGATTCTGGGCCCCAATAGATATCTTCTTCTGGCTCCCATACGTCTTCACGACCACCACCAAAGCCGAAGGTTTTGAAACCCATGGATTCCATGGCAACATTTCCGGTTAAAATCATCAGGTCAGCCCAAGAAATCTGACGGCCATATTTCTGTTTAATCGGCCATAGAAGACGGCGCGCTTTGTCGAGATTACCATTATCAGGCCAGCTGTTCAGAGGCGCAAAACGCTGAGAACCGGAGCGTGCACCACCGCGACCATCATAGGTACGGTAGGTACCTGCACTGTGCCATGCCATGCGAACAAACAAGCCACCATAGTGACCAAAATCCGCTGGCCACCAGTCTTGTGAATCAGTCATCAAATCAGTCAGGTCTTTTTTCAAGGCCTTAAGGTCAAGCTTCTTGAACTCTTCCGCGTAGTTAAAGCCTTCACCCATTGGATCAATATCAGCCGAATTCTGGCTCAGGATTTTCAGGTTTAGCTGTTCAGGCCACCACTGCTGATTAGCACTACTGCCTGTTACAGACTGTCCGTGCATTACAGGGCATTTGCCTGACGTATCTACGCTCATCTCGTTCATATTCAGCTCTCCAAATGAATGTTTTGATTTTGGGATGGTTCCAGGCGATCAAGTCGTATGGATGTATAACGCTAAAATAGCAGGAATTATCAATCAGGTTAAGTTGTATTTTCTAATCACTATGATAAGTTTTTCTGATAATGAATATGACGTTGAGACAGTTGCGATATTTTGATGTTCTTGCAGAAGAAGGCCATTTTGGACGAGCCGCATTGGCATGTTCTGTTTCCCAACCAGCCCTTTCAATGCAAATCAAAGAATTAGAGGAAGGATTGGGCGCATTGCTGTTTGAACGAACCGCCAGACAAGTACGCCTGACAGGTTTTGGAGAGCAATTCGCCAAACGCACCCGCGAAATTCTCCGCTCTGTCGACGAATTGGAAGATCTCGCACGCGCTGCACAAACTGACCTCGCAGGACGATTACGCTTTGGCATCATACCAACCGTTGCCCCTTATCTTCTGCCACAAATCATTGATGCTATTTCCGTCAAGAAACCAACGCTTGATCTTCATATACGTGAAACCCAGACTGAAAAGCTTATCTCGGAACTGATCGCAGGCCGTCTTGATATGGCGGTATTGGCTTTACCCGTCTCCGAACCGCTGCTGGAAGAATTTCAATTATTCAGTGAAGAATTCGTTTTGGTGAGAGCCGCAGAAGATGCAGAAAAACCTGTGCCTGATAGCGCCATGCTGCATGAGATGAAACTGTTACTCTTGGAAGAAGGCCATTGCTTCCGCGATCAGGCACTTTCATTTTGTAGCATTCAATCCACCACACCACGCGAGATGATGGATGGCAGTTCACTTTCCACTTTGGTACAAATGGTAGGCGCAGGAATGGGCATTACATTGATTCCGGAAATGGCTGTAAATGTTGAAACACGATCAGCAGATGTATCCACCGCAAGATTTAAAAACCAAAAGCCGAGCCGCACTATCGGCATGGTTTGGCGCAAATCCAGCCCACTCGCCAATCAACTTCACAACATTGCTATGACCGTAAAAGACGCAATGCCAAGGGAATGCTAGTCATGGATTATGAAACTATCAGCCCAGAGGACTTTGGAAAGTCGCTTCAAGGCATAGGACTTAACCTGCTTGTGCGCGATGTAACGTCACTTACTATATTTCTCACGGAAGTATTCGGCATGAAAGCCGTTCGGAAAAATGCCGATTTTGCCATTATGACATATGGCGATCAGGTTTTTCAAATCCATTCCGATACAACCTATCATAGCCATCCGCTTCCATCACTTTTACCAGAGCATGGACCGCGCGGCGGCGGCATTGAAATCAGATTGTATGACACGAACCCTGACAAGGCAGCCCAAAATGCAGCCACCCATAACCACGATTCAACCCTCCTGCAAGAGCCAACCGACAAGCCTCATGGCTTACGTGAATGCGTTATCCTTTGTGAAAACGGATTTGCGTGGGTACCCAGCAAAAGACTGAACACATAACCCTATCGCCCGGTGTCGTTTCACGTTAGGAGTGTTTTCTGACTTGGAAAGTATTGACGTTTGACCCCACAAAATAACGCTAAAGGCATTTTCATCATGGTTCTATCCATGGTGGCTTTTTCTGTAGCGGACACGTTGGTTAAGGTCGCCGGAGCATTTGCCTCGCCCGCACAGATCCTGTTCTTTCTGATGGGCGGTGGCTTGGTGCTGTTTTCACTGCTTGCAATGATACAGCGCGAGCAGTTTTTCAATGCAAAAGCTTTGTCCCCAATCCTGATTGTACGGTACCTCTCAGAAGTAGTGGGCATGGTAGGCATGGTCCTGGCCCTCACCCACGTGCCCCTATCCACTACGGGCGCGATCACACAGGCTGCACCCATATTGGTAGCCATGGGCGCTGCTATTATCTTGGGCGAAAAAGTAAGCTGGCGACGCTGGGCATCCATTACCTTGGGCTTTATTGGCGTTGTGATCATCGTGCGTCCGACCGGTTCGGGCTTCGATCTCAATGTATTATGGGCAGTGTTAGCGATGTTCGCACTGGCCATTCGTGATCTAACAACACGAATAATTCCCTCTGATATCGGGTCTGCAAGTCTGGCTACTTACACGATGATGGCCGCACTACC
>CAZEPF010000022.1:2568-13682 GCA_964514045.1 uncultured Rhizobiaceae bacterium | reverse complement strand
TGGTTGGGCATTCTACCCATGACATCCCTGGGCGCTGTCGGCTATGTCCTGCTAATTATTTCAATCAGAATGGCCGAAGTGTCAGTCGTTACCCCATTTAGATATTCACGGATAATCTTTTTAATGGCCATGGGCGTTATCATATTTGGAGAGCGCCCTGATGGTTGGACCCTGTTTGGAGCCGGTCTTGTTATAGCGTCAGGTGTTTACATTATCTGGCGAGAACGGCGCGCCAAACACATCGAAACCACCCTGGCTTAAAACCGCTTAAGCGCCCTCATCTTCTTCCAATCCGTGCTTCATCATCACCGGATATTGGAACAGCATGAAAATCATAGTCATGGGCATCACACCCCAAAGCTTGAATGACACCCAGAAGTCTGTCGTTTGTGTACGCCAGACCACTTCGTTGATCGCTGCCAAAAACAAGAAAAAACAACCCCATCGAAAAGACAGCTTGGTCCATCCCGTATCATCCAGTTTGAACGGCCCGTTAAACAGAAGTTTCATGACCGGAATTTTGAAGAAGAAAAGCGATCCCAAAATAGCCACGCCAAACAATACATTGATGATGGTGGGTTTCACTTTAATGAAAAAATCATCCTGCAAATAAAGCGTCAACATTCCAAAGATCACCACCATCACAAATGTAATAAGCGGCATCAACGCAACCTTGCGCTCCAGCAACCAAGTGATTGCCAGCGAGATTGTCATCGCCACCATGAAAAACGCTGTTCCAACAAAAATCTTGCCACCCAACGCTTCCAACATCGGGAACATTTGAGCAAGCTTGTCACCATTATTATTCGCCAGAATGAAAACAGCCAAAGGTCCGGTTTCAAGCGCCAGTTTCACCCACTGATTAAGCGGCTTTCGTTCACCTTGCTCAGAGTTACTCATGTATCGTTATCCAGTCCCGCAATCGTGTTGGCAAAAACATTGGCTTCAAACGGCTCAAGGTCTTCAACCTGCTCACCCACACCAATGAAATATACGGGTAACTTATGCTTCGCAGAGATCGCGACAAGTATCCCGCCACGCGCTGTGCCATCTAATTTTGTCATAACAAGGCCATTCACGCCCGCCACATCCTTGAAAATTTCAACCTGATTGAGCGCATTCTGACCCGTTGTTGCATCCAGCGTTAGCAATACTGTGTGGGGTGCCGTGGGATCTTGTTTTTTCAAAACGCGGATGATTTTTTCAAGTTCATCCATCAGTTCTTTCTTATTTTGAAGCCGGCCTGCCGTATCCATCAACATCACGTCTTTATTAAGAGCTTTGGCTTCCGAATATGCGTCAAACGCCAAACCAGCCGCATCCGCACCATTTTCCCGCGACATAACAGGCGATTGGGTACGCTCACCCCAAATATGCAATTGCTCAATCGCGGCAGCACGAAACGTATCGCCTGCCACCAGCAAATTAGAAAATCCTGCCTCGTATAATTTCTGGCTGATTTTACCAATCGTTGTGGTTTTGCCAGACCCGTTTACCCCGACCACTAAAATCACATGTGGCTGATGCTCAAGATCAAGTTCCAAAGGCTGCGCAACAGGTTCCAGCACTTTCGCGATTTCATCCGCCATGATCTGACGCACTTCTTCATCGCTCACATCTTTACCCATGCGTTGAGATGCAAGCGTATCCGTAATGTTCATTGCCGTTTCAACACCCAGATCAGCCTGTATCAGAATGTCTTCGAGGTCTTGAAGTGTATCTTCATCCAGCTTTTTCTTGGTGAAAACCGACGTAATACTTTCGGTCAGATTGTTTGATGAACGTGACAGTCCTTTGCGCAACCGTTTGAACCAACCGTCACGGCGTTCATCGTCTTCTTCAGATTCTGGATCAGCAGGCACATCAACTTGTGCTGCAGATTCAGATGCGGCCTGCTCTTCAGCGACCAGTCTTTCTGATTCTTGTCTTTCCGCTTCTTGCCGAGCAAGTTCTTCCGCTTTTTCGGTAGCGATACGTTCTGCTTCTTCTGCCTCTAAAACCGCAATACGTTCGGCTTCCTCACGCGCAGTTTGCTCTTCTTCAGCCTTAATCTCCGCAAGGCGTTCTATCTCTTGTTGTTCAGCTAATGCAGCAGCTTCTTTAGCGGCCTGTTCGTCAGCAATGCGTTTGGCTTGCGCATCTGCTTCTGCCTTGGCAAGTTTATCGGCAGCTTTCTTTTGAGCGGCTACTTCTTTTGCAAGCGCTTTTTCTTCCACCGCCTTTTGTTTAGCGAGAACTTTAGCTTCGGCGTCAGCCCGACGCTTTACTTCTGCATCTTGTTTTGCTTGTTTGGCTGCTTGAACTTTAGCGTCTTTTTCAGCTTTTGCTAAAGCTTCTGCTTCCATTTGGGCTTTAAGCTCGGCCGCTTGAATTTCGGCAAGCCTTGCTTCTTCCGCACTGGTATCTTCGATCTCCGGTTCAGCTTCGGCCTTTTTACCAAACCCGAAGGAGAACATGCGCTTTAACAGCCCTGGTTTCTTTTTTTCCGCCAAAAACTCTAGCCCACTTTTTGTTCGCGAATCGCTTCGCCGATTAGATGCTTCCCGTTATGACCGGAAATCTCCATCTCGACAATTTTGCCCTGTGGAAGGTCGCCAGTCATCACGGTCGAAAATTGAGGTGTACGCCCGATTCCACCGCGCTCAATCAGAACAGAGTGACTACCTGTTGAAGCCCCTTCAAGATGCGATTGATAGGCGTATTCGCCTACTTTACGCAAACGGGCGGCACGCTCTTTCACCAGAGCACGATCCAGTTGCGGCATATTGGATGCAGGCGTTCCAGGCCGCGGTGAAAACGGAAACACATGCAGGAAATCAAGACCGCATTCATCAACGATTGAAATCGAATTTTCGAACATTGTTTCAGTTTCTGTTGGGAAGCCAGCAATCATGTCCGCACCAAAACTAATATCAGATCTCAACGACCTTACCCTTTGGCAAAACTCAATTGAATGATCGCGCAAATGTCTACGTTTCATGCGTTTCAGGATCAAGTCATCCCCATGCTGTAAGGACAAATGAAGATGCGGCATGAAGCGCGTTTCTGTGGCAATCGCCTCCATTAAAGGTTCATCCACCTCGATGGAATCAATCGAAGACAATCGCAGTCTTGGCAGGTTTGGCACTTGCGCCAGTATTTTTTGAACCAGTGTACCAAGCTTGGGAGAGCCCGGTAGATCGGCACCATAGGAAGTTGTATCCACGCCCGTTAGCACCACTTCGAGATACCCGTTATCAACCAGTGTTTTCACCTGATCGACTATTGCACCCATTGGCGCAGATCGGGAATTTCCACGACCATAAGGAATGATGCAAAACGTACAACGATGGTCACATCCGTTTTGAACCTGCACAAAGGCGCGGGAATGGCCCCCCAATGAATCAATCATATGAGGTGCCGTTTCCTTCACCTCCATAATATCATTTACACGCACTTTTTGTGTGTCGTTCACACCAAAATCGGGTAGCGCACGGTAGCTATTGGCATGAAGCTTTTCTTCATTGCCAATTACAAGATCAACCTCACCCATCGCACCAAACGTATCAGCTTCGGTTTGTGCCGCACATCCAGACACGATAATTCGCGCATTGGGGTTTTCACGCCGCGCACGACGGATCGCTTGTTTCGCCTGACGAACCGCCTCACCCGTTACCGCGCATGTATTGACCAGCACCGCACCGTCTTCGAGTTTGTCGAGACCCACCTCACGCGCTTTGCGCAACATCACTTCAGATTCAAACGCGTTCAACCGACAACCAAACGTCAATACGTTGAGAGTTCCATCGCCAGTTTTTTCTTCGAAACCCATCAATCGGCTCCGCGTGAGAACTCGCCCGTTTCAGGATTCAGCATTCCGGAAAATTCAAATTCTGCCGGACCTGTCATCAGGATACGATCTCTATCCGTCCATTCAATCACCAGATCGCCACCGGGCACCGTGACCGTTGCTTTTCGATCAGTAAGGTCTTTGCGCACTGCACACACAAGCGCAGCACAGGCTGCTGACCCACAGGCTTCAGTCAGACCAGCGCCACGTTCCCATGTGCGCAAAATGATGTGGTCGCGAGACGGCACATTGGCAAGCGAGATATTACACCGCTCAGGAAACAGAGGATGAAATTCCAGCAAAGACCCAAGACGGTCTAACTCATATGACCACACATCCTGCGGCGCCCAGAATACCCAATGCGGATTGCCGATATTGGCAACACTTGGCGTATGCAGGACAGGATCATCAATCGGCCCAACCTGTAATTCTACTCCGGTTGTATCGTGAAACTCTTCTTTAAGCGGAATGTCTTCCCATCCAAATTTTGGAACACCCATATCAACTGTGATGTGCTGTTCGCTTTCAAAGACCGAGTTCAAAATACCCGGTTTGGTACGAAATACCCAATCAGATTTTGGCTCGTCACGGTGCATCCAGGCAACCACACAGCGCGTACCATTGCCACACGCTTCAGCAATACTGCCATCGGAATTCAGGATACGGATTTCCGCATCAATCTCTTTTTGAGAAGAGCGATGAACTTCCATGATTTGGTCGAACTTCGTGTCTGCTTGACTGTCCAGTGCAACAGCCGCATCCGGCGTGATTTTAGACGCAGCTTCACGCATATCAGCAACGATGATCTGATTGCCAAGACCGTTCATTTTCCAAAAGGGTATATTCATTTCACTCATGACAATGCAGATAGGCTGATTTGCTGGAAATTTAAAGCCACGTTTCTTAAGTTGATGATTAATCGAGAACACGAAATTTGGAGTTAATAATGGTTGATTTAGCAAAAAACAAAGAAAACGTGATTACCTTTTACAAAATGATGTTCAACGATTGCAAACCACGCAAGGCGATCGAAACCTATGCAGGCGATGTCTATATCCAACACAACACGCATGTTGCAGACGGCAAAGAAGCTTTCATCGAATATTTTGAGCGCATGGCCGCTGAATATCCGGGCAAGCATGTGGAAGTAAAACGCGCCATCTCTGAAGACAATCTGGTCGTGCTTCATTGCCATCAAACTTGGCCAGACAGCGACGATTATGCTGGTATGGATATTTTCCGCCTTGATGATAATGGCAAGATTGTCGAGCATTGGGATGTGTTGCAGGTGATCCCGCAAACCTCTGCCAACGACAACGGCATGTTTTAAACAAGCCCTCTAAGCCTTGGCATTGTTCCAAGCCTCGCCGGGGCGCAAAGTGACAAAATCCTCATCCTTCAATCCATGGGCATTGCGCGCCAGCTCCAAATCTTCAATCGGGGCTGTAATTGGCTCATTGGTCAATTGAAACGTACCCCAATGATGACCAATAGAAACAGTTGCTTGAATGAGCTTATGCCCCTGCACCGCTTCGTCAGGGTTTTGATGCTGGCCCTTCATAAACCAGCGCGGCTCATAAGCACCGATTGGCAGTATCGCAACATCCATTGCACCGTGTTTTTCATACAAAGCACTATAATTGATACCATCGTGAAATCCGGTATCACCAATATGGTAAATCTTAGCATCAGGCGTTTCTAATACAAACGCTGCCCATAGGGCCCAACGTCTGTCTTTTGTCCCACGCGCAGACCAATGATGGCACGGCTCGAAATGAACCTTAACGCCGTTTTTAAGATCAAACACACTATCCCAATCCCCAAGGATAAACCTGGCATCAGGCGTTTTTGATTTAACAATCGTATCATTCCCAAGCGGGCAGATAATTGTCGCGTCATGCTTTTCGACCAGACGTTTCAAACTTGCCAGATCAAGATGATCATAGTGATTGTGTGATAGCAGGACATAATCAATTGGAGGCAAATCCTCAAATCGCACACCGGGAGGATTATGTCGCTTTGGTCCTATGAACTGAACCGGACTGGCCCGCTCAACAAAAACAGGGTCCGTAATAAAATTCAGATTTTGGGTTTGTATCAGCAGGGTCGCATGACCAACCATCGTGACGCGAATATCAGAACCTGCAATCCGCTCGTCAGGTTTAGCGCCATCAAAGGGGCTTGGATAAAATGCAGGCCATTTTGCCTTTTTCTCCTGAAACTGCCACTTCAGTAAGTCAGTAAATTTGCGCGGTGCAATACCACCGGGATTATAAAAGATATCACCATCAAAATGATCTGACTCAGGGCCTTTATAATACGAGTTCTTAGGATCATACATGCCAAACGCTACTCCTCCGGTCCCAATGCCCAATGTGCCTAGGCCCAGCCATTTTAGGAATGATCTTCGTTTCATCAATTTGCCAAAACACCATTTACAATGTCTGATTAGATATAGTGCCGCGCGGCCAATGCAATAGGACGGTTGAGCCTCAGAGGCCCTGATGATACGCTATGATTCTGGTTCGCCCAAACCTCCCCCCTCCGAATGGGAAAGCATAAGGCATGCAGGGCGTATGAAACAATATCAGCTCTTTTCAGGCAATTGATAGCGGAGGGATTTAATTGCTTTATGGAAAGAGACCGATATGAAATTCGATATACCAATTTTCCAATTGAAGCGGATGGCAAAGAAAAGGACTCGGGAAGTTAGAATTCCTCTGCATAGGGCCCTGTATGAAGTTGCGCGATCGCAAGGCTTTCGTGATTGGGAACAACTGGTTTTTCTGGAGCGTCAGGAAAGGGTGGCAGCAACGTTGACAAGAAATTTGGTTGAAGGAGATATTCTTTTACTAGGTGCGCGACCAAATCAGGGCAAAACTCAACTAGCTCTGAAACTTCTGGTGCGTGCTGTGAAGGGTGGAATGCCCGGGTATTTTTTCTCGCTCGAATATACGATGGCTCAAGTCTGGGCACAGTTGAAATCATATGGCCTTACTCAAGACAATGCTCGAAATGAAATTACTGTCGATACGTCGGACACAATTTCGGCAAGCTATATTTCTGAACAAGTAGGACAGCTGCAAAGACCGGCGTTTATTGTTGTCGACTACCTGCAATTACTGGATCAACGGCGTGATAATGCGGCGCTTGAAGATCAGGTTGATGAATTGTCTCATATGGCCTCGCAAACCAGTTCCATTATAATTCTTCTTTCACAAATTGATCGAAAATTTAATCCGGACGCTGAGAAGGTGCCGGGATTGAAGAATATACGTCTGCCAAACCCTTTCGAGTTTACGCATTTCACAAAGACATGTTTCGTGCATGAGGGTGCTTGCCGGATTAGCAACCACCCTTGACTTTTTCCCGGTTTCGCTGTTTATCGCGGTATCTCATACAAGAGACCATTACTGATACGCCGAACGGGACCCGAAAAGGTATAAAGAGATCCCAGTGGCAAACACCTGACAGCGCGATGCGCCCTCAGGTGCATTTTTGGTTTGGGCTTTTGTTTGGGGTATGTTGCCACCATATCAGTTTATGATGGAAACAAAGGCATTCCCTGCTTTGGTATTTAGCTAAAAGCCAAGGAAACGCTGCAACGAATGGATGTAGAATGTTCGAATCATTATCGGATCGCTTAAGCGGCATTTTTGAAGGGCTCACCAAACGTGGTGCGCTGTCAGAAAAAGACGTGTCTGCAGCATTGCGGGAAATTCGCCGCGCGCTCATCGAGGCAGATGTAGCACTCGAAGTTGTACGAGACTTCACAGACAAGGTTCGCGAAAAAGCAGTTGGTGCCGAGGTCGTCAAATCCGTGACGCCGGGCCAGATGGTCGTAAAAATTGTCCATGACGAACTGGTTGCAATGCTTGGGTCGGACGCTGATCCGATTTCACTGGCGGCTACTCCTCCCGTAACCATCATGATGGTGGGTTTGCAGGGGTCTGGTAAAACCACAACATCTGCAAAAATTGCCAAACGCCTTACCGAGAAACAAAAGAAAAAAGTCTTGATGGCATCGCTGGACGTCAAACGTCCCGCAGCACAAGAGCAGCTTCGCCAATTGGGTGAACAAACAGGCGTTGATACCCTGCCTATTATTGAAGGCCAGACACCTGTCGAGATCGCAGCGCGCTCCGAACAAGCTGCAAAGCTTGGCGGCTATGATGTTGTCATTCTCGATACAGCTGGTCGCACACATATTGATGAACCGCTCATGGTTGAAATGGCGGACATCAAGAAAGCAGGCACACCCCATGAAATCCTGCTGGTTGTGGATTCGCTCACCGGTCAGGACGCTGTTAATCTGGCTCAGAACTTTGACGAGCGTGTCGGAATCACCGGCCTTGTTCTAACCCGTATTGATGGCGACGGACGCGGCGGTGCAGCCCTGTCCATGCGTGCAGTAACAGGCAAGCCGATCAAGCTGATCGGTACAGGCGAGAAACTTGACGCGCTTGAAGATTTCCACCCGGGCAGAATTGCAGACCGCATTCTCGGCATGGGCGATGTGGTTTCTCTGGTTGAAAAAGCTGCCGAGACCATTGATCAGGAAAAAGCCGAGGCGATGGCCAAACGGATGCAGAAAGGCGAGTTCGACCTGAACGACCTTTCTGACCAGCTTGACCAAATGAAAAAACTGGGTGGTATGGGCGGCATTATGGGAATGCTGCCAGGCATCGGAAAAATGAAAAAGCAGATCGCTGAATCCGGCATGGACGATGGCATTTTCAACAAACAGCAAGCGATTATTTCCTCCATGACGCGCAAGGAGCGCAAGGCTCCCAAACTTCTCAATGCAAGCCGTAAGAAGCGCATCGCAGCAGGTTCGGGTTCTTCAGTCCAAGAAGTAAACCAGCTTTTGAAAATGCATCGCCAGATGGGCGATATGATGCGCAAAATGTCCAAAATGGGCGGCAAGAAAGGCCTCATGGGCGGTCTTGGCAGCATGATGGGCGGCGGCGGTCTGGGTGGATTGCTTGGCGGGGGTGGCGCAGGTGGCCTTCCCGGCGGCATGGGCGGAATGCCTGGCGGTGGCGCAATGCCTGACCTGTCGAAAATGAGCCCGCAGGAAATGCAGAAAATGGCTCAGGAAATGGGCATCAAAATTCCCGGCGGTAAATTTGGGGGCAAACGATAATGAAACCTCAAGACAAGCTGAACCAATATCGCGGATCAATCGACAATCTTGATGCAGCACTCGTGCACATCATGGCCGAAAGATTTCGTGTCACCAAACAAGTGGGTGAGTTAAAAGCCCAGCATGATTTTCCACCATCCGATCCGGATCGTGAAAAGAAACAGGTCGAGCGTTTGCGCGAACTTGCAGTGAGTTCAAACCTTGATCCAGACTTTGCGGAGAAACTTCTCAATTTCGTTATTTCCGAAGTT
The DNA here is from genome assembly GCA_964514045.1 of uncultured Rhizobiaceae bacterium. Classification (GTDB taxonomy): domain Bacteria; phylum Pseudomonadota; class Alphaproteobacteria; order Rhizobiales; family Rhizobiaceae; genus JAALLB01. The sequence continues at coordinate 4,456 of CAZEPF010000022.1, read as the reverse complement.
ATCCAGCATCACAAACAGGCTCGCAACGAGTCCTAAGCCATCCAAGACATTCCAAGGAGTTATAACAATGGCACTTAAACTAAGACTGGCCCGTGGCGGGTCAAAAAAACGTCCGTTCTATTCAATCGTCGTAGCCGACGTGCGTTCACCACGCGATGGCCGCTTCATTGAGAAAATCGGCACATTCAACCCACTACTTCCAAAAGACAGCGACCAACGTGTTGTTATGGATACAGAACGTGCGCAGCACTGGCTGGGCCAAGGCGCAAAGCCAACCGACCGCGTTCTTCGTTTTCTTGATGCCGCTGGCCTGTTGAAGCGCGAAGCGCGCAACAACCCGAACAAAGCGCAACTGGGCAAGAAAGCTCAAGAGCGTATTGACGAGAAAAAAGCCAAGGAAGAAGAAGCCGCCGCTGCTGCCGCTGCCGCAGAGGAAGAAGCAAAAGCTGCTGCTGAGGCACCTGCAGAAGAAACACCGGTTGAAGAGGCTCCTGCCGAGGAAGCCCCTGCGGAAGAAGAAACAAAGTCTGAATAACAGACCATCCCTTGCAAGAATTTTTGAAGGCGGCTTTCGGGCCGCCTTTTTGGTATGGTTACTTTGTAAATTCTATTTGGCAGCCAATGCAATTTCGCGCGAAATAGCATCCTGTAATTTAGGTGCCATCTCATGCACCCAAGCTGGTTCTGAATAACGTATCATCAGCCAGAATAACGATTTCACATCCCAGAATGTGGCATCAATCAATCCGTTTTCTTTTTTATCGCGTTTGAAATGCCAATGCACAGAATTTGGAAATTTTTTACGCGAATAACTTCCGATATGGGAAATATAGAGATCAATAGAAGTAGCTGCACGCTCCACTATGTTCATGATCTCATCGCGACTGAGACTATCCGCAATTTCGTCAGGAATTTCGACGGGCATGTCGTAGGATTTTTTCTCTTTTGTCATCACTTGGTCCCTAGAATATCAATATAGCGACAGTGAACAGAAGCTTTTACAAAAGCACAAGCCTTTACATAACACCCGCTTTCAGATTGAACCGATTGCATGTCAGACATTAAAATTCTTCTCGCGCGAATAGGCGCTCCTCACGGCATCAAGGGCGAAGTACGCGTCAAACCATTTGGCGATCCTGAAATGCTGGACCAATACGGGCGACTGGAAACCAAAGACGGCCAGATGTTTCGCATCAAGCGGATGCGCGCGCAAAAGACAATGATGGTGGTGAAGTTTGAGGGCGTAAACTCGCGCGAAGAAGCCGAAACGCTCAACAATGTAGAATTGTTTATTGATCGCGCAAAACTGCCCCAACCCGATGAGGACGAGTTTTATATTTCTGACCTGATCGGAATGTCAGCCACTGATACTGATAAGAGCATCATGGGCACTGTAAAAGATGTTCCAAATTTTGGCGCTGGCGATATGTTGGAAATCGAACCGACCTCAGGCGGCGGCACCTATTTTCTGCCATTCACTGAGGCTGTTGTTCCTGAAATTGACTTTCAAAACCGAACGATCACAATTGTACCGCCAAGCGAGGTAAGCGAGCGCGATGAGTGACATACCAGAAAGATCATTTGCCAACCAAGAGCAAGGCGCATGAGTTTTCATGCATCAGTTATAACGCTGTATCCGGAAATGTTCCCCGGATCACTCGGCATGTCCCTAGCAGGCAATGCGCTGGAGCGTGGTGACTGGAAATTGGACACGATCCCCTTACGGGACTTTGGTGAGGGTAAACATAAACGTGTCGACGACACCCCTGCAGGCGGCGGCGCTGGCATGGTCCTGCGTGCAGACATACTGGCAAATGCAATCGACAGCATTGAAGTGGACAATCGTCCCCGATTGCTAATGTCTCCACGTGGCAAACCGCTAACCCAG
>CAZEPF010000022.1:0-2558 GCA_964514045.1 uncultured Rhizobiaceae bacterium | reverse complement strand
AAAAGAGTACGTGAACTCGCACAAGGCGATGGCGTGGTCATTATCTGCGGACGGTTTGAAGGCGTTGATCAGCGTGTGATTGACAAGCGCGAGCTCGAAGAAGTTTCCATTGGTGATTACATCCTCTCAGGTGGCGAACCAGCTGCTACCATCATGCTGGACGCTATCGTGCGGCTTTTGCCCGGGGTTATGGGCAATAATGAGAGCGGCGAGCATGAAAGTTTTGAAAATAACCTGCTTGAACATCCCCATTATACCCGCCCTGTAGAATGGGAAGGCGCGCAAGTGCCTGAAATTCTAACGGGTGGACACCATAAAAAAATCATCGATTGGCAGCGTGAGCATGCGGTTCAACTTACCAAAGAACGCAGGCCCGATCTGGCCCTGAAACTCTCAGGTTCTGCGCATTCAATTATGCCAGCGCTGCCTGTGACCAATATTAAAGACGGCGTTGAGTTTTATACAAACACGCTTGGCTTTACTGCCGTTTATGTAGATGAGGCTGGTACTGCGGTGCTACAATTGGATGGCGTTGAACTTCACCTTTGGCTTTCTAATGATGAAAGCTGGAAAACCCGAGCAAACACCACGCCCCCAGCCAACACACCCCAAGATAAAACCCCAATTGTATCTGGTGCAGAAAGTTTTATTGCCGGAACGCATTCCTGCCGTATCGAGATCAATGGCGTTGAAACCCTTTGGAACAAAATGCGGGGCCTTGATTGTATCCGTCCTCACACCCAGCTTGAAAAGAAAGAATGGGGAACAACGGAGTTTTCCGCTTTTGATCCATATGGCAATTTGATCACATTCTTCGAGTGGCTTTAGCAATACCCAATCATAAAAACGACCTACCCGTCAGGACCGCACATGACAAACATGATCCGATTAGAAAATCTGGCTCTAGGACTACTGGCTCTGTTTGCGTTTCATCATTTCAACGGAAACTGGGTAATGTTTGCAATTCTGATACTGGTACCGGATGTATCATTCGCGGGCTATTTAGCCGGCCCGAAGATTGGTGCACTTATATACAATATCATGCACAATTGGATTTTGCCGAGCATGACACTGGCAATAGGGTACGTGATGCAAGATATTAACATCATCGGCATTGGGTTGATCTGGTGCGCCCATGTGGGAATCGACCGCGCACTTGGATATGGGATGAAACTACCAACCGGTTTCAAAGACACCCACCTGGGACGCATTGGCGGCGACCAGCCATGAGCGATGTTTCTACAATTCAATTTGAATTTGATAATACCTACGCAAACCAGCTTGAAGGCTTCTATGTGAACTGGGAAGCGGACACCGCACCTAACCCTGAAATCCTATGCTTCAATTCTTCACTCGCCAAAGAATTAGGTATAATAGAAGCCAAAATTGAGCGCGATACTCTTGCCCAAATTTTTTCCGGCAATGAAGCACCGGTAGGATCACACCCCTTGGCTCAGGTCTATGCTGGACATCAATTCGGCGGTTTTTCCCCCCAATTGGGAGACGGGCGCGCTTTACTGATTGGTGAAGTAATCGACACATTAGGCATTCGCAAAGACATCCAGCTTAAAGGGTCTGGCAGCACTCCGTTTTCACGCGGCGGCGATGGCAAGGCTGGCATTGGTCCGGTACTGCGGGAATACCTCATGGCAGAAGCGATGCATGCTATGGGCATTCCAACGACGCGCGCTTTGGCGGCCGTCAAAACAGGCGAAAACATATGGCGAGACCGTCCGGTTGCAGGAGCTATTCTAACACGAATTGCATCGAGCCATATCCGTGTTGGTACATTTCAATTTTTTGCCAGCAGGGGCGAAACTGAAAAACTGCGCCAATTGGCAGACTACTGCATTGCGCGGCATTATCCTGAATTACAGAAATCAGAGACATCCTATCTGGATTTACTCAACGCCGTTATCGACAAACAGGCAAAGCTGATCGCCCAATGGATGAGCATCGGGTTCATTCATGGCGTGATGAACACGGATAATATGACGGTTTCCGGTGAAACAATCGACTATGGCCCATGCGCGTTTATGGATGGTTACGACCCCAAAACGGTGTTTAGCTCAATTGATGAACAGGGCCGTTATGCCTATGGCAACCAGCCTACCCTTGGTCAATGGAATTTGGCGCGATTTGCCGAATGCGTCATCGTACTCATTGATGAGGACAAAGACAAATCTGTTGAACTAGCAACCCAAGCAATCAACGCGTTTCCAAGTATCTTTGAAAAGCACTGGACTGCACTGATGTTCCAGAAATTAGGCTTGGGCCAGCCGTGCGATGGAGACATGGAACTGGCCCATGAGTTTCTAAAAACCATGGAAGGCCAGACCGTCGATTTCACGCTTGCATTTCGTCATTTATCACATGCGGTTTTCGGGGATGAAAAACCACTTGCCGATCTCTATCAGGCAACAACACTTCTCGGTCCTTGGATTGAAAAATGGCGCAACCGGATAGCGCTCGATGACAGCCAGTCAGATGAAAATCGCGCCAATAGCATGAACACAGTGAATCCGCTCTATATTCCGCGCAATCATAAGGTTGAGGAA
>CAZEPF010000021.1:3817-24550 GCA_964514045.1 uncultured Rhizobiaceae bacterium | reverse complement strand
ATCAAAAATCCAACCCATCAAATCGATGCAATCCAAGACAGACACGCTCTAAAGCGCGCTTAAAGCCTGATCCAAGTCAGCGATGATATCTTCAGCATCTTCGATGCCGACGGACAGTCTGACCACTTGAGGACCAGCGCCTGCGATTTCTTTTTGCTCGTCGGAGAGTTGTTTGTGGGTCGTGGATGCAGGGTGAATGATCAGGCTCTTTGTGTCGCCAATATTGGCAAGATGCGAAATCATCTCAACTGATGATACGACTTTCACGCCTGCCTCATAGCCGCCCTTTAATCCGAATGTGAAAACAGAACCAGCACCCTTGGGCAGATATTTTTTCGCCAGTGCATGATAGGGGTCACTTTCCAAGCCTGCATATTGCACCCAGTCTACTTGGTCATGGCCTGATAGATATTCAGCTACTTTTTCTGCGTTTCGGCAGTGACGCTCCATGCGAAGTGGCAACGTTTCAACGCCTGTTAGAAGCTGAAACGCATTGAACGGCGAGAGTGATGCCCCCAAATCCCGAAGGCCCAGAACACGGCATGCAATTGCAAAGGCAAAATTGCCGAATGTTTCATGGAGTTTCATTCCTGCATATTCCGGACGCTCGGCGCTTAAGAACGGATAGCGATCGGTTGCGGACCAGTCAAAACTACCACCATCGACAATCGCACCGCCCATGGAGTTTCCGTGACCGCCGATAAACTTGGTTAGGGAATGCACTACAATGTCTGCCCCATGCTCAAACGGACGGCATAGATATGGCGTTGCCATCGTATTATCGACGATCAACGGCACACCAGCTTTCTTGGCAACTTTTGATATCGCTTCAATGTCAGTCACCACGCCACCAGGGTTTGCCAAACTTTCAATAAAGATCGCCTTGGTTTTCTCGGTGACTGCTTTTTCAATTTCTGAAACATCGGTTGGGTCTGCCCAAACCACATTCCATCCAAAACTTTTGAACGAGTGATTGAACTGATTGATCGAGCCGCCATAGAGTTTATTGGCAGCGATGAACTCATCGCCGGGTTGTAGTAACGTATGAAACACACCCAATTGGGCAGCGTGGCCGGAGGCAACCGCAAGCGCTGCTGTACCCCCTTCAAGAGAGGCGATCCGCTCTTCTAAAACGGCAATTGTAGGGTTTGTTATGCGGGTATAGATGTTGCCAAACGCCTGCAGCCCAAAAAGAGAAGCTGCTTGATCTACATCATCAAAAACAAAAGAGGTGGTTTGATATATCGGAGTTGCTCTTGCACCTGTTGCGGGATCAGGTTGCGCTCCCGCATGAATTGCACGGGTTGAAAATCCAGGGGTGTTTGTCATTTAGCCAGCTCCATCAAAAAACATTAGGCTTGAAGCCTAACAGTTAATTGTGGCGGTCTACAGAAACCAGATTGCTAATACGACACTAAATGATCAATCCTGTTTCTCACTACACAAAAAGCATAGAACCCTATTCGGACCCACTCACTTTCAGCTCCTGCCATCGCATTGAACGGGAATCAAACAGAAGCAAACGCCCAGCAAGTGTGTCGCCCGTTTCTGTGATTTCTTTTATGGCTTCCATGGCCTGCATACATCCCATTATGCCGGTCAAAGCGCCCACGATTCCAGCCTCTTCACAGGTTGGCAAAAGACCCTCAGGTGGTTTGTTGGGAAAGATGTCCCTATATTTTGGGTAAGGCTTTCCGGCATCATTTTGTTTGTGGGGTTTGAGCGTTGTGATCGATCCGTCAAACTGACCAACCGCTGCAGTGATCAGTGTCTTTTTGTACTGTTCACACAGGTCGGCAACCAGATAACGCGTATCAAAATTATCGCAGCCATCAATCACATAATCATAGGCTTTTACCAAGTCGGCACCATTGTCGTCACTCAGTCGCGCATTATGAGTGATGACTTCCACAAACGGATTCAAACTGTTCACAAAGGCCTTGGCACTATCAACCTTTGGCTTGCCTTGCATCTGCGTCGAATGGATCGTCTGGCGCTGGAGATTTGAAACAGACACAATGTCATCATCAACAATACCCAACACGCCGATGCCCGCAGCAGCCAAATATTGAATAACCGGAGAGCCAAGGCCACCTGCGCCAATTACCAATACGCGCGCGTTCTTTAACATTTGCTGTCCACTACCACCAATATCGTGCAGCACGATATGACGGGCATATCTTTCGAGTTCTTCAGGAGATAGGGCCATCAGCTTGCATTTTCTGCGATTATGTTTCCATCTTCCACTTTGATGAAATTCGCCTGATTGTCGAGAGCTTTGAAAAGATCACGATGGGTGCCCGTCATCCATGCCTGACACCCCAGCGCATCAATCATCTCGTAAAGTGCTGCACATCGGTTTTCGTCCAGATGGGCAGCAACTTCATCCAGCAGCAATATCGGGGGGAAGCCTGCCATATCGCCAACCAATCGCGCATGGGCTAGAAGTAATCCGATCAGAAGTGCTTTTTGTTCACCCGTCGAACATTGCGAGGCAGGCATGGATTTTGGCCTATGATGCACGATGAGGTCAGAACGGTGCGGACCCTCCAGTGTTCTGCTTGCGCGGGCATCCATACTACGGGACGCACGAAGCCTGTCGAGATATTCACGCTCGACTTCGCTGGCTGGCATGTCAGCAATGCTTGCCTCCAAACTGCCTGACAGGGAAATCAAAGCATCGGGAAAAGGCGAATTTGGATCATTATTATCAACGATAGACTTCGACAGGAGTGAGACCATTTCCTGACGGGCATAAGCAACTGCCACCCCTAATTCGGCCAATTGGCTTTCATTGGCGTCGAGCCATGTTGCATCGGGAAAGGGCTCAGACAACAGTTTGTTTCGCGCCCGCATGGTCTTTTCAAAATCACCAACGCGTCTTCCATGCGCTGGATCAACCGCCAGAACCATACGGTCAAGAAACCGGCGGCGATCTGCGGCAGGACCGGTAAACAATCCATCCATTGAAGGCGTCAGCCACAAGATACGCGTATATTCCAACAGACTTTCAGATGTCTTGGCCTGCGTGCCATTGATGTGAACCTTGCGTTGGGTATCCACACTCACGCCATTGTCTTGAAGACCCGTTCCTATTCCGGTGTCTCCATCAGGACTTTGAATTTTTGCAAAGACGGTCCATGCACCTTTAGTGCCCGCGCTGGCAATCTGATCATAGGAAGCCCGTCGCATCCCCCGACCCGGCGAGAGAAAAGAAATTGCCTCAAGAATATTGGTTTTGCCCGCACCATTCTCACCATAGATTACAACATGACGATCATCGCTTTGCAGCGTTGTGGACGCGTGATTTCGGAAATTAGTTAGTTTCAGGCGCTCAATATGGACCGTGGCCAAACCTGCAAATCCTCAATCAGACGCGCATTGGCATCAGAACGTAGATCGCACCTGCTTCAACAGAATCATGGATCAGTGTCGGAGAGCCCGGGTCTGACAAGAGAAACTTGGCTTCATCGCCTGATAGCTGATTGGTGATATCCAGCAAATATTTTGAATTGAAGCCAATATCGAGCGGATCAGAAGAGTACCCTACTGCAATTTCTTCTTCCGCTGTGCCTGAGTCCGGATTGTTGACGGATAAAACCATCTGACTGTCGGTGAGTTGTAATTTAACCGCACGGCCACGCTCAGAAGAAATGGTCGATACCCGATCAACCGCTTTAGCAAAACTTGCGCGATCAAGCACTAGCTCTTTGTCGTTTCCAACCGGAATGACCCGATTATAATCAGGGAAGGTTCCATCGATAAGCTTGGAGGTTAAAACGGTCTCACCAACACTCAAACGGATTTTTGCGTCAGAAAGTTCAATTAAAACTGCGGCATCAGGATCTTCAACCAAGCGTTGAATTTCACCCACTGTTTTGCGCGGCACAATGATACCAGGCATTCCCGACGCACCATCGGGTGCTGTGGTTTGAGAGCGGGCCAGACGGTGACCATCTGTTGCAACAGCGCGCAGAAGTTCTTGCCCCTCTTCTTCGACGCAGTGAAGATAAATTCCGTTCAAATAGTACCGTGTTTCTTCAGTAGAGATGGCAAATTGTGTGTGTTCGATCAATTTGCGAACTTCGCCTGTTGCCATGGAGAAGGAATGCGAAAACTCACCAGCAGAAATATCGGGGAAGTCTTCTACCGGAAGCATCTGCAACGTGAAATTACTACGACCTGATGTGATGCGCAGCGTAGAGCCTTCACCATCAACAGATAGCATGACTTCCGACCCACCCGGCAATTTGCGAACGATCTCGTATAACATGTAAGCAGGAACAGTTGTTGCCCCTGCCTGCTCTACATTGGCAGGTGTTTTTTCAAAGATTTCAAGATCAAGGTCGGTCGCCTTGAGGTGTAGCGTATTACCATCTGCTTTTAACAGCACGTTGGACAGGATGGGTATGGTATTCCGGCGTTCCACAACACGATGGACATGGCCGAGCGAACGCATCAGGTTTGATTGTTCAAGTGTTACACGCATAACAGAAATCTCCCGGCTCGTTTATGCTGCCGTCTATAATTCACTGTGTCGAACTATAGCTATCTGTGCAAGCAAGTGCGAGATGCGAGGCAAGCGTTTTTGGGGAAAACCCCGCTGCGACAAGGCTTTCCCCTCGATAAGAGATTCCCGATTCTCTTATTCTAAAATAAGACGCTTCAAAAGCTCCACTTCATGGGCAAGCTTTTGATCTTTTGACGTCAGATCTTCTATCTTGCGCACTGCATGAAGTACCGTCGTATGGTCACGTCCACCAAAACGGCGACCAATTTCCGGCAGCGAACGCGGCGTCATAACCTTTGACAGATACATTGCGATCTGGCGTGGACGCACAATCACACGGGTCCGGCGATTGGACAGTAGGTCGTTTTTGCTGACATTGAACTGTCGAGCCACAATGCGTTGAATATCTTCAATTCTAACACGCCGCGAATCCGCCGACTTAATCAGGTGAGCCAGAATTTTGTCGAGCTCCTCAAGGCTCATCTGGCCTTCAGAAAACTGATGTTGCACCAATAACTGATTGAACGCGCCTTCAATATCACGACCGCTGGACGTTACCTGACGCGCCACATAGTGGAGAATATCCTCAGGAATATCGAGGTTTGGCTGCTCGGCTTTTGCACTTTCGTACAGTGAATTAAGAATTTGCTTGCGCAACTCATAATCCGGCATTTTGATTTCAAGCGTTGCACCGCCCTTGAGGCGGGAGCGAACACGCTCGTCAAGGCTTTCAAGTTCAGTAGCTGGACGGTCTGCTGCAACAACAACCTGACGGGCACTATCAATCAACTCATTGAGCAAGTGACAAAACTCCGCCTGAATTGCCTGGCCTTGCAAAAACTGCATATCGTCAATCAGCAGGATATCGATGTCTCGAAGAGACTCCTTGAACGTAAGTGCGGTTTTGTCCCGAATGGCAGAAGCAAACCGCCACATGAAATATTCAGCCGTAAGATATAAAACTCTGGCTTTTGGATTTCTGCTTCGCGCACGCCATGCAATTGCCTGTAGAATATGGGTTTTCCCAAGGCCAACGCTTGCATGGATAAAAAGAGGATTAAAGTGCGACGCAGTGATGTCTTCGGCAATAGTTTGACCCGCTGCATATACCATCCGGTTAGAGGCGCCTTCAATAAAGCTTTCAAACGTATGTCGTTTGTCCAGCGGCGAACCGGGAAAGCCTGTCGAATAATCAAGATTGCGCGAATGCGAACCCATTTGTTGCGTTGTTTTTGGAAAGAACTTTGCGCCAGACGTTGTTTCGGTTCTTTGGCCACTGGTTTCAGATTGTTTGTCACTCTCGGAGTCAATTGCACTTGCAGGAACAATCGGCTTTCTCAGAACAATATCAACGCGCAATACAGAGCTTGATTCCTTTTGCCAAAGTTCCAAAAGCTTATCGCGGTATTTAGACTGTATCCAAGATTTTAGAAAAGCGGTTGGTACGGTAAGCATCGCCACGCCACCATCAAGCGAACAGAACTTCAAGCGGCCAAACCAGCTATCAAATATTTCCTTGCCCAACTGGACTTCCAATTGTGTGCGAATACGCTTCCAGCTTTCCTCTGGCGTACGATTACCCTTGCCCTTTGCCGCTGGCTTACGCCCTTTATTCTCATTCATAATCACTGTTCCCCGATCCTGTTTAGCACCACTGGTTTTTTGCTCTTCTACAGAATAATTATTTTTGAATAGGACAGGTTGCGAGCATTGTTGCCACGTTTCTTTTTTACCACCTGTCAGTTTCCCGCTCTCTTGAATATTCTGAATTTCATTCGCCAATCCCCGCATTCAGTTCTTCCCTTTCCCTCAATCTGACCACTAAATTTTCATTACACTTCATTACGCATTTACCATCACTCCCTGGATGCAACTTACTGTTGTCGCCAAGGAAGACCGTGATATTTCCAACCCCCCAGGCTTGATCTATGACCTTCAGCATTCACATCCCCCTCAAACCCTTCCAAAACATTGAACACGTTTATATACCCTTCAGCACACAAGGCGCTTGCTGCCGACATGCTCCTCACTCCTGAGCGGCAAATCATATAAATCTGACTGTCCTTACCGCTTCCACGATCGTTCAAACCGCGCTTCACGGTTTCTACAAACCCAACATCAACTTCCATGTAAGGAAATTTCTGCCAGCTCACGAACAAAGGCGATTTACCAATCTCGCCCATGTGAGGCACCCCTACTAAAGACCATTCTTCCATTGTTCGAACATCAACCAGACTGGCGTCGGTATGAGCGATCAGGTTTTCCCAGCACTCCTTCACTGACACATCGCCTGTATAAGACATTCGACACACCTTACCCATTCGCTGAATCAAGAATTCAACGTGGCTTACTCCATCAATACAGTTAGCCCGAAGGCGTTTACCCGATCGCAGATATTGGCAGATAAGAAAAAGCAGCAACGATTCACTGCATTCAATCAAACCTACAACTCACACAGAAGGAAACACGGTAAATCGACAATAGACGATTTATCTGCGCTATTCGTAAGCTCTTAACCTACGATTTTGGAACTTGTAACTAGTACCCCCAAGCCACTCGTTCTGTTAATCTTCCAGTCAACCTGCAAGCTCACATTAGCCTTTGAGCGCGAAGGGTCAAGATTGAAATCTTAAGACTTTTTTAACGAATATTTTTTTGAGTTTTTTTTGAGTTTTTTTGTCTGTACCACACTTTAAAAAAACGTCGATGAATCAAGCGTGTGATGAAAAACTGACTCATAATCTGGTGTTTGGTTTTGCTCAAAAAAAAATTTTTTGCGAAATTCTGCCTTGACTCTAAATTGAGAAGAAAAATTCAGGAAGAAAATTATGACATCTTTTAAGATATTGTTTTTTCGTATCTTTTTAAGACGCTAAGAAAAATGGAACAGATTTTAAAAATGGTATTGACTATCTACAATTGAGCAAATTCTCAAGGAGTGTGGGAGAACCCACTGAAAATTATGCGGAGTTGAGTCTCATTATTTCATCATAAGTGCCGTTACGTAAGATTTTTAAAGAGAGCAACAAAAAACCCGGCTCAAAGACCGGGTTTTAAAACATTATTTGTTGGTCAGCTATGCGCCGATTTTGCGAACACTTGCAGACAAACGGGACACTTTACGAGCCGCCGTATTCTTCTTCATAATGCCTTTAGTAACAGATCGCATGATCTCTGGCTGTGCTGCTTTAAGCGCTGCGTTTGCAGCCTCTTTATTGCCGCCCTCGATTGCTTCTTCAACCTTGCGGATGAATGTACGAATGCGTGAACGACGCGCTTTGTTTACTTCTGTACGGCGAGCAAGTTTGCGAACCGCTTTCTTAGCTGAAACTGTATTTGCCATTCTAGGCTTCCTGTATCTTGTTTGGTTTGGCCAATAAAGATACGCGCTACCACAGTGAGCCATTCATTCAGAGAATTGACTGGAAAATGTGCAGGCGCGTAAATTAACCTGAAAACTTGTCGAACGCATACATCGAATTAGGTTTCGCGTCAACGGATAATCTTTTTATCAGACACCAAGCCTACCGCTGACACGAAGGACAGAAAAAGGTGGAGCGTCCTGATTGAACAATCCTGCCAATCTTTCCGCTACAATCAGGTTTGGCGCAATACTCTCCCTCACGATCATAGGCGTTAAAACGATGCTGAAAATATCCAAGATCACCATTGGCCTGGCGATGATCACGAAGGGATGAACCACCCGCCTCAATCGCCTCGGCTATGATCTCGCGGATATGGCGCGACAAAGCCTCGCTTCGCTGCGTAGCCTTGCCATCTTTGCGCGAAATTGTGGAAGCTTTTCGCTTGGGAGAAAGACCCGTTCGCCATAATGCTTCACACACATATATATTGCCAAGTCCAGCGATCAGGCGCTGATCGAGCAGGGCAGACTTTAACGGCGATGATTTACCAGCAAACAATCTGGATATTGCCTCACCATTCAACTGATTGCCTGTCGGCTCTATGCCCATCTTTAGGAAATGCGTGCATGTCTCAAGTTCATCGATTGCAACAAGGTCCATATATCCAAACCGTCGCGGGTCATTATAAATAACAGTCGCCTCGCCATCGCCCATATCAAATATGACATGATCATGGGCCTTACGCTCGGATTTTGGGTGATAGAAAACTGAATTCATATCACCTGACGCAGATGTTTGGGATGTAGGGTCAAGCTCGACACGAAACGAGCCAGACATTCCCAAATGCATGATCAGGGCCTCGCCTGTATCCAATCGTGCTACCAGATATTTAGCGCGCCGCCCCATGTGCTCTATTCGTGCGCCTTGTAGGCGTTTAGAAAATTGATCAGGAAATGAAAATCGTAGATTTGGCCGTGACAAGGTGACGGATTTTATCCTTCGACCTTCCATCACTGGGGCAAGTCCACGCCGGACGGTTTCAACTTCTGGTAGTTCCGGCATGAAATTCTCTTAACCCTGCAGCGATAACGCACATGAAATGCGTCTTGTATTCATTATATATAGTGCTAACCAGAGCAAAGAATTTTCACAAGGTAGAAATCCATGACACGCGAGCGCAGTTCACAAGCAGCCGATATGGAAACATCTTTCGGGTTTTCCAACGTTAAACCCGGTGAAAAGCAACCTCTTGTAAACGATGTGTTTCATTCCGTCGCCAATCGCTATGACATCATGAATGATTTGATGTCTGTGGGAATGCACCGGATCTGGAAAGACGCAATGGTAACGGGCGTTGCGCCACCGAGTAGTACTAAATCATTTAATACACTTGATGTGGCTGGTGGCACTGGAGACATTGCATTTCGTATTGTGGAACGTGGCGGGCCAAACGTACATACAACCGTATTTGATATCAATTCATCCATGCTGGAAGTTGGTAAAAGCCGCGCCATCAAACAGGGCCTTGATAACAAACTCACCTTTATTGAAGGCAATGCGGAAGTTCTGCCGTTTGAATCTAACTCATTTGATGTCTACACGGTGGCCTTCGGAATTCGTAACGTTCCGCAAATGGAAAAAGCTATTGCGGAAGCCTATCGCGTATTAAAACATGGCGGGCATTTTCTGTGTCTTGAATTTTCAGAAGTTGAAATGCCACTGCTGGATAAATTTTACGAGCAATGGTCATTACAGGCCATTCCGCGAATAGGACAAGCAATTACGGGCGACAAGGATTCTTATCAATATCTGGTGGAATCCATCGCCAAGTTTCCTAATCAGCAAAAGTTTGCGGACGCTATTTCCGCACAAGGCTTCGAAAAAGTAAGCTGGAAGAATTTCACAGGCGGGATCGTGGCTCTGCATTCAGGCTGGAAACTCTGAATGGCATCTGTTTTTTCTTATTTTTCGCTGGTTCATGCCGGATGGGTTCTGGTTCGTGAAGGCGTTGTGTCAGCCCTTCCCAGCGATGGCCTGCCTGCGCCAGCACGCTTTGGCCATAGGGTAGCTGGATGGCTTGCACGCAGACAATCCAAAGATCGCGAGCAATCGGAACGCCTTTCTATCGCACTCAATAAATTAGGTCCAAGCTGGGTTAAGCTGGGTCAGTTTCTTGCAACGCGGCCTGATGTTGTCGGAAAGATCATCGCAAAGGATTTAGAGCTCCTGCATGACCGGATTGCGCCTTTTGATAGTGATGAAGCAAAACGGCGCGTTGAAGAATCCATAGGACGACCATTGGATGAAATCTATTCTGAGTTTCATGAGCCGCTAGCCGCAGCATCTGTTGCACAGGTTCATCGTGCCGTCCTTAAATCAAGCGGAAAAACGGTTGCAGTGAAGGTTATACGCCCCGGCATTCGCGCGCGCTTCAAGCGTGATTTAGAAACATTTTACGCGGCTGCAGGGCTTGTCGATAGGTTTGTACCGGATGTTCAACGGCTCAAGCCGATCTCAGTGGTGGATACGCTTGCCCAATCTGCTCGTATCGAAATGGATTTGAGACTGGAAGCTGCTGCATTCTCTGAAATGAATGAGAACATCAAGGATGATCCGGGCTTTAGAGTGCCACAGGTTGATTGGGAACTAACAGGCCGTGACTGCATCACCATGGATTGGGTTGATGGCATAAAGCTTTCAGAGGCTGAAAAAATTCGTGCAGCCGGACACGACCTTGAAGCGCTTTCGGTGACGCTCATCCAGTCTTTCCTGCGTCATGCAGTTCGGGATGGTTTTTTTCATGCGGATATGCACCCCGGTAATCTGTTCGTGGCACCAGACGGGCATATTGTTGCCGTTGATATGGGTATTGCCGGACGCTTGGGCAAAAACGAACGGCGATACTTGGCTGAAATTCTTTATGGCTTTATCAAGCGCGACTATCTGAAAGTAGCCCAAGTGCATTTCGATGCCGGATACGTGCCTCCCCACCATGATGTCCATTCCTTTGCCCAAGCAATCAGAGCGATTGGCGAACCCATTCACGGACAATCAGCCGAGACAATTTCGATGGCCAAATTGTTGACACTACTGTTTGAGGTTACCGACCTGTTTGACATGGAAACGCGACCTGAATTGATCATGCTCCAAAAGACTATGGTGGTCGTGGAAGGCGTTGCCCGAACGCTCGATCCCTCGTTTAATATGTGGAAGACAGCAGAACCTGTTGTGGGTGTATGGATTGCGCGTAACCTTGGCCCTGCGGGCATGTTGGAAGACACCAAAGAGATGATTGATGCCGCGCGGCGGCTCATTCATATGTTGCCTGATATAGCCAATAAAGCAGATACACTGTCCGGCGATATGGAGGCCATGATTTCCAATGGCATGAAACTGGACGCTACAACCACGGAAGCAATCGGCAAAGCCGAAGCCCGCAATAATCGCTGGGGTCATTTAGGACTGTGGGCCATAGCCGGATTATTGGCCTATTGGGTATTTACTGGATAAACATCAAAAGAAAGATCGCATCTTGAAGCATAACGAATTGGGCAGGACCGGCATTAAGGTCAGTGAATTATGTCTTGGGTCTATGACTTGGGGGACGCAAAACACACCAGCCGAAGGGCACGAGCAAATCGACTATGCTCTGGATCACGGCATCAATTTTACCGATACCGCAGAAATGTATCCAACCACGCCATTATCAAAAGAAACGCAAGGTGATACCGAGCGGGTGATTGGTGGGTGGGTTGCCAATAACAAGTCACGCCGTGACAAGCTTATCATCGCTACCAAAGTTTCTGGCTCCGGCTATATGGGCGTGCGCGATGGCGCGCCTATCTCAGCAGAAACAATCGAGATCGCCTTGCATAACAGTCTGAAAAGCCTTCAGACAGATTATATAGACCTATACCAGTTGCATTGGCCGAACCGAGGTTCTTATCACTTTCGCCAGCAATGGACGTTTGACGCGACCAAACAAGATCGCGCCAAAACACTCGATCATATGAATGAAGTGTTGGAAGCTCTCGATGGTTACATCAAAGCCGGAAAAATCCGCTCGATTGGCCTATCCAATGAAAGTGCGTGGGGCTCAGCCCAATGGTTGCGTCTGTCAGAAGACAAAGGCCTACCGCGCATGGCTACCACACAAAATGAATACTCTCTTATGTGCCGCATCTATGATTTGGATATGGCTGAGTTAAGCCACCACGAGGATTTGGGGCTTTTGTCTTTTTCTCCTCTTGCATGTGGGTTACTCACCGGAAAATACGCTAACTCTAGGGGAGATGAGCGTCCTGAAGGTTCGCGTGCCTCCGTATCAAGCGATACATTAGGTGGGCGATGGAACGACACAGCCCATAAGGCCGTTGCTGCCTATCAGAAGATTGCAGACGATCACGGGTTGGACTTTACCCAAATGTCACTGGCATGGTGCCTGACCCGGCCGTTCATGACATCGGTGATTTTTGGTGCAACATCGATGGACCAGTTGAAGAATTCTGTTAAGGCCGCTGACCTGAAACTGAGTGACGATGTGATGGATGCTATTATTAAGGTCTATAAGCAATATCCCGCCCCCTATTAAAGCGGGCCTTTTAATCAGCCAATTGCTGGAATAGTTTGGGCGAATCGAAAGGATGCGTCCCATGCGAATTTTATTGGCCCTATGTGCTTTGCTGTTGTCTATTCCTGCCCATGCTCAAAGCAAGGCAGCGGTTGAAAAACAATTTCAGAACTGGCTTCAAAAGGATTTGTTTCGTGAGGCAAGTCAGCAAGGTGTTTCACGCAAGACATTTAATACAGCGTTCAAAGGGGTCACAATCAATTGGAAATTGCCTGATCTTGTTCTGCCCGGACAGGCCGCAAAACCATCGCGGCCTCAGGCGCAGGCTGAGTTTCGTTCACCGGGTCGGTATTTCAATGAAAACAATATTGCACCTCTGGTGAACACAGGCCGCAAACTGTTTGCCAAACATAAGAGCCTGCTCGCACGAATTGAAAAACAGTATGGTGTGCCGGGGCGTATCATTCTTGCAATTTGGGGGCGAGAATCCGCCTTTGGTCGTGTGTCGATCCCGCATGATGTGTTTCAGGTGCTTGGTACAAAAGCGTTTATGTCCACTCGTAAAGCGCTCTTTAGAAAAGAAGTGCTGGCGGGACTGCAAATTTTACAAAAGGGTTATTCCACACGAAAGACCATGAAATCCTCATGGGCAGGTGCAATGGGGCAACCGCAATTCCTACCCTCGTCCTATCTTGAATATGCCGTTGACTATGATGGTGATGGACGCCGGAACATCTGGGGTTCTGTGCCGGACACACTTGCATCCATTGCAAACTATCTTGCGCAATATGGGTGGCAGCGCGGACGTGATTGGGGGTATGAAGCAAAGATACCTGCGAATGTATCCTGCGCCCTAGAAGGCCCGGACCAAATGCGCGCGATTTCAAAATGGTCAGGCGCAGGCGTGACCCGTATTTCTGGCAAGGCATTTCCATCCGCTGAACTCCGCAATAAAGGCGCGGTTCTCATGCCAGCCGGACGTGCTGGCCCTGCCTTCATCGCTACACCAAATTTCTATGTGATTAAGAAATACAATAATTCTGATCTATACGCCTTGTTTGTCGGCAATGTTGCCGACCGTATTCAATATTCCAACAAACCGTTCGTTGCAGGATGGGGAAAAGTAGCAGGCCTTAAGCGGGGTAACGTCATGTCAATCCAGAACGGATTGATCAAACAAGGCTATGATGTGGGTGGTGCTGACGGACTTGCAGGGTTCAAAACCCGTCGATCTATTGGCGACTGGCAGCAGAAAAACGGTCTGCGTCCAACCTGCTTCCCCGATACGGGATTGGCGAAACGCTTTTGAATTTAGCCACTACCCAAATTGACGGTTCACTTCTTTTGCATATCCGCGACTGACCGGAACTTCTTCGCCATCACTTAAAATCAGAAGCGTCTTACCCTGACTTTTCTGGACGGATTTCACATGGTCATTGGCTACCCACCAAGAGCGGTGAACCTGCATTCCATCAAACTGTGTCAATTCTTCAACCGCATCTCCCATGCGCAGTAAAACCATGTGCGATCCTTTTTGGGTTTTCACATTAAGGTAATGATCCTGCGCCTGAATGGAGATAAGTGACTTTCCTAATTCAAGCGGCAACCGCTTGAAAAATGGAGCTTCTGCTTCAACGCTTACCCTATCAAAAGGCGTACCATCTTTCATATGCGCACGATTGCTTGCAATTAAGGAAAATAGCAGCGTCACTGACATCGCTATGAAACTGCATTGAACCAAAAGTATCATAAATTCAGCGGGTGTCCTGCTAGGGCTGAACCCAAAGATGTAAGTGCCTGACAACCACACTATGATTGTAATTGGAATGCCCGAGATCAAACCAGCCATCATCTGGGCGGGCATTTGACCCCACCCGCGCTTCACCAAAACCGCACCGAAATAGAGACTGGTAAAAAGGCCAGTTGCAAAAGATGTCGCGGAAACCAGAACCCAATATGAGAACCGCTCGGGGAAAGCCATATTTTCTGACGTATGAAACGGACCGCTGATCGTTAGCACCACAATGACAGCGGCAAATCCAATCCAAAACCCTGACCGCGAAAATAAAGTCGACATTTCACGCTTCGTGAATTGCATGGGCGTTAATTTTGCGAAGTCTGAGTGCCGTTTCACGTATTTCAACTTTGGTTGCCCCGCCTGCGATGCTTTCTTCAATTTGCGTCGATCAGAACATGTTCGACCAAATGAAAAACGTCAAGGAGCACATTATGAACCTGCAAGCATTTTACGATGCCGACCCTGTCATCAAGATCCATATGATTGCTGCCAGTCTGGCACTGGTTATCGGGGGATATGTTTTGTTCAGACGTAAAGGAACATGGCTGCATGTTCGTTTGGGTTATGTCTGGGTAATCCTCATGCTGTTCGTGGCATTCACCGGATTTTTCATTCATGAGATCCGCACATGGGGCTTGTTTAGTCCAATCCATTTATTCTCGGTATTTGTGCCGCTTAGTCTGGGGCACGCAATTTATATGGCGCGTCAGAAAAACATCAAAGCGCATAAACAGATCATCGTCGCGAATTACATTGGCGGCAATTTAATCGCAGGTGGCTTCACCTTCCTGCCGGGCCGAACTAACTTCGACATATTTTTCAGCACTATCAACCTGCCTAATATTCCTCTGGAATATGGTGTTGCACTCTCGCTTGGTGCTGGTCTGGCTGTTGCAGCAACTACATATTTTATCAGCTTACGAACTAACACGCGATAAGCCGGTACCACCAAAAAATCTCACTTGCCGAATGCCTGAATTTGAGTAGTCTCAAGACTTACAAATTCAGGAAGGCGCGGGATGCCATTTATACCAGAAATTATGGATCAAGATGTTGCAGTAATTCATGCAGCAATGGCATTGCGACCTGAAACCGAAAGCGTGAAAGACTTTATTCCTGGTCCTGGCATTCAGCGTCTTGAATTGAAGTTTGATATCAAGAAACTCCAAGAAGCTTTGAATGAGTGTCTGTCGCGGAGCGATTATCAGGGTGGGATGCAGGATTTAGGATTTGCAGCCCTACCCCTCACACAACGACCCGGCCAGACAGAATGGACCGAGAACGATCTCTCAGGGCGATACTGGATAAGAGGTGATGATCGCTATAAGGAAGAACCTCGCGAAGAACTGGTGGCCGAAGATCAGTTCTCGGAATTCAACCCACAATTTTCTGGCACGTATTTTGAAGAGGTAATCAGTGATCTGAAAAAACGGTTTCCTATCGGGCGCACGCGTATTCTCTCCAAGGGATTATACAATTGTAATTCATGGCATCGTGATCCGGAGCCACGACTGCATATTCCGGTGATCACTAATCCCGGCTCACTTTTTATCGTGAACCATCACGTCACGCATCTTCCAGCAGATGGGTCAGTGTATTTCACAGACACACGTGGCTATCACACCGCATTGAATGGCGGCGATACGAAACGCGTTCATATTGTTGCAGCTCTTGCCTATGATCAGGTGACAGAATGAACCTTTACTCTCAGGTTGAAACCAACCTCACCTCAGAACAAATCATCTGTGATTTGCGATCCGATACGGTGACCAAGCCTTGCGCCAACATGCGTGAAGCTATGGCGAATGCCATTGTGGGGGATGATGTGTATGGCGATGATCCAACGGTTAATCATCTGGAAGCCACGCTTGCAGAAATGCTGCACAAGGAAGCAGCCATGTTTGTACCTTCCGGAACACAGAGCAATCTTTGTGCAATCATGTCCCATTGCGGGCGTGGCGAAGAGGTTATCGTGGGTGATCAATACCACATCTATATTGATGAAGCCGCTGGTGCCTCTGTGCTTGCAGGTGCCGCACTCTTTCCAGTGGCGCTGGGAGCTGATCATTCAATTTCACCGGCAAGCGTGAAGGCCGCAATCAAAGATGATGATCCCCATTGTCCGATCTCAAAATTACTAAGTTTGGAAAATACAGTTCACGGTGAGGCTATTGCGCTCTCAACCATGCAAGCCGCCTCCAAAGCAGGACGGGATGCGGGATTGAATGTTCATCTGGATGGCGCACGGTTTTTCAATGCGATCACTGAACTAGGTTGCCAGCCGCATGAACTGGCGGATGTTGCAGATACGGTTTCGGTCTGCCTTTCAAAAGGATTGGGCACTCCAATGGGCAGTGTCTTATGTGGTCCTAAAGATTTGATCGCCCGCGCCAGACGCCACCGAAAGATACTTGGCGGCGGTATGCGACAAGCAGGATTTGCAGCCGCAGCAGGGCTTTATGCGCTTGAACATAATATTAGCCGTCTCAAAGACGATCATGCCCATGCAGAGGCGCTATCGACCGCATTAAACAAACTCAACTGCGGCGAGATCCAACAGCACACGAATATGGTTTTCTTTACGCCTGATATTGAGGACCACACCAAACTGCATGACCATATGGCGCAATTTGGTGTGAAACTGGGCGGACAAAATCCAACCATTCGCCTGGTCTTACATCGTGATGTGGATGACGCGGCGTTGGAAACCTGCATATCAGGTTTTACCAGTTTCTTTGCCTGATTTGATTTCAATGAAATCATAAATCGTGAACATATTGATATCAATGATTGCAATTGCTATATTGAAAACATGGCAAGCATAACAATCAGAAATCTCGACAACGAAACAAAACAGGCATTGCGGGAACGGGCGGCGCTGAATGGTAACTCTATGGAAGAAGAGGTTCGCCTCTTGTTGGATGGCCTCAAGTCAGCCAGCATTGCCAGCCCTTCAAATGATCTCCAGCGCCTTTCTACAACAGTCGAACCCTCTCAGAATGACGCCCATCTTTCCGGCAAGAGCGCACTGCTGATTATTGGCGGTGGCATTGCCGCTTATAAGTGCCTTGATCTTATCCGGCGGTTACGCGAGCGCGGGATGCAGGTGCGGCCTGTCCTCACCCAAGCTGCACAGGAATTTGTCACGGCTTTATCTGTTGGCGCGATTGCTGCTGATAAGGTATTCACTGATCTGTTTGACCGTGAAGATGAACATGACATCGGCCACATTCGACTGGCGCGGGAGGCTGATCTGATTGTAGTTGCTCCTGCCACGGCTGACTTGATGGCAAAAATGGCAGTGGGTCTTGCAAATGATCTGGCAAGCACTGCATTGCTCGCAACTGACAAACCCGTTCTTATTGCCCCTGCAATGAACCCGGCAATGTGGTCACATCCGGCAACGCAGCGTAATCTTAACACCCTTCGCAAAGATGGCATTCATTTCATTGGGCCAAATGCTGGCGAAATGGCTGAAAGTGGTGAAGCAGGTATAGGGCGTATGGCAGAGCCAATGGAGATAGTAGGCGCGATTGGCCAATTACTTGCCCCAAAAAACTCCTATAAACCCTTAGCAGGCAAACGGGCAATTGTTACGTCCGGGCCAACGCATGAACCGATCGATCCAGTGCGGTACATCGCTAATCGCTCATCCGGCAAACAGGGCCATGCGATTGCAGAAGCCTTGGGCAAAGCCGGAGCAGAAGTTATTTTGGTGTCTGGTCCTGTCACCCTCCCCAATCCTGATGGGGTAGAAACCATCCGTGTTCAAACCGCACGCGAAATGCAAACCATGGTGGAGACTGCCCTGCCCGCTGATATCGCCGTGATGGTGGCCGCAGTTGCGGATTGGCGCAGTGCTGATACCGCAGATGAAAAGATGAAAAAAGTTGATGGTAAAGGGCCGGACAGTCTACAGCTCACTGAAAACCCGGATATTCTGAAAGGGTTGGGTCATCATAAAAAACGGCCGACGCTTTTGATCGGATTTGCAGCAGAAACCGAAAAACTGGAAAAACATGCCAAGGCCAAACTCGACCGTAAAAAAGCAGACTGGATACTTGCCAATGATGTTTCGCTCGAAGGAGGCGTAATGGGGGGAGACGAAAACACCATCAAGCTAATTCAACACTCAGGCGTTGAAGCATGGTCCAAGATGAATAAATCTCAAGTTGCCTCGCGATTGGTTGAAAAAATTATTGAACACTTTGACGTTGAGCGCATTGAAGTATGATACGAATCATCTGATGTTTTCTCATAGAAAGAATAATTAACATATGGCAGCCTTAACTCACGGCATTGATCACCTTGGACTTAGCGTTCGTGATCTTGATGCAACAACACGTTTTTTCACAGAATGCCTCGACTGGAAAGAAGTTGGCGGCAAGCCTGATTACCCTTCCAAATTTGTCAGTGATGGCACGTCTGTTTTGACGCTTTGGCAAGTCCAAAACGAGGATGCAGCGCCTTTTGATAGAAAGAAACATGTGGGGCTTCATCATGTGGCGTTCAAAATTGCGACCGAACAAGAACTTAACTCTCTGTTTAACTCCGTGAGCCAATTCCCCGGTATTGAAATTGAATGTCCACCGGAGTTCTCCGGTTCTGGTCCCAAAGTGCATTTCTTTGTTAACGAGCCTGGCGGTTTGCGCCTAGAGTTTGCATATGATCCGAGATGACAAAACTTACAATTGTTCGCCTTCCACACTCAGAGGGGCTAGACCTACCCTCCTATGAATCCGCCGATGCTGCCGGAATGGATTTACGTGCAGCCGTCGCCGATAATGACCCGATTTTGCTGGCTCCGGGAATGCGAGAGCTCGTTCCCACAGGCTTGATTATGGAAATTCCGCGAGGCTTTGAAGGACAAGTGCGTCCGCGATCAGGTCTTGCGCTAAAAAATGGGCTGACCTGCTTGAACTCACCTGGAACAATTGATTCAGATTACCGCGGGGAGTTGATGGTGCTGCTGATCAATCACGGCGATATCCCGTTTACGATTGAGCGAGGCATGAGGATTGCGCAACTCGTTATCGCTCCTGTTATTCAAGTGGATATTGAAGAAGCGTCACTTGCCAATGAAACCGTGCGCGGCGCATCGGGTTTTGGCTCTACAGGCACTTAAGGGTTGCGCTTTTTAATTTTTGGAAAGATTGCACCAATTAGGGCTGAAAATTTCTGCAACCTGGTTGTACTGGAAAACGCAAGTTTATCTTCTTGAGCATCCTCGTCTAATGCAAATGCCCAACGCGCCAAATCTTCAACTTTTTCTGCTTCACGGTAATGCATCATGGGTCTCCAGCCATGATCACAATATTGCGCATTGAATGCTATTTTCCATGGGTAAAATATCGCCTAGTTTATATTGACCCATCCACAGCAAGGCGGTTGATTATGCCATTTGTTATT
Organism: uncultured Rhizobiaceae bacterium; assembly: GCA_964514045.1. Classification (GTDB taxonomy): domain Bacteria; phylum Pseudomonadota; class Alphaproteobacteria; order Rhizobiales; family Rhizobiaceae; genus JAALLB01. The sequence goes on along the minus strand of CAZEPF010000021.1, from coordinate 4,898 downwards.
ATTTTCATCTTGATCTTGGGATTTAACCCGATTTCAGTACATGACGTTCATGCCTGCGGGCCGGACACGGATTGCATGGTAGGTGAACGCCACTACCGCATTCGTCTGCCCGATACCTATGATGCGAACGTCAAAATTGGCGCTATTGTTTGGTCACACGGCTATCGCGGTTCCGCCAAAGGCATGATGAATAATAAATCCATGGCAAAGCTAGCCAATGAGATGGGTGTAGCACTGATCGCAACCAAATCCTTTGCAGATGATTGGCGCATTCCCGGTGTACCTCGCAATAATGACGCTAATGGCGAAGTGGAATTGCAATATTTTGATGCTGTTCTGAAAGACATCACAACACGCTACGCAATCGACCCAAAGCGCATTATGGCCACGGGTTTTTCTGCCGGCGGCATGATGGTCTGGAACCTGATCTGCCATCGCAGTCAGTCCTTTGCCGGATTTGCACCAATCTCCGGTACATTCTGGCAACCCGAACCCACAACCTGCACAACACCACCAGCTAGTGTTGTTCACATTCACGGTGATGCTGATCCGGTTGTGCCACTTATGGGGCGCCCGATTGCAGACACCCATCAGGGCCGCGTCCCAATGGTCTTGGAAATGTACGCAAATTATGGCGGGTTTCGTGACGCAGGTCGTTATGAAGAGGACGGACTTCGCTGTAAAGCTTCCAAGAATGATAAGGATCAAATCTTGAACTTTTGCGCATTTTCAGGCGGACATTCTTTCAAATCGGAGTTTGTCAGACAGGCTTGGCAAATGCTGGAGAAGGCAGGACAGCTTTAGCAACTTTCCAAATTCAAGCTTTCACAAACCAGCTTGAAACACGGCCAACACCTTTCAGAGTTTCGGCTGGAATTTTTTCAAACTCATGGGTTTTGCGCAAGGCACGATACGTTGCCTGAGAAACACGGATGCGCCCCGGTTCGCCATACGCTTCCAGACGCGCGGCAAGATTTACTGTGGTGGACCAAACATCATAAGCAAATTTTGCCTTGCCGATGACACCCGCTGTTATCGGCCCCGTAGCAATGCCAATCCGCATGGTAAGATCAATACCGTA
>CAZEPF010000021.1:0-3807 GCA_964514045.1 uncultured Rhizobiaceae bacterium | reverse complement strand
TTTCTGCAAGCGCTGTTTGAAATCTCAAACCGAGCCTGACAATGCGCTCTGCATGATCATCGTTTACATCCGGCACACCACAAACCGCCATGTAAGAGTCCCCAATTGTTTTGATTTTCTCAGTGCCAATTTCCTCACTAATGCTATCGAATTTGGAAAAAACAATATTCAAAATACCTACGAGTTCTTCGGCACTTGTATTGCGCGCAAGTTTTGTAAAGCCGACGACATCGGCAAACATAACCGTGGCCTCATCAAACTTGTCCGCAATGATCTGATTGGGTTCTTCGCGCAGTCGCTCGGCAATGGGTGCGGGCAGCATATTTTGTAACAGGCTTTCGGTTCGCGCTTCTGCGTCCGCTGCAATCGAAAACGCATACCAGACGATCAATGCCAGTACGAGCATGATCGACGTTGCCGATAATATGTAAATCTGATTTATGAATGCCGGTTCAATCAGATGCTGCACACGCCCTGTCTCAAATAGAAAATATGTCGAGATATGCCCGACGATACAAATGATGGTAACGGCTATAATATACCGCATGTGGCCCAGACCAAAAATTGCAAAAGCAATTGCTACCGAGCCTATATAATTCAATTGAATGCCAGAATCCCTGCCAAGCTCTGACACAAAGAAAAATAAGGTCACTGCCACGGTTGTTGCGAGAACAATGGGACTTGCCACTGCATTGAACCGATGCAGCAAGGGTGATGCAGTTGTGATGATCGCAGAGAGCAGATTACCCAGAACCAGCCATCGCATTTCCATGAGATCGTACATGGAAAAATTTACGACAAACGATAAAGAAGAAAGGGCGGACAAATATCCGGCAATATTGCAGATTGAGAGACGGCGGCGTGTTTCGCGATCATATCCGCTTACACCATAGCGAACAGCCCAATCAAAAACCCTTGTCACCCTGGACAAGAAGGTTTGTTCGGAAACTGCGACATGCTCTTCCATGAAAATCCTAAAGGGCTATCACGATAAAAAATAGTTTAGTTGGAAAATCCTGCGCGCGCCAGCAACTCATCCGAGGCCAGCAAACCATCGGTTGTGTTGACGAATGACACTACAGACGACGCATTTTGGGCAGCTAGTGCCATTGCTTCACCCGCCGGTCTGCCAGACTGTAAAGCCCAAGCAAGCGTCGAAACAAAGGAGTCTCCGGCACCTGCGGTTCCTGCAACTTCAGCAGGGATAACCGCCTGAAAGTGAAGGTCGTTCCCGTCAAACATCCACGCACCTTCACCCCCATAAGTTACCAGAATATTGTCTGGCCCATCGTCATGCACAATTTCACAAAACCTTCGAAGACCAATCGTTGTGCCCTGTAATTTCAAAACAGGTTCGTCTTTGTTTGGTGTTCCCCAATCAATGTCACCTTTGATTGCCGAAAGACAGGGAACAAGAGCAGCTGCCTCCACCGCATTGATGGCCATTAGGGACATATAACGAGCCGCTGTTAGAACCGAGCTTGCCTTTGTGGTGATCTGGCGGATACCCGGATTGGACGAGAAAAAAGCACCGGATTGTTTTGCCCGTTCTGCAATCAAGGGAAGCAGTTTTGCAGAATCACCACTTAAAGGCGCTGCATGAATTAAATCGGCCTCCAAGGGAGAGGCTTGATCCAGATCATTATCAATCAGACGCGTGTTTGATCCACGATGGGTAAAGATTGCAGCGTTTTTATCATGGCTCGCAATCATCACTGCCGAACCCGTACTATCAGTTTCATCCGTCAATACCAGACGCGAATCAAGGCCCTGCTCACGACAGTGTTGAAGCACGTGAGCGCGCGAAGAATCATTTCCGGTTTTTACCAAAGGCGCTACATCGCAACCCAATCGCGCGAGACATACAGCCGTGTTTAACCCACCACCACCAATATGAGTTGAGATGGAGCGCGCCTCGACCTTGCGACCCGGCTCCACCAACAGGAATTGCTCATGGGCATTCGAGAATGAAATCTGCTCAATGGAATCTGTATCTAGAACTGCGATGATATCGACCATCGCTGATCCAAAGGTAATTGCTTTCAAAAATCTATTCCTTTGAGGGAAGAACGCGGTCCGGTGGGCGATGTTGATCGACCCAAGTGCGGATATTGATCAAGACACGTTCACCCATTTCAAGACGGCCCTCGCTTGTCGCTGACCCCATGTGCGGAAGAAGCACTACCTTGCCCTTTTTGACGAGCGACATAATTTCAGAATCAGGAGCCGGTGACTGGCCAAAATAATCCAATCCTGCACCGCCCAAACGACCATGAGAAATAGCGCTTGTTAAAGCCTCCACGTCGATGATCTGGCCACGCGCTGTATTGATGATGATTGCGTTATCCTTAAGCAGTTTCAACCGTTCAGCCGAAAGCAAATTGGTTGTTGCCGGCGTTGCGGGACAATTGACCGATACAAAATCAACACGGGGAAGCATCTGGTCTAATTCTTCCCAATAGGTTGCTTCCAGTTCTTTCTCAATATGTCCAACGACTGGCAGACGGTTATGATAATGGATGGAAAGGCCAAATGCTTTCGCCCGTCGGGCAACAGCTGTGCCAATACGACCCATGCCGATAATCCCTAGGCGCTTGCCCCAAATGCGATTTCCCAACATCCAAGTGGGAGACCAGCCTTCAAACTGCCCACGGTTAATTGCCTGCGCACCTTCTACAAACCGGCGCGACACCGCAATCATCAAGCCAATGGTCATATCCGCGGTATCTTCGCTCAAAACATTAGGCGTGTTCGTAACCGCCATGCCCTTTTCTGCCGCAGCCTTCACATTGATATTATCAACGCCATTGCCGAAATTTGCGATCAGTTTTAACTGGCTCCCTGCTTTTTCGATTAAGTCTGCATCAATTATGTCAGTCACTGTTGGCACCAGAACGTCGGCTGATTGCACGGCTTTTTCCAGTGCTTCTTTGGATAATGGAACATCTGCAAGATTAAGCCGTGTATCGAATAACTCGCGCATACGGGTTTCAATAGGATCAGGCAGTTTGCGCGTGACGACCACAACGGGTTTTTTAGCACTCATCGTCAGATCTCCCTCCAAGAGTTTCAAGGCTTGTGTTGAGGTCCTGTTAACCCACACTTGCGATTATCCGTAAAGGCAATGGTTTAGCAAACCTGCCCACCAACTCAAGTATCAATCATGGTTTAGGCAGGTAACAACATGACAAGTAAGAGCGTACAGGAACGTTTTATCAGAATTTTGGGCGCAGGATTGGTGTTAAGCATCGCAAGTTTCGTTCCGGCTCCAGAAAATTTCAATCCGGTTTCTGAGGCAAATGCGGCTTCAACAGGCAAAACAGGCCTGCCACTGCCACGATTTGCCAGCCTGAAATCCAAACGCGTTAACATGCGCGTGGGTCCGGGCCGACAATATCAAGTGGTTTGGATGTATCTAAAACCTGGCCTGCCTATGGAAATCATTCAGGAATATGACAATTGGCGCAAGGTGCGTGACCCTGAGGGCAATGAAGGATGGATCCTGCACTCACTGCTTTCCGGCAAGCGCACCGCGATTATCAAACCTTGGGAAACCAATAAGACCGAGGGTCTTTCTGACATGCACTCGAAAGGTGCCAATAGTGCTGCAATCATTGCACGGCTGGAGCCAGGCGTGGTTGCCAAAGTGGAAGCGTGTGGCTCTGATTGGTGTCGTGTTGAGGTTTCAGAGGTAGACGGATTTATCCCAAAGAATGATATTTGGGGCGTCTATCCAGACGAAAAAATCGAAAACTAGAGCGTATCTGGCTTGGATTGAACCGTTTGAACGCCGTGGCGTTTGTGCTC
>CAZEPF010000020.1:0-24656 GCA_964514045.1 uncultured Rhizobiaceae bacterium | reverse complement strand
CCCGGCAAAATTAGGATGTATACTTCTGGATGACCAAAGTACCAGAACAGATGCTGGAATAGAATCGGGTCGCCGCCACCTTCCGGTGCGAAGAATGTCGTACCAAAGTTACGATCGGTCAGAAGCATGGTGATTGCGCCTGCAAGCACTGGCAATGACAGAAGAAGCAGGAATGCAGTGATCAGGATAGACCAAGCAAACAATGGCATTTTGAACAATGTCATGCCTGGAGCACGCATGTTAAAAATGGTTGTGATGAAGTTGATCGCACCCAAAATCGACGATGCACCCGCAATGTGCAGAGAAAGGATTGCAAGATCCATCGCAGGACCAGGCTGCCCCGCGAGCGAGGATAAAGGTGGGTAGATTGTCCAGCCACCGCCAACGCCGTTTGCACCCGCCGGGCCTTCCACAAACATTGAGCAAAGTAGCAACAAGAATGCAGGTGGTAGCAACCAGAACGAGATGTTGTTCATGCGCGGGAATGCCATATCCGGTGCACCAATCATGATTGGGACCATCCAGTTGGCAAAGCCGCCGATCATTGCTGGCATGACCATGAAGAAGATCATGATCAGGCCGTGACCGGTTGTGAACACGTTATAGACATGTGGGTCAGCAAAATACTGGAGGCCAGGCTCTTGAAGCTCCATCCGCATGACAACGGAAAGGAAACCGCCAATGATACCCGCCATGATCGCAAAGATCAGATAAAGAGTACCGATGTCTTTGTGGTTGGTTGAATAAAACCAGCGCTTGAAGAAGCCCAGATTGTGTTCCTGATATACGTCGGCAGTAGCCATTGCTTAACGCTCCCCTGCGCTTATTCAGAAGCCTGGCTCTGAGCCAGCTTCACATTGCGGTCAGCTTCAACAGAAGCCATCAATTGTTTGTTTGCAGCGTCGAGATCATTCTCAGCTACATTTTTCTGCCATGCATCGAACTGATCGCGAGAGACAACACGTACGGCAACAGGCATGTATGCGTGGTTACGGCCACAAAGCTCTGAACACTGGCCATAGTAAAGGCCTTCTTTTTCAGCCTTGAACCAAGTCTCGTTTGTACGACCTGGAATTGCGTCCATTTTCACGCCAAATGCTGGAAGCGCCCAGTCGTGAATGACACCCTCTGGATCAGCAGTAACAAGCATACGAACCATTTCGCCGACCGGAACGACGAGTTCATTATCCACGGCGAGAAGACGAGGATATTGACCTTTGTCTTCTTTGCCTGTGCCTGCACGATCTTCTTCCAGCATCATATTGGATGAGAAAGAGATTTCGCTTTCGTCCTGATATTCATAATCCCAATACCAGGTCTGACCCACTGTCTTAACGGTTAGGGTAGGCTCTTCCTGTGGATCAAGCTGATCGTCCAGAAGTTGGAAAGAAGGAATAGCAATTGCGATCAACACCACGATTGGAACAACGGTCCATACAACTTCAATCGCTGTATTGTGAGTTGTTTTGGATGGGGTTGGGTTTGCGCGCGCATTAAACTTTACTGCGACAATTGCTAACAAGATCATCACGAAAATCGTAATCGGTGTAATGAACCAGAATGTGTATGCGTCAAACCATTCGATTTGAGCCATCATATCTGAACCCGCAGGTTGGTGCCAAATGCCCCAATCTGTTGGTTGTGCAGCAAATGCAGATGCAGCGGATGCAACCGACAAAGCAAGCCCTGAAAAAATTGAGGCAATTGCCTTCATGAATATTCTCCTGTTCCCAGTACCGTAGCGTCATGCGCTTCGGGATTTTTAATCAGATTTGACCCAGCGATTCAGCGCCGGACACTTATTATATGTGTAAAACCATACTGGCACGGCAATCGCAATCATATGACTTTATAAATCTGTGCGGCAAATTTGCACAAAACGCCTATTTTTAACGGGTCATCCGCCATGATTTTAGGTGTGTATTTTCTATTGGGTCTCCACCTCAATATCAACACAGTCTTTTTGTTTGAGTACTTTTTGTACGGCATATGAATCATAAAAGGGTTTGCTACATTATTGCTGATCTTTTTGTTGTAACGTATGCGAATGCTTCTTGGTTAATAGTGTATAAACGGTTTGACCTTATCCCAGACTGTAAAATCTGTACGTGAGTGATTCGATCATGAAATTCCGGAAATTGTCACACTATGGTGTTGTTGCTGCAACATTGGCTGCCAGCATGTTTGGTTCAGTTAATGGTGTGCTCTCACAGGGAGCTGTGAAATCAACCCATGGCGCATGGTCAATGGTTTGTGACACCCCCCCCGGTGCCTCAAGTGAGCAATGCGCGTTAATGCAAAACGTTGTGGCGCAAGACAGAGCCGAAGTTGGCCTTTCTGTCGTCATTCTTCGTACTGCAGATAAAGAATCTGAAATTATGCGGGTTTTGGCGCCTCTGGGTGTCTTACTCCCTAACGGGCTTGGCCTGAACGTGGATGGTAAAGACATCGGGCGGGCGTATTTTGTGCGCTGTTTCCAAGATGGATGTTACGCAGAAGTTATCCTGCAGGGTGAATTGCTGGAAACCATGAAGAAAGGCACGACTGCCACGTTTATTGTGTTCCAGACGCCGGAAGAAGGCATCGGCATCCCCGTTGACCTGAAAGGGTTTTCCGAAGGTTATTCGAAAATCCCATAGACCAAGATTTAGTCTTGATCTCAACTTTACAAAGAAACTTGTTGGAATTGCCCGTATAGGGCATATCTCTTGGATATTACGCAGCGGCGTATCCGGAGAGCTTTATGAATTCCCTGCTAGACCAATTCGACATTGACCGACATGCGATAGAAGCAATCTTGAAACAATCAGTTGGTCAGGCAGAAGACGGTGAACTCTTTGTAGAATATTGCGAAACCGAAGCGCTGGTTTTTGATAATGGAAAACTAATGAGAGGCAGTTTTGATTCTCGGCAAGGGTTTGGTATGCGCGCGGTAGCAGGTGAAGTTTCTGCTTACTCGCATTCTGGCGATATGAGCGAAGCAGGGCTCAAACGCGCTGCCGATGCGGTTCGCTCCGTTCATGGGGCAAGCAGCGGTACGTATGCCGCAGGTCCACAAGGCACAAACCGCAAACTCTATCCTGATGTTAATCCGATTGGCTCACCCAGTTTTGAGGATAAGGTAAAACTACTCCAAACCATTGATGAGCATGCGCGCAATCTTGATGAGCGTGTACGACAGGTCACGGTTTCACTCGCTGCAAATTGGCAATTGGTCGAGATATTGCGCCCTGACGGGCATTTCGTGAAGGATATTCGCCCACTCATTCGTATTGGCATTACTCTGGTTGTCGGCGAAGGCGACCGTCAGGAAACGGGAAGTTTCGGCTTTGGTGGGCGTGCCGGATTTGGTGAATTCCTAACCACGGAGAAATGGCAGAGCGGTGTACAAGAGGCATTGCGCACCGCGCTCGTAAATCTGGAAGCAGTTCCCGCCCCTGCTGGGACGTTTGATATTGTGCTTGGTCCGGGCTGGCCTGGTGTTATGCTGCACGAAGCGGTTGGTCATGGGTTGGAAGGTGACTTCAACCGAAAGAAAACCTCTGCCTTCTCAGAACTGATGGGCCAGCAAGTCGCGTCAAAAGGCGTTACTGTGGTGGATAATGGTACGATTGACGGGCGACGCGGGTCTCTTTCAATTGATGATGAAGGCACACCTACCAATGAAACCGTTCTCATCGAGGATGGCATTCTTGTAGGCTACATGCAGGATCGTCAAAACGCCCGCCTGATGGGTGTTGAATCTACAGGTAATGGCAGACGGCAATCCTATGCCCATCAACCCATGCCCCGCATGACCAATACCTATATGAAAAGCGGTGAGCATGATCCAAAGGAAATTCTGGAATCCGTTAAAGACGGAGTTTTTGCTGTGTCATTCGGCGGCGGCCAGGTGGACATCACTTCAGGCAAGTTTGTGTTTGATTGTACCGAAGCTTACGAGATCAAAAACGGCAAGGTTGGCAGGCCCCTCAAGGGCGCAAACCTGATCGGCAACGGACCTGAGGCCATGCAACGCATTGCCATGGTCGGCAATGACATGGAACTCGACACTGGCATCGGCATGTGTGGTAAAAACGGTCAGGGCGTACCCGTGGGTGTTGGCCAGCCAACATTGCGGATGAACGCAGTAACGGTCGGCGGCACCGGAGTTTAACGAGCCTTTTGTGGGCTCAGGCATATTTTAAACTATAGATGCCTAGCCATAAAGCTCCCATCACTTTAAGGATACAGCCGTACTGTTTCCCATTCGGCATCTGTGGATTTACGATCAAAACGGATGCGGTCATGCATTCGAAATTCACCATCGCTCCAGAACTCTATTGATAAAGGCTTGATGCGGAAACCGGACCAATGGTCAGGGCGCGCAATATCGCCTGTTCCGATTTTTCCTGAAAGTTCTGCTACTTCTTCCAAGAGTTGATCACGGCTGGATAATGCTTGTGATTGCTGGGATGCGGTGGATGCAATTTGTGATCCACGCGGCCTTGAGAAGAAATACTCGTCTGCCTCTTCCTTGGTTACTTCTTCTACTTCGCCGCGAAGGCGCACTTGTTTACGTAATGTCTTCCAGTGAAACACAGCGGCGGCTTTTTTGCTGGCGAGTAGTTCCTGCCCCTTTTGGCTTTGGAAATTAGTGAAAAAACAAAATCCGCGCTCATCATAACGGCGCATCAAAACCAGACGTGCATTGGGCAATCCGTCACCATCCACGCTTGCTACTGTCATTGCAGAAGGATCATTTGGTTCTGACTTTTCTGCTGCAGCCAACCAATCCTTGAAAAGAAAAAGAGGATTTTCAGGGATTTGGTCACTGATTTTTAACCCAGATGGTTGATCATTCATTCAGAGTATTCCGTTTTTCGAGTTGGTAAATGTATAGAGTAACCACCAAAGCATTGCAGGGCGCAAGCCACGGGGTTTCTTCGCAGGATATTGAGCAGGTCCATAGGTCTGTCAACACTGGAAAGATTGCAACCCTATCGATTGTGGCATTTATTGCCCTTTCCGGATGCAGTATTTCTAATACGCTTGGCGAAGTAGACACCCAAGACGAACTTATCACGTCATCCGTTTCAAAGCCGGTTAAACAGGAAGGTATCGCATCTACCGATGCCGAACTGATCAAAACTGTTGTTGCAGATACAGAACAGATTGGGACACTTGCCTGGCAAAATCCTGATACGGGCAATAAAGGCACGATTACCGCGATCAATAAATTCGTCGGCAGTCATGGCCAGCAATGCAAAAAGTTCCAGACCACGGTTGATACGTTTATGGGAATTTCACTGTATAATGGTGAAACCTGCGAGCTGCGCAAAGGGTTTTGGGTTCTGTCCTGGTTCTTGCGCGATGGTGACTAAACCAGTCATTTCTTTGCATTTTTGCATATAAACCCCCATATGAGCATCAACAGAGAGGCATTAGCCTCTTAAATCTTATGTAAAGGTGCAGTATGGCAAATCCCTATTCCGTTCTAGGGGTGACAAAAACGGCTGACGAAAAGGCGATTAAATCCGCCTTTCGCAAGCTCGCCAAAAAGTATCACCCCGATCAAAACGCTTCCAACAAAAATGCACAAGCCAAGTTTGCAGAAGTAACACAGGCCTACGAAATTCTCGGTGATAGTGATAAACGCGCTCAATATGATCGCGGTGAAATTGATGAAAAAGGCCAGCCAAAATTCTCAGGCTTTGGACAAGGCGGTGATCCGTTTGGTGGATTTCGTCAACAGCGTTCCGGCGGCGGCAATCCTTTTGGTGGCACCGGTGGCTTTGGTGGGGCTGAGGACATTCTGGGTGAAATTTTCGGCTCTGCCTTTGGTGGGCAGCAAGCACGCGGCGGTGGTAATCCGTTTGGCGGCGGGCCACAGCCACAGGCACAACAAAAGCCTGTATCACTTGATATAGACCTTAGCGCATCAGTCACACTCGAAGATTTAATGCGCGGCAAGACCGCTGTTCGTCTGCCCGATGGAAAACAAATATCCGTTTCCATTCCTCCCGAAGCCGAACACAACCAAGTGGTTCGCCTCAAAGGCCAGGGCAAACAGGTATCGGGACGCCGTGCAGGTGATGCGCTCGTCAAACTTAGAATGAAGTCTCACGAAAAGTTTGAACGCACGGGATCAGACCTTCGATATGTGTGTGAAGTGCCGTTAAAAACTGCTGTGCTTGGTGGAAAAGTGACCATACCAACCTTTGACGGGAAATTATCGCTCAGCATCCCTGAAGGTACGAGTTCAGGCAAAGTCTTTCGCCTGAAAGGTAAGGGTCTTCCTAAAAAAGCAGATGGATACGGAGACTTGCTGGTACAAACGGCTTTGATCCTGCCGGAAGAAGGTTTGCAAGATTTGAAGCAATTCTTCGAAGGTTAAATAGGGTCTGACCTTGCAGATATTAGTGCCTTGTGGCATATCCGCAGGGCACCTAATTGACCGCACATTAAAGTCTTACAGCGATATCTGGGGTGCTTTTGAATTTTTGGAGATTGATGAATGGATACCAGCGGTTTGATGGCTGGCAAGCGCGGTTTGGTGATGGGTGTTGCCAATAATCGTTCAATTGCTTGGGGAATTGCTAAAGCGTGCCGTGATGCGGGTGCTGAACTTGCACTGACATATCAGGGCGAAGCGTTGAAAAAACGTGTTGGCCCACTCGCCGACGAGCTTGGCGCATATGTTGCGGGCGAATGCGATGTAACCGACCCTGCTTCCATCGATGCGGTTTTTTCCAACATCGAGAAAGAATGGGGCAAGCTGGACTTTCTCGTTCATGCAATTGCATTCTCCGACAAGGATGAGTTGACGGGTCGTTATGTTGATACGACCGCAGACAATTTCCGCAAAACCATGGATATCTCGGTCTACTCGTTTACCTCGGTTGCACAACGCGCTGAAAAACTCATGACCGATGGCGGCTCTATGGTCACCCTCACCTATTATGGTGCAGAAAAAGTAATGCCGCATTACAACGTCATGGGCGTTGCAAAAGCTGCACTGGAAACATCTGTTAAATATCTGGCCGTCGATTTGGGTGGCAAAAACATTCGCGTCAATGCAATTTCCGCAGGGCCAATTAAAACACTTGCTGCATCCGGTATTGGTGATTTTCGTTATATTCTGAAATGGAATGAATATAACTCACCGTTGAAGCGCACCGTCACGATTGATGAAGTGGGTGATTCAACCATGTATCTCCTGTCTGATCTCTCACGCGGGGTCACCGGTGAAGTGCATCATGTTGATTCAGGCTACCACACAGTGGGCATGAAGGCTGTTGATGCGCCTGATATCTCGGTGGTGAAGGAATAACGCTTCAGCATGGCTGGACCTTTGATCTATTATGTCCGACATGGCCAGACCGACTGGAACGCGGAAGAGCGCTATCAGGGCCGGATTGATATTCCTCTCAATGATACAGGCCGTGGCCAAGCCAAGGGCAATGGCGAGAAGCTCGCTAAAATTCTGGGTCAGGCCGAAGGGTTTGAATTTATCTCAAGCCCATTGGTGCGCTCTCGTGAGACGATGGAAATTATTCGTCGTGAAATGGGACTGGAACCTTCACAATACGCAATCGAGCCACGGTTGATTGAAATCAGCTATGGTGATTTTGAGGGTACAACGCGGGTTGATCTTAAAGCCAACAATCGCGAAGCCTTTGACCAGCGCAAGAAGGATATGTGGAACTTCCAACCGGAAAATGGCGAAAGCCATGCCATGGTTGTATCGCGGGTGGGTGAATGGCTGGAGAGCCTTCCACAAGACGGTAAGTTTCTGGTGGCAGCGCATGGTGCGATCGGTAGGGTGATGCGCCATCTGGCGGGTGGGGCAGCGATTGAAGATATCGCGCATTTTGCGTTTCCGCAGGATCAGTTTTACCGCTTTGAGGGTGGGGCAGAAGAACTCATCTGATTTCAGTGTATCGTGTTGGAATTTCTTGCATCACGATAGGTTTCAACTAAAAACAATCTTAGTAAGCAACGGGGATTTTCATGTCGTTCAATTCCTTTGGCCATTTATTCAGGGTCATGACTTGGGGTGAAAGCCACGGGCCTGCTTTAGGCTGCGTGGTTGATGGATGCCCTCCAGGAATTGAATTCACCCTCTCTGAAATTCAATCCTTCCTCGATAAGCGCAAGCCCGGACAATCCCGATTCACCCCTCAAAGACGCGAGCCGGACGAAGTCGAAGTTCTGTCAGGCGTGTTACCAACGAATGAAAATCCTGATGTGATGGTTACAACCGGCACGCCGATCTCCATGATGATCCGCAATACAGACCAGCGCTCGAAAGATTATTCTGAAATTCGCGACCGCTATCGCCCTGGCCATGCGGATTATACCTATGATGTAAAATATGGTGTTCGTGATTATCGCGGGGGCGGCAGATCATCGGCGCGTGAAACCGCAGCGCGCGTTGCCGTGCAAATGGGTGAGAAACATATTAATCGTGAAAACTGGGATTGGGATCAGGTCGATCAAAATTCGTTCTTTTGTCCGGACGCATCTGTGGTTGATGAATGGTCAGACTATCTGGATGGCATTCGCAAGGACGGGTCTTCTGTAGGCGCTGTCATCGAAGTGGTTGCCGAAAACGTACCCGCCGGGTTGGGGGCGCCTGTCTACGCAAAACTGGATCAGGATATTGCCTCATACCTGATGTCGATCAATGCAGTGAAAGGCGTTGAAATTGGCAACGGGTTTGAAGCAGCCAGCATTACGGGCGTTGAAAATGCCGATGAAATGCGAATGGGCAAAGACGGTGATGTCGAGTTTCTCTCCAATCATGCCGGCGGAATTTTGGGTGGCATCTCCACAGGGCAACCGCTCGTTGCGCGGTTTGCCGTTAAACCGACCTCCTCTATGCTCACACCGCGTAAGGGTGTGACCGCAAAGGGTGAGGAAGTTGATGTAATTACAAAAGGCCGCCACGACCCCTGTGTGGGTATTCGGGCAGTGCCAATAGGCGAAGCAATGATTGCATGCGCGCTTGCAGACCACTACCTCATGCATCGCGGACAGACAGGAAGAGTATAGCGTAATGGCCTATGATCAGCAGAAAATAGTTGAGGCAATCCGTGCCTTTGAGGCTGGAGAAATCGTTGTTGTAACCGATGATGATGATCGTGAGAACGAAGGCGATCTGATCGTTTCTGCCGTACATTGTACGCCTGAAAAAATGGCGTTTATCGTGCGCCATACCTCAGGAATTGTATGTGCGCCAATGACAGGACAAGAGGCCAACCGTTTGAACCTTGCGCCAATGGTTGCCAATAATGATGATCCGCACGCGACCGCTTTTACGGTCTCCGTTGATTACAAGCATGGCACAACGACGGGCATTTCGGCCGATGATCGCACATCAACCGTGCGTGGGCTGGCTAATCCCAATTCAGGGGCGCAGGACTTTTCCCGCCCTGGCCATATCTTTCCACTGGTGGCAAAAGCAGGTGGCGTATTGATGCGCTCCGGCCATACGGAAGCAGCCGTTGATTTGTGCAAACTTGCAGGCTTGCCAGAAGTTGGCGTGATCTCCGAACTGGTCAATGATAACGGCACCGTTATGCGTGGGCCTCAGGTTACGGAATTTGCCGCGCAGCATGAATTGAAGATGGTTTCTGTTGCTGATTTGATTTCCTATCGGCAACGTCAGGAAAGCCTAATCGAGCGCGTTGAAACTACCGAGATTGATACATCCGCAGGTCCGGCACAGGCTTACGTCTACAAAACCAAATGGGATCCGATGCACCATCTGGCAGTCGTCTTTGGTGATATCCGTGACGGGCAGGATGTGCCCGTGCGTCTGCATATCGAGTCAGTTGTAAACGATGCATTTGGCGGATCAGATCAACTCCAAACAATGTTGAAAACCATGTCGAAGCAAGAGCGCGGTGTGATTGTCTATCTGCGGGAAGGCTCCGTTGGTGTTGCCAGTGGCGCCGGACGCTGGAAAGATCAATTGTCCGCATCCGACCGCGAAGAACATGCGACCGCACAATCGCGCGAGGATGAATGGCTGGAAATTGGACTGGGCGCGCAAATCTTACGAGACTTGAGCATTCAATCCATTCGTCTTTATGCGTCGCGTGAACGCCATTACGTAGGCCTTGAAGGGTTCGGGATTAAAATTTCAGAGACCATGACCGAAGAGGGATAGAAACCGTGTCAGCCATTTTGCGATTGTTTTTAGCATTCACCGTTCTTGCAATTGGAACAATCAGCGCGGCGGCGCAATCCCAAACCCTTCCCCAAAGTGTCAACCCGCTTGCGCGACCCCCATGGATTGTAGAAGAAATCACCGACGGGTCTGTTCCAACACAAATTGTTCCTGATACTCGTGCACTTGCAAAAAACGGCTTACCGGACGGACGCATTACCGTAGGCACGGGCGACATCGTAGAAGCGTGGTATTCAGAACCGACAAAGCGATATCCACACGGCGTTTTGGGAGACGCGGTGGAAGCAGGTTCGCTGAAAATCAAAAACAGACGGGGCGAAACTTACACCTTTAGATTACCATCAACCGAAGTGTTTGAGGACATCGCTCCACGTCTTGTCGATCTTAATCTTGATGGGCGAACCGAAGTGATTACAATTTTGTCGTCCCGCACGGACGGGGCCTCGATTGCCGTTTTTAATCTCAATGGAAATGCGTTTATCAAGGTTGCTCAGACCCCGTTTATTGGTCGCGCGAACCGCTGGCTGAATATTGCGGAAATAGATAATTTTGGTGCAAACCGCCGACCTGACATTGCTTTTGTTGTCACGCCGCATCTGGCGGGTGTACTACAATTCTATCGTTTCAGAAATGACCGTCTGGTGAGAATTGCGCGCGCACAAGGGTTCTCCAATCATTTCATCGGTTCGAACGAGCTTCGTCTTTCTGCGGTCGCAGATGTGAACAATAATAACATTCCTGATCTGGCACTTCCCTCACTTGCAAGAAACGAACTCATTTTTGTTGGCATCAACGGTCAGAACTTCACAGAGCTTGGGCGGGTAGCATTACCTGCGCGCATCGACCGTGCGATTGGCACCCGTGAGGTCAGCGGCAAAACAGAATTTCTGGTGGGCCTTGATGATGGCAAGATATACGCTGTAAAACAGCAGTAACCTAAAACAGGAGCCCAATGTGACGACAAGGCTATACTCTCACCCGTTAAGCGTGGAGCATATAACGCCACCCGGCCATCCTGAGCGGCCGGACCGTATTCGTGCCATTGATCAGGCACTGTCTGACTCAAAATTTGATGCGCTGGAACGCATAGAAGCACCGCAAGGTGATCCTGCTTGGTTTGAAGTGGCGCACCCTGCGGCTCACCTGAAACAGGTCCAAGACAATATTCCTGAAAGCGGCATTGCGATTGTTGACGCAGACACAAGTGCCAGTCCTAAAAGCTGGGATGTTGTGCTGCATGTATGCGGTGCAGCAATGGATGCTGTTGATAGTGTTTTTGAAGGCAAAGCCGACAACGCGTTTGTTTCCATGCGTCCACCCGGTCATCACGCAGAAAAAACCGTCTCTATGGGGTTTTGCCTCGTCAATAATATTGCGATTGCTGCACGCTACGCCCAGCAAAAGCATGGCGCTGAACGCATTGCGATTGTTGATTTTGATGTTCATCACGGAAATGGCACGCAGGATATATTTTATGATGACCCAAGCGTTCTGTTTGCTTCCACTCACCAGATGCCGCTTTATCCGGGCAGTGGCGCATTGAGCGAAACAGGGGCTGGAAATATTTTCAACGCTCCTCTTAGTGAGGGCGATGATGGATCAAAGTTCAAGGAAGCCTTTCGCGAGCGCGTTTTGCCAGCCGTTGAGAATTTCAAGCCAGATCTGGTGATGATTTCCGCTGGCTTTGATGCGCACCATCTTGATCCGCTTGCAGGACTGAAACTTGTTCCTGATGATTTTGATTGGGCAACCGGCAAGCTTCTCGAGATTGCCGAAACCAGCTGTAATTCACGCGTCGTGAGCCTATTGGAAGGTGGATATAGTCTTGAGGGTCTTGCGGAGTCTGCCAGCGCCCATGTAAACCGATTGATGACCGGATAGAACAGGACACGATTATGGCCGATCAAAATCAGGAAATTGATGCGCTGACCTTTGAACAGGCGCTGGACCAGCTTGAAACCATTGTTGAAGCGCTTGAGCAAGGCAATGTGCCGCTTGATCAGTCTATCAATCACTATGAGCGTGGCGAAAAATTACGCAATCACTGCCGCAAGCTTTTAGCTGCTGCGGAAGACCGCGTTGAAAAAATCCGTCTCGACGGTGAAGGCAAATCATCCGGCACCGAGCCGCTTGACCCTGAATAAAGACGTTTCTGAATAGGCGGACGCATGCGCTTTGCCTGGCATGACAATCTCTTGAATTGAACTTCTTGCATCATCAGATAGATAGAAGCAAAATCAATTGATAATGTGAAAGTATGACTTCATGAAAGCCGTTCGAATATTCCTCTGGGTACTGGTTGCACTGTGTGCTGGCTTGGGCGGGTATGTTTTGCTCAATGGCAGTGGGGCACAAAATCCGTTGCAGGCACAAAACGTCAAAAAGTTTGGCACGGAGTTCAATCTGGTTTCACATACAGGTGCACCGATTACGCAGGACGCATTTGTAGGACGCAATCATGCAATCTTTTTCGGCTTTACCAATTGTCCAGATATCTGCCCGACCACATTGTATGATGCGGCAGGCTGGCTAAAAACCTTGGGCGATGATGGCAATAAGGTCGATTTTTATTTTGTCACTGCCGATCCTGAACGCGATACGGTGGAAGTATTAAAAGACTATGTTACCGCGTTTGACCCACGTATTACGGGCATTACCGGTGATCCAACAGAAATTAAAAAGCTGATTGATGCTTATCCTGTTTCCGCGAAACGCGTAGACCTTGACGATGGCGATTACACGGTAGATCATTCAGCCTTTATCATGCTCTTTAATGAGACGGGTGAATTAAAAGGAACCATCTCCTTTGATGAAGTCGATACAAATGCAGTTGCAAAGCTCCGACGTCTTGTTGGAAACACCTGAGAATACTTTGGCCTATAATGTGCTAGGCGGTAAGCTTACGCATTGGCTGATGGCTTACGGTGTTGAAACTATTGCTGCGATTGGTATTGGTCTGCTTGCTGCTTCCAGCCTTTGGTTTTGGCAAGCCAATGGTGAAACACTGGTTGAGAACCTGCTTTTGACCGGACTTCCAATCTGCTTTTAAGATTGCGTTTACCACGCTTTTTGGGAGCTTGCTAACCAAGCTTCTTTGCCCTTCCCTAACCCAGATATGGCACTGTTTTTCTAACAATTAATGCTTGGAAGAAACGGCATGGGTAAGATGATATCAATACTAGGTGCAGTCATGTTGTCTTTGGGAAGTACATCGCTTGCCCAGAGCTACGAACCTAAGGTTGATAAATCCATCGAGGTCGGCGCGGCGGCAAGAGCTGCGGCACGGGTTGGCGATATTCGCGGCACCATTTCGTATGATGAACAACCTGCGATTGTTGTGCGTGAGGCTAAAGAGCCAGAAGCACCCAAGGATCAAAGCAGTGTAAACCAAGAACCAGGGCTCAAACCTATGGTCAGCAATGACGCGACATTTGGTATTGATTACACCGCAACGGGCAGCATTATTCCAAGTTTCTCTGCCGAACCAGACATCGAGTGGGAAATTTTCGATTCAAACGGCAATTTGGTTACCTCAGAATAATCCTTTGGGTTAAGGTCCAAAACAATCACCTGCTTGCCAATTCATATTCCCTGCGGCACAAGGCTTGAATGGCACACCCCCGACTGGATGAATGGCTCGTTGAAACAGGGCATTACAAAACGCGAGCGCGTGCGCGCGACGCGATCAACCGTGGATGCGTGTCAGTGGGTGATGAGGTTTCGGCCAAACCATCACGGCGTGTTACCGACCCTTCTCTTGTCTCAATCAATGATCCTGCCCAACGGTATGTTTCCAGAGCTGCCCTGAAACTCAAACATGCGATTGAAGCAACCGACTATTCACCCAAGGACAAAACAGCCTTAGACCTTGGCGCTTCCACCGGCGGCTTTTGCCAAGTGATGCTGGAACATGATGTGTCTCATATCTACGCCGTTGACGTGGGGCATGATCAAATGGACGATATGCTTGTCAGCCATAACCGCATTACCAATCTTGAAGGGGTGAATGCGCGCGATCTAACGCTTGAGCATCTGGATAATATTGTGCCTGATTTTATCACCAGCGATTTGAGTTTTATCTCCCTGAAGCTGGCACTTCCCCCTGCTCTCGAACTGGCTGGTGATCCTGCAATTGGTATCTTTCTTGTGAAACCGCAATTTGAAGTGGGACGGGATAACCTTGGAAGAGGCGGCATTGTGCGTGACCCCGAGATGGCAAACGCAGTCGCTACCGACATGAAGCACTGGCTGAACTCAATCAATGGTTGGCAAACGACCCATCTCGTGACATCCCCTATTCATGGCGGAGACGGGAACGTGGAGTTTCTACTGGCTGGAGTTAAAAATGCAGGAAGTTAAAATTGATATGCTGGGCCGTCAGGGTGACGGTGTTATTCAGCGTGATGGTCGTGACCAGTATGTGGCCTATGCGCTGCCGCAAGAAACCGTGGAAGTTTCCGGCAAAGGTGCGCGGCTTGATCTTGAACGCGTTGTATCGCCATCGCCTCAACGCATCAAAGCAGCCTGTTCTCACTTCACCCAATGCGGCGGATGCCAGCTACAGCATTTGGAGCATTCAGCGTATCAGGAATGGAAGCTTGGACTCATTGACGAGGCGCTAACCCGCGAAGGCATTCCCAATAGAGTTGAAGAACTGATCGACTTTCCAGTTTCATCGCGACGCCGTGCAACATTTTTGGCTTGCCGAATTGATAGTAAACTGGTGGTTGGGTTTTCGAAGGCGGCCAGCCATGAGGTGATCGAGATCACCCAATGCCCTGTGCTTGATGAAATACTCGAAGAAAGCATTGAGAGCATCCGCGATTTTGCGTCTTCCCTGCCATTGGGAAAAAAGCCGGTACGCATCATGGCCACTGCGTGTGAAGAGGGACTGGATATCAATGTTGAGGATATTCGCCCACCCAATGACGCTCTCAAACACGGACTTACCAAGAAAGCCTTGGAACTTGGTTTTTCCAGACTTTCCGCAGGGGGCGAAGTCTTGATCGAAGCCCGCAAGCCTTATGTCTCGATGGGATTAGCAAAGGTTGTTCCCCATCCTGGCGCATTCCTTCAGGCAAGCAGTACCGCAGAAACCGCGATGGCGGAAATGGTGACAGGACACCTTGCCAAGTGTAACTCTGTGGTGGATCTTTATTGCGGGGTCGGCACGTTTGCATTGCGTTTGGCAGAACGTTCCAAAGTGTGGGCATTGGAAGAAACCAAAGAAGCCGTAATTGCCATGGATCAGGCGTGGCGCGGCACTGCAGGCAAACTCAAAGAGTTGAAAAGCGAAGTCCGAAATCTGGAACGACGGCCTGTTACATTTCAGGAATTAAAGAAGTTTAATGGATTGGTCTTTGACCCGCCACGCGCTGGCGCAGAACTCCAAACCCGCCAAATTGCAAAGTCCCGGATCTCTCGCGTTGCGGCTGTTTCATGTAATCCCGTGACGTTAGCCAGAGATTTAGGTACTTTATTAGCGGGTGGATATTCGATCAAGACAATGGCCGCGTTTGATCAGTTCCGGTTTACACCGCATGTGGAAATGGTTGTGCTTTTGGAGAAATAAGCGCGGCCAGCCCCTTATGTGGGTCGGAGCTAGCCGCTAAAGGAAATAAGCAAAGCTCATCCCTCTAGCGAAATTACAATTTCCGGACCTATGCAACAATTGTAGAACGAAGTACCATAGATGGTAATTTCATGTGTCCAACTTGGTAATTATTTATAACGTGTTTTGGTTGTTTTAAGATATTCTGTGCCAAGCACTTGGTGCTCAAAGCACATCTAAATCCCTAATGTCTTCATATTACATCGCCATAGCAGTATGCTTCAAGCTATCCTAAAGGCCACCTTCAGGTTCATGCGCATTTCACTTTGAATACGAAAGAGGCCGTTTCAAACGGGCCAATAAAATTGCTTGAAATTTAAGCAGCACCCTTAGACATAAATGCAGTGAAGGCCTGACGCGCTTCATCAGATTCCAGACGCTGACCAAATAGCACACCCTCTTCGCGCATCCGCTCAAGGATTGGAGTACGGTCACCACGAATAAGGTCACGTGAAATTTTCAGCGCTTCAACAGGCTTGGCAGCAATATCTTTTGCAATACCCATTGCTGTTGCTTCAAGTGTATCCGGCTCTACAACACGGTTCACAAAACCAGCATCAGAGGCATGATCCGCGCTAAACGCCTCGCCCAATCCCAACAACGCGAACGCTTTGTGATGGCCAATAATTTGCGGTGCTATGAGACTGGAGCCTGCTTCCGGCACCAAACCAAGATCAACAAATGGTGTTTTGAAACGTGATGCAGAAGACGCGACCACATAGTCACAATGCAAAAGCATGGTAGTGCCAACGCCAATTGCCAGACCATCAACGCCTGCAATCAGTGGCTTAGGTGCCATGATGATGCGTTCAAGAAAATCAAAGACAGCCATCGAATCACGTTTACCGCTCATCGCAACTTTCATGAAATCCCCAATGTCATTGCCTGCTGAAAATGCACCCGGCGTTCCTAGGAACAAAACCGAACGCACGTCATCGTTTTCATTAGCGGCATCAAGACCCGACGCCATTGCCGCATACATGTCAGCGGTGATCGCGTTTTTCTTGTCAGGACGGTTCATTCTGATGGTCATAACGCCGTCAGAAATCTCGGTTTCGATATACTCTTTTGTATTCGTCATACGCTTATCCTGCCTTCAAGAATTCACCAGCAGCAAGCAGGCTATCTGCACCGCCTTCGACTGTATTTCGGATTGCTTTACACTCGCTTGCAAAATTCTCTGCAAAGAACCGCGCAAGACCAATGCGGTCTGAGGCGTGATCTGCAAGGGCTGATTTCGCAAGGTAACATCCGCCCGATGCAATGCCGAACTGACGCAGATACGGTGTGGCACCTGCGAGCGCCTGTTCCATATTGCCGTCTGACAATTGGCTTAACAACCAATTGGTGGAAGCCTCGACATCATTTAATGCTTCATCGAGGAGCTCTGCGGTATTGCCAAATCCATCATGATTTGCACCGCGCACTTGCTCAACGATTTCGCGAAGTTCAGCCAAATATGCCTGTACGCATTCTCCACCCGAAAGAGGAAGTTTACGTGTCACCAAATCAATAGACTGGATACCGTTTGTGCCTTCGTAGATCGGATTGATACGACCATCTCGCATATATTGTGCTGCACCGGTTTCCTCGATGAAGCCCATGCCACCGTGAATTTGCACCCCGATGGATGCCACTTCACAGCCAATATCGGTTGAGAACGCTTTTGCAATCGGGGTCATGAAGCTTGCGCGTTCTGCCCAAAACTTCGCCTCATCACCTTCCGTAATGTGGGACATATCAAGCGCGTGAGCACATGAATAGCAAATGCCACGCGCTGCATCTGTCATGGATTTCATGGTCAGCAGATTGCGCTGAACATCAGGATGATGCACGATTGGCGCCATGCCATCGCCTTCATAGTCAGCGGCCTTACCCTGTTTGCGATCATTGGCATAGGCAAGTGCGTGCTGGAAGGCAGCTTCACCAATAGATACGCCTTGGGTACCCACATTAAGACGTGCGTTATTCATCATCGTGAACATGCAATTGAGGCCACGATTTTCTTCACCGATCAGATAACCAATTGCGCCAGCATCCCGTCCATCATAGCCATCACCATAAATCATCACACAGGTAGGTGATCCATGAATGCCAATTTTATGCTCGATCGACTGGCAAAACACATCATTGCGTTCACCTGGTGTGCCATCTTCTTTCAGCAAGAATTTTGGCACTAGGAAAAGCGAGATACCGCGCGTACCAGCAGGTGCATCCGGCAGACGTGCCAAAACCAAATGGCAGATATTGTCCGCCATATCATGCTCACCAAATGTGATGAAAATCTTCTGACCGAAAATTTTATAGGAGCCATTGCCCGTTGGTTCAGCACGGCTTTTCAAGGCTGCCAGATCAGACCCGCATTGTGGTTCTGTCAGGTTCATTGTGCCGCTCCACTCACCTGAGACAAGCTTCTCCAGATACGCGTCTTTCAACTCTTGTGAACCGTGTTTGTCGAGCGCCTCAATTGCGCCAATGGTCAGCAATGGACAAAGACCAAATGCCATGGACGCAGAGTTCCACATTTCAGAGGCTGCAATTGCAAGCATATTAGGAAGACCCTGCCCGCCATATTCTTCTGGTCCGGCGATTGCGTTCCATCCACCTTCACACCAAGCTTTATAGGCTTCCTTAAAACCGGGAGGCGTTGTGACCGCAGCATTTTCAAGTTTTGAACCAATCAGATCAGCATCTTTATTCAAGGGTGCAATGCGGTCAGTGGCGAATTTGCCAGCTTCTTCCAGCACGGCATCGACCAAATCTTCTGACAAATCACCAAAGCGTTCTTGTTCTAAAGCCTGCTTTAATCCGGCAACATGTTTGAGCGTATGGGAAATTTCTGATACGGGAGCGCGATACATAAAGTTCCTCCAAGGTTCCTTCTTAATTCTGTTTGGAGAATATTGACGTAAACGTCAATTGAAAATGCAACACAATGTCGCTCGACCACCCTGCAAAAATCAATGAACCTACTATCCAGAATGCGATTGATCGTCTGGCAACGGGCGAATGCATCGGCTTGCCAACCGAGACCGTATACGGGCTTGCGGCTAATGCCACCCATGGCGAGGCTGTTGCCAAGATTTTTCAGATGAAAGGTCGTCCTCAGTTCAATCCATTGATCGCGCATGTGAGTGATATTGCCATGGCAGAAGTTCATGGCGTGTTTGATAACGTGTCACGTTCATTGGCGAAGGCTTTTTGGCCCGGTCCGCTTACAATTGTCGTTCCATTGAAATCAAGTTCGCCCATTCATCCGCTTGTAACAGCAGGGTTAGAAACCATCGGCTTGCGCCATCCACGTGGCATTGCTGGTGACGTTATTGCCAAGTTTGGCAAGCCACTTGCTGCGCCCAGTGCCAATCGCTCAGGCAGGCTTTCGCCTACTACGGCCAGCCATGTGGCAGAAGAATTTGCGCAAGTGGACCGTGAGCTTTTAGTGCTGGATAATGGCGCATCTGTTGTCGGACTTGAATCCACAATCGTCAAAATCCATGACGGGGAGATTTACATCCTGCGACACGGTGCCATCACAAAAGAGATAATTGAACAGACAACAGGCATAGTTGCAAAAGAAGCCATTAACGGGAAAATCGAAGCACCGGGCATGTTGGCAAGTCATTATGCGCCGGATGCGCGGGTAGTTCCAAATTGCGTAACCACTCCCAACGATGGCGCTTGGTTACAATTTGGCGAAGTAAAGCAAACGCAATTACCACACCTCAACCTCAGTGCCAGTGGCAATTTGATTGAGGCGGCTGCCAACCTGTATAGTTTCCTGAAAATACTGGATCGCGAAAAGCCCGAAGCCATTCATGTTTCACCCATTCCCGATCTTGGGATTGGTATTGCCATCAATGACCGCCTGAAACGGGCAGCAGCACCGCGTGGCCAACAACCGGATACCTTATGACATCAGACCTAGTTCAATCCTTTATCGCAATTGTTGGTGAGAAATACGCAGTGTTACCGGGCGCTGAACAGGTGCATTATGTCACCGAAAATCGTGACCTTTTTTCAGGGCAAACACCCGTGGTTCTTAAACCTGCCAACACACAGGAAGTCTCGAAGATTGTAACGCTGGCAGCGCAGAGCAAAACCGTTCTGATCCCGCAAGGTGGCCACACAGGACATGTGGGCGGGGCAATGCCGGATGAGAGCGGCAATCAGATTGTTGTCTCCCTAGAGCGCATGAATACCGTGCGTGAAGTTGATCTTCTGGGCAATGTCATCGTGTGTGAGGCAGGGTGTATTCTTGAAACCATCCAGACCCTTGCCGCCGATAATGATCGCTTATTTCCTCTTGCCCTTGGATCGCAAGGGTCTTGTCAAATAGGCGGAAATATTTCGACCAATGCGGGTGGCACAGGCGTACTTGCCTATGGCAATACCCGACAATTGGTCATGGGGCTGGAAGTGGTTCTGCCTAGTGGTGAAGTCTGGAACGGGCTGCGCCGCCTTAAGAAAGATAATACCGGATATGATCTCAAAGACCTGTTTATTGGGGCGGAAGGGTCGCTTGGCATTATCACGGCGGCAGTGCTGAAACTGTTCCCAAGACCAAAGGGAAAGGCAGTTGCGTTTTGCGGTCTGCCAAGCGTTGATACTGCCATTCAGTTTCTCAACCTTGCACAATCACAAGCCGGCAATGAACTTACTGCTTTTGAGTTTATGGCCAGAACGCCCGTTGGCATTACGGTTGAAGAAATCGAAGGCATTAAAAATCCGCTCTCGGATTTACATGATTGGCATGTGCTGATCGAGATTTCTTCGAGCCGTTCGCAGGAAAATGCAGATGCGCTTCTCAGTGACATTCTTGAAACTGCACTGGCTGAGAGCTTCATCACAGATGCAAGCATCGCTGCGTCCATCGCACAGACACAAGACTTCTGGCGGCTGCGTGAAACCATGCCACTTGCGCAAAAACAAGTGGGTGGATCAATGAAGCATGATATCGCCATACCGATCCATCGTATTCCTGAATTTCTGCAACAGGCGGATGCAATTATTCATAATGAGATTCCAAACGCGCGACTGTACACATTCGGACATTTGGGCGATGGCAATATCCATTATAATGTAACGCAACCAATTGGTGCGGATACCCAAACGTTTCTGGATCAACAACCCCACATTAACGCACTTATCCATGATCTCGTTATGCAGTTTGACGGCTCCGTTGCCGCAGAGCATGGCGTGGGGCAACTCAAGCGCGATCTGATTGCGCGAACAAAAAGTCCGGTTGAATTGGGTCTTATGAAAACCATCAAAGCCAGTCTTGACCCACAGGGTATCATGAACCCCGGCAAGGTGGTTAAAGTGGGTGACTGACCTCAACCAAATTGTAATCAGGGTCACGAAAATACACTGACATGATCGGACCCATAGCGCCTGTTCGTTGCACAGGCCCGTCTACGATTTTCACCCCACATGCTTTTATATGCGCTGCAACATCTGCAATCGGCGTTTGTGTTAGTAGGCAAAAATCCCCTGAACCAGCGGTTGGCGTTTTGGCTTTGGGTTCAAACTCTTTTCCTACCTCATGCAGGTTGATTTTCTGATTGCCAAATTTCAAGGCTGTTCTTGCCTCACCAAATTGCTCGATCTCCATACCAAGAACTCTGGCATAAAACTCACAAGTCGCTTCAATCGAAGCAACCGTGAGAACAAAATGATCCAGACTTTCAATACGCACCATCAGCTTATCCTTAACAAAAAGAGTCCTAGAAATATTTCGATAACCACTTTTTCATGCAAGCTTTTGTTTACCGTTTTTCTTAAGCAGATTTGGAAACCACTCGCCTATATTGAACTCAAGACAGGGCCAATAACAATAATAACAATCCGGTCCTCAGAAGATCCGTCAAAGAAATGGACTCTGAAAAGTACAGTGAGGCACATATGGCTTATGCAGCCAATACAAAGGGTACAGACGCAGCATTGCGTCTTGATCCCTATCTCGGTTCCCATACACTTGAAGTAGGCGACAAGACCTACAAGGTGGATAAAAACGGAGCCGTTGTGAAGAAGACACTTTCATGCGGTCTGCCAATGACAATGGCGGTTCCTTCAAAAGCATTCAAGGGCGTTGCTGCCCGTGCAGTCGAAGGCGCCAATGGCACAATGGTGGTAACGCTTGAACTTCTACACCATGATCCGGAGCTTTGCGTTCCGCTTCTTTATGCCAATGACATGAGTGATATCGCTGCTGACTGGCATTCTTGGAGCCGTATGTTGAAGCTTCCCATGCTGATGCTAGGTGTTGATGGGGAACCTACTCTGGTACAGCGTACGCTGGGTCAAATCATGGTCGAAACACCATGGGCACGTCGCAAACGCATTACTTGCGTCAAGCGCCGTTCAAATTTCTTGCGCCGCAGAAAAGTTGGCATTGTGGGGAGTGTTGAAAAACTGACACCAGCGGAACTGATCGCGCGCAGATAAAAACTTATACTAGCGAGTGCGTAAGAAGCGAGGCGCTCAATCCGACGAACAACGTCATGCCAAATTTAGAGTTTGACTTGAACAGTTTGAGGCATTGATCGCCATCTTCAATATCCAAACGCTTAATCTGCGACCCTAATTGCAATGCGCCTAGAGCCAAGCCAAACCAGGCTGGCATAGCCCAAATTTCATTGAGCGGCAGAACCAACCAGTACACGATTGCAAAGCCTGTAAGTGCAAGCGCATATAGAGTGCCAATTGCCCGTTTGCTTTTTTCACCGAATAACCGCGCTGTGGATTTTACCCCCACCAGCGCATCGTCTTCACGATCTTGATGCGCGTAAATCGTGTCATAACCAATTACCCAAAGAATGCAGGATACGTAGAGCAACAAAGACGCAAGCGAAATTTCCGCATGGATTGATGACCATCCCATCAACGCACCCCAAGAAAATGCCAGTCCCAAAAAAAGTTGCGGCCACCACGTAACGCGTTTCATGAACGGATAAATTGCAACGGTTACCAGCGAGGCAACGCCCAGCATGAACGTGAAAAGCGAGCCATAGGAAACTCCTAATAAAACCAGAAAGCCCCCCAGCCCTTGCGCGAGTAAAAAAGCAAATGCTGATTTCTTGGTGGCGCGGCCCGCGGGTAAGGGACGCGAACGGGTTCGCTCAACCTGAGAATCAATGTCGATATCCACCAGATCATTATAGGTGCATCCAGCGCCGCGCATTAAAAACGCACCTGATACAAACAGTGCGAATAAGAACAGGGTACGGGATAGGCTAACGCTACCCTCGTCTGTGGCTTCCAACAAAGCCAGTGCCAATGACCAGAAACACGGCCACATCAGCAATTGCCATCCAATCGGGCGTTCCCATCGCGCAAGCTGCGCATAGGGCCATAAGGATCGCGGCAGATAATACACCCATGAATGTTTCAGGGCGTCTGCAACCTTATCGTCATTGCGTAGAGTGGCGTCAGTCATAACAAAGCTGTGGACTGTGAATGGATTAGCGTCAAGTGATTGCTCGCCGCAGGCTATCGCATGATAGTTTGTCGGCAATCAATAGGATAACTTCGATGAATATTCTTCTCATTGGCTCCGGTGGACGTGAACATGCGCTTGCTTGGAAACTGGCTCAATCTCCCATATGCACTATGCTTTATTGTGCCCCAGGCAATGCTGGCATTGCACAAGATGCCGAATGCGTTTCGCTGAATGCGTCAGACCATCAGGCGGTGATTGATTTTTGTATTCTCAAGCAAATCGAATTTGTTGTTATCGGCCCTGAAGCCCCCTTGGTGGAGGGACTATCAGACGCGTTACGCAATGCAGAGATTGGAGTGTTTGGGCCATCTGCATATGCCGCACAGCTGGAAGGCTCCAAGGGATTTACGAAAGACTTGTGTGCCGAGTTTAATATTCCAACGGCTGCCTATAAGCGCTTTTCAAATGCGGACGATGCAAAATCATATTTACAGGACCAGCCAGTTCCCATGGTGATCAAGGCAGATGGGCTTGCCGCAGGTAAAGGCGTGATTATTGCTGAAACACTACAAGACGCCGAAAACGCCGTTGACGCATGTTTTGAAGGCTCGTTTGGGGATGCGGGCCATGAGGTGGTGATTGAAGCCTTTCTTGAAGGCGAGGAGGCAAGTCTCTTTGCGCTATGCGACGGGCAGTCGGCTTTGCTGTTGGGTACGGCGCAAGATCACAAACGGGTCGGTGATGGCGATACCGGACCCAATACGGGCGGAATGGGCGCATATTCCCCTGCCCCTGTTCTTACGCAAAAGCTGATTGATCAGACCATGACGGATATCATCGTCCCCACACTTGCCGGAATGCACTCACGCGGGCATCCGTTCAAAGGCATTTTATATGCAGGACTGATGATTACCGATAAAGGGCCTGAACTCATCGAATATAATGTGCGGTTTGGCGATCCTGAATGTCAGGTCATTATGATGCGATTGGAGTCTGATTTACTTGAGATGATGCTTGCTTCAGAGCATGGCTCCACCCTAGAGGTTGAACCGCAATGGAGCGATCAGGCTGCACTTTGTGTGGTCATGGCCTCGAAAGGTTATCCCGGCAGTTATGAAAAGAACACGGTTATTGAAGGCTTGGCACAGGCGGAAGCTACGGACGCTAAAGTCTTCCATGCAGGAACCCGTTTAGAAAGTGAAGAGCTTCAAGCGATTGGTGGACGAGTGTTGAATGTGACAGCCCTTGGCGAAACCGTCACTGCTGCACAATCAAAGGCCTATGAAGCAATTGACACTATCAAATGGGAAAACGGATTTTGCCGTTCAGATATTGGCTGGAGAGCAATTGAGCGCGAACGCAAGTAGGGCCAAACGCTAGAGCGTATCTGGCTTGGATTGAACCGTTTGAACGCCGTGGCATTTGTGCTC
>CAZEPF010000019.1:0-24792 GCA_964514045.1 uncultured Rhizobiaceae bacterium | reverse complement strand
ATCGCGCTGTGGTATTTTCCTAGCTGAAATCAAAAATCCAACCCATCAAATCGATTCAATCCAAGACAGACACGCTCTAGTCAATCAGGATTGTTACCAACCACGGCTGCCAACTTAGTAGAACCAATACGATTACCGTGGTTAGTAAAAATGGCAAAAGCGAGCGGAACAGATCACCCGGTTTAACACCAGTCATAGCGGTGGTGATAAACAGCCCCGCCCCTACCGGTGGTGTAAGAAGCCCCAATACCAGATTGATGCAGATCACAACACCAAAATGAAACGGATCAATGCCATATTGACTTTGAGCGATTGGCAATAAAATCGGAACTACAAGAATAAGTGCTGCAATTCCATCCAAAATCATTCCAACAAATAACAGCGCGACATTGACCATCAACAAAAACAGGAACGGATTTTCGGTAAGCGTCGTCAAATATTGAGCCAAAGCTTGTGGGACTTGCTCATAAATAATAATCCAGCCAAATACTTTTGCCGTTGCAACGATGAACACCACAACGGACGTGTTGATCGCTGTTCGATACAATAGGTCCGGCACTCTCGACCATTGCAATTGTCGATAAACGAACTTGCCCAATACAAATGCAGCAACCGATGCCATCGCTGCAGATTCTGTTGGCGTCGCAATTCCTGCAAGAATACCGCCCACAATCACAAACGGAATAATCAGCGTTGGAAGACCAAGTTTAAGCGAGTGAATTTTCTCTGCTCGCGATTGCACTTTAGAAATCGGCAATTCCTGAAAACACCCGATAATCGCCAGTGCAACAAAAAACCCGAACGCCATCATGATACCGGGGATAATACCTGCGATAAACATATCGCCAATCGCGACCTGTGCGAGCACCCCGTAGATGACAAACAACATGGATGGTGGAATAATTGGCGATAATAAACCGCCTGCTGCAGTCGTCGCTGCGGCCAGTGGCTTGTCATAACCCTGCTTTTCCATTTCGGGCACCATTGCGCGCGACATGATTGCAATTTGTGCTGCTGCCGACCCAATAATGGAGGCCATCATCATGTTGACGATCAGATTGATGTAAGCCAGCCCACCGCGTACACGGCCCATAAATACTTTTGCAAAATCTACCAGACGATTTGTGATCCCGCCTTCATTCATCAACTCACCAGCCAGCATGAACAACGGAACCGCTAGAAGGCCGTAGCTTTCCATACCTGAAAATAATTGCTGGGAATAAGACTGTAGAAGAACCGTCTGACCGGACGCAAAGATATAAACCAACGCCGAGATTGCTAGTACAAGCGCAATCGGCAAGCCAATCAACAACATAAATACGAAAGATGCGGCTACCATCTAGCCCTCCTCCACTTTAGTGGCATCAGAGAACAGGTTATTGGCGGCATGGATTGTCATGGATACTGCAGTAAGTGGCATTACCAACCAGACTATATATTTGGGCACACCGATCGTAAGAGTCGGCTCATCATAAATAAAGTTGAACGTGTTACCGGAAAACTCACTCGTATCAAATCCGTATGACATCAAAGTAAGAGGATCGTACCAAATCCAAGATAACCAGATGAGTGTCGCGCTGAATAACAGAATGATGATATCAACCATGCGCAACATGAAACTCCACACCCGCGGCCCAACCACACCTTCAAGCAAGGTAACGCTTATGCCCTGTCGTGTGCGTGTTATGGTAGAAGCACCAATCATCACCAGCCACACCATCGCGTATATGGCTAATTCATCTACCCAATAAATCGCCAGATCTACAGAGCGCGTTACAACATTCAAGAGAATAAGAAGAGTGACTGAACACGCCAGAATGATCAGCATCCAGCGTTCCAGCTTGGCAATATTTGCCGAGAACCTGTTTAACAGTTCAGTCACATCACCCCCAAAAAACAATCGCCAAAGATAAACACTTTGGCGACTGCATATCAATTACGAAATTTCAGAAAAACTTACTTAGCAGCTTCTGCTCTCAGCGTTTCCAGCGCAGAAGACTTCTTGGACCAAATGTCGTTCCAAGCATTGATTTTATCTCCAAAGAACTCAGGACCAACAGTCTTGATTGTGATGCCCGTTTTCTTGACTTCCTCAAGGAACTTTGGCTCACCAGCAACATATTGGTCAATGGTAGAGTCGACATGCTTAGCCATCAGCTTTGAAATCATGGCTTTGTCGTCATCGCCCAAAGATGCCCAGACTTTCGCAGATACAAGACCAACCATCGGGAACATCATGTGATTGGAAAGGACCACCGTCTTCGTATGCTCTGTGTATTTAAGCTTCCAGATCAATTCCAAATCCATATCAATGGCATCCACCTGACCATTTGCCAGCGCGTCATACACGGCTGGAAGCGGCATTGGTGTCGGAGCTGTATCAACAAGATTGTAAAAATCCTTAATCGGCTCAAACGGTGTGATACGAATTTTCTTACCACTCAATGAACTAACATCATCAACGGCTTCGCGAGAAACAATCTGGCGCAGACCAGCAGAACCATACCCAAGTCCAACAACGCCTACATTTTTAGGAAGCTGTTTCAGCATATTCTTTGCAGCATCACTGCGGAGAAGCTTTGCAGACCCTTCAATCGTTTTCACCAGATATGGCGCATAAAAGGCACCAAAGTCAGCATCACGGTTGGAAACTTCCGCGACAGTCAAGAACGCCATGTCCAGACCACCGGTTTGAAGCTGCTGTAGCATTTGAGCTTCATTACCAAGTTGGCGTGATGGGAACACAGCAACACTGTGCTTACCATCAGATTCAGCTTTCAACTCTTCACCGAATGCAGTTGCAGCTTTTGTCCAGATATGCGGCGGCGGCGTAATCAAGCCAAGACGGAAGTCTTTTGCAAGACCAGCGCCCGCCGCTATCATAGAGACTGCCGCAGCAACCCCTACAATTTTCAAAGATTTAAGAATGGTATTCATATTTCCCTCCAGATATGTCCTTTGGACGCTTTTTTTAGATATTAACCCAATTTTCGGGCGGCTCTTTCCCAGGATGTACTGCCCCACAATTCTTACACGTCCGGTCTTCCTCGCTACTATAGAATGCTTCAAACAAAGGAGGCAAATCTGTAACGATATTGGTGACCTTCACTTCTACTCTATGCACCAATTCCCCACATTCAAAGCAAAACCATTCAAACCCGTCTTTGTCATTTTCACCTCTGGTTCCCTCAACCACTAAGCCAACCGATCCAGGCACAGGTCGTTGAGGTGAATGACGCGCATGGGGCGGCAAGATGAACACGTCCCCTTCTTTAATAGTAACGTCGTAAATCTTGCCCTCTTCTGCAATTTTAAGAACCATATCGCCTTTGAGTTGATAGAAAAATTCTTCAACCGGGTCATCATGAAAGTCAACGCGTACATTTGGGCCGCCCACAATCATCACAACCATTCCGGTTTCTTCGTCGAATAATTGCTTATTACTAACAGGCGGCTTTAACTGGCTTTTATTGCGCTCGATCCAATCCTCAAAATTAAAAGGTTTAAACTTGGGATGTGCCGTCATGCTGAGCCTCATTGAGCAAAATTAGTAAGCTTCTATACTACGCATAAGAGTGATATTTGCTATTTCATTCAAATGAATTTACTTGAATTGGGTATTTGAAAACAGAATATCCACATGACTGAAAAAAATCGCCATACCAAAATCGTTGAACGCATCTCGACACGCCTGAAGCTCAAGCAATTACGATTGCTTGTGGCCATTGCGGAGCATTCAAGCATTTTACATGCAGCAGAGGAAATTTGCATCTCTCAACCTGCTGCAACAAAACTGCTGAAAGACTTGGAAATAGACTTCAACGTTAAACTGTTTGATCGCACCAATCGTGGAGTTGTTCCCACACAATTTGGCAAAGCGCTTGTTCGGCACGGGAAACTGATCTTTGCCCAACTGTCTCATGCGGCTCAGGAACTGGATGATCTAAATGAGGGACTTGGCGGCCGGGTCATTGTCGGAACCCTCTTAACCGCGTCGGCAAAACTATTGCCGAGCGTAATTCAAAATCTGCATGAACAACGCCCCAATGTCAGCATTGTTGTGCGTGACGGGACAAACGATCTGCTAATGCCTCTTCTTCATTCGGGAGAGTTGGACATGGTTGTAGGACGCATGGCCGAGTACCGCTACCGCGAGGAGCTCACGCAAGAAATTTTATATAATGAGGAAGTCGTTATTGTCTGTCGCCACGACCATCCGCTTTCAAAGGTCAAAAATATTGCCTTTGAAAAACTCGCGGATAGCAAATGGATTTTACCTTCAACTCAAACAACATTGCGCCGTCAAATCGAAAAAGAATTCTTTGACAGAGGGCTTGCCTCCCCTTCC
Organism: uncultured Rhizobiaceae bacterium; assembly: GCA_964514045.1. Classification (GTDB taxonomy): domain Bacteria; phylum Pseudomonadota; class Alphaproteobacteria; order Rhizobiales; family Rhizobiaceae; genus JAALLB01. The sequence goes on along the minus strand of CAZEPF010000019.1, from coordinate 20,444 downwards.
AATCCAGTCGAATGCGTTTCGTTTTTAACCAACCGCTCTTTGCTGCTAAATACTGACATGATCGGCGTGTTTCCACTTCATGTTGTCCAGCGAGAAATCGCCAACGGAGAACTTGCCATTATGAATTGCAAACTGAATATCAGCGACAGTCCAGTGGGCGTTTCATATCGCAAAGAAGATGCCCTATCGCCGGCAGCTGCCACATTTCTAGCCGAATTAAGAAACCAATCCGAGGTGATCGGAACCCTTTAAGACAGGCATCTTAAATACCAACACGGCGTATCCGCTTTTTCAACTCACCGACAATGCTCATCGCAGCAAGTGCTGATGATTTAGGATTGCCGGGCAAAGAATTACCTTCCATACGAACAAACAGGCGGCCAAAACTTCCCTCCGCCTCAATCTCATGAATGTTCTTTTCAACGGATGGGTCCGCAATCAATTTCACCATCACATTGTCCAAGCCGATACTTGCCAGAGCAATCGTAGCGGCGACATTTGCATTCTTGGGGTAAAGACTGGCAGCTTCACGCGCTGTCCCGTGAAAATGCTCAAACGCCTGATCCAGATTTTCAAGATCACATTTCTCTTCTGCACAAGACCCGGCCCACCCGCGCGGCGGTTTTCGCCCACAATAAGTTACGGAATGAATTTCGCCCGTGTTAGCTGATGTCAGCGCATCAATACCGCCCACCGCACCTGACAAAAATCGGATAGTTGCATCACCTGATTGCGCTGCCTCTTCCAATTCATTAGCAAGCTCCGGTTGGGCAAGCCCACCTGTTGAAATTGAAATAACATCAATACCGTTTCTCAATGCAGATGGCGCATGACAGGAAAGTCCCGAATGACCTGCACAATCCACGAGTAAATCAGGCTTCCGGTCAAGCATGTCGATTGAGGTGATTACTGGAAATCTGTCATCGGCAAATTTTTCAGCCTGATCGCAAGAGCATTCACGACACACGAGCGCAGAAATATGCAAACCATCCACGGGAAGCACCTGCTCCACTACGTGTCCCGCAATAGAACCATGTCCTACCAATGCAATATTTAGATTTCGTGCCATCAGTGTCCTTATCAATTCTGTCATGACTTATTGCACATAGCAGAGCCATTCGATATCGAATAAGCATATATCAAGATTTGATTTTTAGATTTGAGAAATTAGCCTAATTAAAGGAATTCTTGATCTTCAATCAATGATCACATGCAGGGTTAGCACATGCACTACACCAAAAACGAAGCAAAAGATTACGCAAGAGAAAACATGCGTGGCATTTGGGCAGCAGCACTCAACCCGTTTAATTCTGATGGCTCATTCAATGAAGCTGGACTGCGCAGTAACATTCGCCACTGGGTTGATGATCTTGCCATCCAAGGCTTGTTCATCGCTGGTAAACAAGGCGAATTTTTCTCCATGTCTTTGGATGAAAGAAAACGTAATTTTGAAATTGCAGTAGACGAATGCAACGGGCAAGCCGGAACGATAATGTCCGCCTCGGATCAGAACTTTGATACGGTCATTGAACTCGCCAAACACGCACAAAATTGCGGCGCTGACTACATCGTGGTCCACGCTCCTATCTTGCATTTTGTTACCGACCAAGACGATACGGTCTATAACTACTACAAAGCGATTTGCGATCAGGTGGATATCGGAATTGCAATGTGGAGCCATCCCGATAGCGGCTATCTGATGAGCCCGGAATTGTGCGCGCGCATCGCAGAACTTCCCAATATCGTTGCTATTAAATACTCCGTTCCCAGAGAGATGTATGTCCGCCTAAGCCACATGGTAGGCGACAAGATACACGTCTCAACTGCAGCGGAAGGCGAATGGTTGGATAATATCGAAGAATTAAACTGGAAGCTTTATCTGTGTTCGTCGCCTCCCTATCAGATTCAATCAAAAAATGATCAGCGCATGAATGAATATACAAGACTGGCATTTGAAGGGAAATTTGCCGAAGCCCGAAAAGTCCGCGACAGCCTTGATCCGGTTCGCGAAGCCATAAAAGCCACAAAACCAGGTGGCAAACCACAGGCGCACGGCAAATATTGGCAAGAACTTTTAGGTCAAACTGGCGGACCGGTTAGATCCCCGCTCCTGCAACTCACAGATGAAGAAAAAGCAAATACCCGTGAAGCATTTAACAATTGCGGATTGAAGCTTTAGCCAGCAACTTTGTAGTGTTGTTGTGCATTGCGAAGTTTGTTGTTCCGGCTGTTGGTGATCACTTTGAGTATCGCATCCAGCAAAAACGTGGAGCGAACTGGCTTGGTCAGATTTTCTTCCGCACCCAAGTCATTCAAACGTTGAATTGTATCTGAACTATCAACTGAGGTAAGCATCAAAACCGGGATGTCGCAGGTTACTTTATTGCTACGTAAGCTTGCCAAAACCTCATCGCCGCTCATTTCCGGCATTTGAAAATCTAGAATAACCAGATCAAGGTCGATATCACTCGCCCCTACGGCACTGGCAATATCCAATCCCTCGCGCCCACTTGACGCTGCTACACTTTCAAAATTCCAGGATGCCATTTGTTCGGTGAGAATGGATCGGTTGACCGCATTATCATCAATAATCAAAATCCTTGCGCCCTCTAAATCTTGCGAAATCACATGCTGTTGCTTGGATTCTAGTTCTGCATGAACGGGAAAATCCACATTAAACCAGAATTTGGAACCTACACCAACTTCACTCTCCACACCGATTTCACCACCCATCAAATCAATAAGTGAAGATGTAATTGATAGACCTAAGCCCGTTCCCTCGTGTTTTCGTGTAGCAGACGCATCAACCTGACTGAATTTCTGAAATACGTGATCAATCTGTTCTTCGGGAATACCGATACCCGTATCCTGAACATAGAATTGCAAACTAACGGTTTTGTCGTCGTTTACAGTGCCATCAACGTTTAGAAAAACACTTCCCTCATCTGTGAATTTAACCGCATTACCCAATAAATTTGTAATGACCTGACGTACACGGCCAGCATCACCAACAACCATGCGTGGCAGAGCCGGATTAGCCCGAACAATCATTTCTAAGTCTTTTTCTGCGACCTTGGATGAGACCAGCACTGCAACATCTTCGATTGCTTCAACAAGATCAAACGGCCCCGTAACGAGTTCCATTTGTCCAGCATCAATTTTTGAGAAATCTAGAATATCGTTGATGATCGTTAGAAGGGACGCACCGGATTTCACGATAACATCGGTGAACATCGCTTGCTTTTGATCCAGCTTAGTAGTCGCCAAAAGTTCTGCCATGCCCATAACGCCATTCATGGGAGTTCTAATCTCATGACTCATATTGGCTAGAAATTCAGACTTGGCACTCTCAGCCATTTTAGCAGCCCGCATAGAAGTCTCTAACTTCGCCTGAGTATTCTTTAGGTCTGTAATATCAGTAAGCGTTAATGTCATTCCACCAATCGAGTTGGGAATTCTATCCGCCCGGACAATCTTCCCGTCACTGGCTTTTCGTTCAATTTGCATAACTTCGCGATTTTTAAAATTTGCGACCAAGTCATCCAGAAATTTTTGCGCGACCTCACCTTCACCAAAGTCTCCGCGATCCATCTGATAATTGAAAAAATCCATCCACGGCTTTCCAGCCTGCAAGATAGAATCCGGAACACCATTTATTTCTCTGGCGCGATCATTACAAAACTCAATGTTTTGTTCACCGAGAATGATAATGCCTTGCAAACTCGCACTGGCCAGTTCGCTTAGCAATTCAGAAGAATTGATATTGCCACTAGACTGTGAACCGGGAAAATTATTCTTGAGTTTTTCAAGTTCAGCCGAAAGCCGGCGATTTTCATCAACCAGTTGATCGAACTTTGTACGATCGCTCATAAGTGCGTCGGCTTTATTCATTTAGGGTGCTTTACGTGATCTAGTATAAAAATCGGAACTCTCTAAAAAGAGAAATCATCATGAAAGTTATGAACCAAGAGGGCCAAGTTCCGGGAATTCTAAGTCACATTTCTGAATTTGATCAGACCCTTAAAGAGTAAAGAACATATGGTTAATAAAGGCTTAATAATTTTTGCCGAACCCAGAGGTCTTAGCCACCATAATGCTACTTTATAATATCGCTAGCCACTTCCAATTTCCCTATTTCCATGCGTTTATTATTATACGTATGCGAATGCGCGGCGGTATTTAAATCTACCCCAATTTGGAGTCGCAAAATGGAACCGAGACTGTCGAAAGAAGAGGTGAGACAATTTCTGTTCAATCAGACATTGCACGCGTTTGATCCTGAAACCTTATCAATGGCCGCAACGGTTGAATATCGCGAGGATTGGACCTGTGTCGCATCATTTTCAGATGGCGCATCAGACCAAGGGAAATATGGGTTTGAGGACGATTATTATTGGACACAGTATACAAAGTTTAGAAATGGCGAACAGTTTTGGTTTTCGCTGCATCGAATAGATAATCTAACGGCACAAGCCTATTATAAAGATGGTACACGCGCATTCATCCAATCCCAGAAAACGCGAATTTCATCGGGGTTAAAATCGCCATGACCGATTATGCAGATTTACAAAACTGCTCACTTGATGAGTTACGTAGTATAATTCGTAGCGATGCCTATGAGGGACATACAGCGGGACTTGCCGCAGGCAGACTTCAGGTCAATCTCGCCATCATGCCTGAAGCCTACGCTCTGGATTTTTTCAGATATTGTCAGCGCAATCCTAAACCATGCCCCTTGGTCGGGGTGACCGATAAGGGCAGCAGCAAATTAAACACCCTGGGACATGACCTCCAAATTGATACCGATGCCCCTGCTTACATCGTCTATCGTGACGGTGAAAAATCCGAAGAACGATCAAACATCACAGACCTTTGGCAAGATGATATGGTTGGGTTTGCATTAGGATGCTCCTTTACATTTGAACATGCTGCAATTGCAGCTGGCATCGAGATGCGTCACGTGAGTTGCAATAAAACAGTGCCCATGTACCGCACAAATATTCCAACCCATCAGGCAGGTCCGTTTACGGGCGGAATGGTTGTTTCCATGCGCCCGATCAAGCCCGCAGATTTGGATAAAATACAGGCGATTAGTGAGGAATTTCCATTAGCCCACGGCGGACCCATAAAAATAGGCGAGCCAGAGGCAATCGGAATTAAAGACATCAATAAGCCCGACTATGGCGAAGCTGTACCCATTAAAGAAGATGAAGTTCCGGTATTTTGGGCATGTGGCGTAACACCACAAAACGCTGCATTATCTGCAAAATTACCGATATTTATTTCACACCGCCCGGGCGCGATGCTGATAACCGATGTGAATGAGCGAGCGAACCCGCCCATCCTTTAATTCGAATTTTTATTTAATCGTGAAACCCATGGCAGAACCAATAGTGCTGTTCCATGCTGCCGCACATTCATCACCACAACGTTCTTTATAGGCTGGCAAAACCGCTTTATTTGCAGCCTCCACCATCAATGCTTTGTCAGCATCTGATGCAGGCACCAGTGTTAGATTAGCTGCTTCACCATACGGACACTCGCCACCTGAGTTACAGGCAAGGCCATCAACTGTTTCCGTTGAAGCAAGTTCAAACATTTTGCCCTCAAGGTCTTTCAAACCGCTTTCGATCGCTGCTTGTGCTGCAGGATCAACAGAGTTCCACCAGTCCATGTTTGCAATATGTGCAATCACGCCATGGTTCACAGGAACACCTGAGATGTATCCTGCAGGCTCATGCCATTTTGCAAGATAACCAGACAAGGCACCTGTAATAGCGCAATCAATTGTGCCATTTGCCATCGCTGTTGGAACTTCACCAAAAGACATCCCAATAGGCGAACCACCCAAATGCGAGATAAACACCTGTTGTGATGCACCAGAAGCACGCACCTTACGGCCTTTAATATCCGTCAGCGAAGAAAATGCCTCGCGACAATACAGAACCTGACTTTGATATGTGCCATAGCCAAGCAGCTTGATGTTATGTTTATCAGCAAGGAATTTAGAGTGGGTATCGCGGAACGCTTTAGCAGCTTTGTAGACTGCATCTACATCACCAACAACGCCCACAAGGTCAGTTGCTTCATTCATTGGAACGGAACCGGAAGTGTAAGCCAGAACCTGATGTGCCATTTGAACCGTGCCATCAGATACAAGCGAAAACAGTTCACCACCCTTAAAGCCCAACTCGTTAAACGGTTTCAAATTCGCTTTGATTTTTCCGCCAGAAGCATCAACGATTGTCTTGTTCCAGAAAGGGCTCTCCATATCCTTGTACATGGAAAGAACGCTGATCGAACCCACGACATTTAATTCAGTTGCCGGAATGTCATCAGCCAAAGCTGGTGCGGTGACTGTCAAAGCAGCAATAGCTGCAAGCATATTTCGTAATGTCATTATTTTCTCCATGTTAAAGTTAGGTCGAAAACTGTTCACCCTATTTCGGATTCACAAGTTCAGGTAGCCACAACGCCAAATCCGGGAATACGATGAGTAAGATTACCATCACAATCATGGCTAAAAGGAAAGGTGCGGAGCCTATAAACAGATCGCCTATCGATCCGCTTTTGCGTACGGCCTGCACAATATAAAGGTTAAGCCCAACCGGCGGTGTTATAAGTGCTGCCTCAATCAAAATAACGAATACAATCCCCCACCAAACCGGATCATATCCTAAACCTATAATTACCGGCACAACAATAGGAGTGGTTGCGATCATCATCGAGATCGTCTCCATGAAGCACCCTAAGAGTAGATAAAAAGCAATGATCATCAGCAACATTGCTAAGGGCGACCAGCCCAAAGATAAAATCGATTCTGTGATTGCATCCACAAGTCCGATTGAAACCATAACAAGGTTCAGGAAGAAAGCAGCCAATACGATCAACAAGATCATGCAAGTCGTGCGAACCGTGCCCTCAAAAGCGCTCAATAAAACCGAAACCGACAATTGCTTATTGGCCGCCACAAGCCCAAGCGTTGCAATGAGACCTAGGGCAGCTGCTTCCGTAGGCGTTGCAATTCCGGCATATATTGAACCGACAACAACAAAGAATAATCCCAACGGTGGCAAGAGATGCGGCAGACCGGAAATACGAGCAGGCCAGAGAGATTCCCTACTCATTTCACCGCGCACCAGTGACGGCTTGATCAGCACCGCAATCAATACAATGCCTGAAAATAATGCAGCGAGCAGGAAGCCTGGAATAAATCCCGCAGCATACAGATCAACAACCGAGGTCTGCGAAAGCACTGAATATACAATCATGTTAATGGATGGCGGTATCAATATCCCAAGCGTCCCGCCTGCAGCAATTGACCCTAAAAATAACGGGCGGTTATATCCCCCTTTATCCATGTTAGGCACCGCAACCGTGCCAATGGTGGCAGCCGTTGCCAGTGATGAACCGGAAGTTGCCGCAAAGACAGCACTGGATGCGATATTGGTATGAATTAACTGCCCAGGAACCCTCGCAAACCATGGAGCAAGCGCTGCAAACAAGCGCTCGGAGACGCCGGATCGGTGCATCAACTCCCCCATCATAATGAACATCGGCGCAGCAATCAGAATGAAGTCGGTAGAATGGCTCCAGAACAATGGGCCAGAAGCCTTGGTCATCGGAATAAACGCATAGCTTTCCGATAATATATAACCCGTGATCGCCAGAACCGCAGCAACAGGAAGACTGAATGCAAGACCTAACAGAAGCAGAATCAATGAGGTTTTAATCATAAAGACTGCCCCTCGCTATGAATGCCGATCTCTTTTAGCTCATCCGATAAATCAGGATTGGAGATCAACTCCTCTGCACCGTTCACATCCCCTGAGATGAGACGCAAACACGCAAGTGCAGGTGCCAGACAAGCAACCGTCGCAAACCATACAAAGCCAGCCCACCATAAGCTTTGAGGTAAAATCAACGGCACTTGTAAGGTCGATTCAGATCGCGCTCCAAGCTTCCAAGTCTGCTGCAAGACATCAAACGTGTACCACGCAAACGCTAATGCCACAGCAGCCAGAGCCAATGACGCAAGCATATCAAACGCCAAACGTATTTTCCTAGGCAAACGTGCTGTGGCAATATCAACCCGAATATTGGCTTTACTGGTAACGGTGTAGCCCATGCCAAGACCAATACATGCGGCAAGCGCATATCCTGAAATCTCAAAGCTCTCGACGATGGTGTATCCGAAAACAGCACGCGTTATCACATCAATGGAAATTGGCACCGCACAGAAGAACAATATGATGCCACCCGCAATCCATGCCAACCAACGCGACACACGTTCGGTAAACTTATGCACCATGGATATCAGCCCGTCTTATATCTGTGAGGAAAGATGACCGGAAAATTTCTGAGTGCATGCTGATTTCAATAACCACGCTGGTTTAGTGCTTCCTATCCAAGCGGGCTACGATTGCAACATTTGCACACTACCCAGCTTGATTTGAACGGGTCCACAAATCCGATACTACAAGCGTAACGACATTCGAGCAGCATGTCACTACCAACCGATGTGCCCCACGGTATGGAGTGAACCTTGTAATGAGAAGAAATGGTGCTGCAAGAGAGAATTGAACTCTCGACCTCCTCATTACCAATGAGGTGCTCTACCACTGAGCTACTGCAGCTAGAAGACAGGAACAATTTGCGCCCGTCTTAGAAGTGACAGCCTTCTGCCATACCCCCATAAGCCATGCAAGGCTTAACCTTGCCAATCCGCCGTGAAAAACGTATCGCAGGAACTCAACCAAAATAATTCGGGTTTGTCATGCAATCGGGAAAGAACAAAAAAGGCAAAAAGCAGGAATTAAAATCGGCCTTGCGCGCAAATTTGAAGAAACGCAAAGCAGTCACCCGTCGCCTTGGCAGTGAAGAAACTACAGATGCACCGAAAATGAAACTGCGCGGGCGTGGATTTTCCAACAATTCACAGGCAGAAAACTAAACCTGCCATACAAGCCATTAAACCGCCTGAATTAACCCTGATCTGTTGCCCGAGTTGATAGCGTAGCGCAGATGCGGTAGTGGTTTATTAATCAAATAAACGATCAGTTTTCGAATATTACGATCTTATTAGACGGGTAAAAAGCATGGACAGCATTGTTGTAACCGGTGGCAATCGCCTGAATGGAACCATTCCGATTTCAGGAGCAAAAAACGCAACTCTACCCTTGATGATTGCATCCCTGCTTAGCAAAGAACCGCTTATCCTTGAAAACGTCCCTCACCTTGCGGACGTAAACTCACTAACCCGCATTCTAGGAAATCATGGAGTTGATTATCGTGTCGAGGGTAAACGTCGCCAACCCAACGGGTGCGATGGTCGCACGATACATTTCTTTGCAGATGAAATTGTAGACACAACGGCCCCTTACGAACTGGTATCCACCATGCGTGCAAGCTTTTGGGTGATCGGACCTCTTTTAGCACGCATGAGAAAAGCATGCGTTTCCCTGCCAGGTGGTTGCGCAATCGGCACCCGCCCTATTGATTTGTTCATCGATAGCCTAGAGGCAATGGGTGCGGAAATTAAAGTCGAAGCAGGTTACGTCATCGCGGAAGCGCCAGACGGATTACAAGGTGCCACATACACATTCCCGAAAGTTTCGGTAGGTGCCACACATGTTGCATTGATGGCAGCAACGCTCGCCAATGGCACAACAATTTTGCGCAATGCAGCACGCGAGCCGGAAGTAACGGATTTGGCTGAATGCCTATCCGGCATGGGTGCAAAGATTTCTGGCGCTGGTACATCAACCATCACGATTGAAGGCGTAGAAGAACTTCACGGATATCGCCATAGCGTATTGCCTGATCGTATTGAGACCGGAACTTACGCAATGGCTGTCGCAATGACAGGCGGCGACGTGGTTCTTAAAGGCGCACGTCCTGACCTTTTACAATCTGCCTTGGATGTCCTGGTGGATGCAGGCGTTACGGTTGAGCCTACCAATGAAGGCATTCGCGTTGCACGCAATGGCGCTGGCATAAAACCGGTCAATGTTGAAACCGACCCATTCCCGGGTTTCCCGACCGATCTCCAAGCTCAATTCATGGCATTGATGACCATGGCCGAGGGTACTTCAAATATTAAAGAAACCATTTTTGAAAACCGCTTCATGCATGTGCAGGAACTTGCGCGCCTTGGCGCCAAGATCAAACTGGACGGACAAAACGCAGAAGTAACAGGCGTTGACAAGCTGACAGGTGCACCGGTTATGGCAACCGATTTGCGGGCATCCGTATCGCTGGTGATTGCGGGACTTGTCGCCGAGGGACAGACAACTGTTAATCGTGTCTATCATCTGGACCGTGGGTTTGAGCGTTTGGAAGAAAAGCTTTCCGCGTGTGGTGCCGTAATTGAACGCGTTTCTGGATAGAGTGCGCGTTCAAACTGTTACCCAAATTACTCACGCTTCTTGAACTCAAGCCACAATCGGACTAGGTCACACTCATCAATATTTTTCGATGGTATTTGGCGTGAAACAGTTAAAACTCAAAGCACTAGACAGTGAAGACCTAGAGGTTATTTCTTCTTGCTGCCAGGACGGCATTTTGAAAATCGGCGAAATGCGTTACGATTCCAAGCAACAGCAGTTCATCGTGACGTTCAATCGGTTCACATGGGAAAATCCGGGCCGCAAAGAGCGCCGCCGCTCCGCCTTACATTTTGACCGTGTAAGTAATGTGAAACTCATGGGCTTGAACCGTGATGACAAGGAAACCGTCACGTCCCTGCTTGCCATTCAATTCGTAGAAGAAGATGCACCTGCCGGAACCATCGAATTGGTATTTGCAGGCGATGGCGCCATTCGCCTGTCCGTTGAATGTATCGAGGCTCAACTCACCGACATGCCCGCCGCATGGGAAGCCCAATCCATTCCAGATCATGAGCAGGACTGACCCGTGCCACTGAGATTAACCTCGACTGATCAGAATTTTGCTGCACAGTTTTCAGATTTGCTGGAAATGAAGCGTGAAGCCTCTACCGATGTTTCTGCCACCGTTCGTGACATTCTTGAAACGGTGAAATCCAACGGTAATTCAGCTGTCTTCGAATACACCAAAACCTTCGACAGACTAGACCTCACACCTTCAACAATGCAGGTGTCGCCGGACCGTATTGAGAAAGCTAAGTCATCCATTGATGATGAAACGCTGTCTGCGCTTAAGCTCGCACACCAACGCATAAAATCACATCATGAGCGCCAACGCCCGAAGGATGATCGCTACACAGATCCTATCGGCGTAGAACTGGGCTCGCGCTGGACTGCTATTGAAGCAGTTGGATTATATGTTCCAGGTGGTACGGCAAGTTATCCAAGTTCTGTTTTGATGAATGCAGTTCCTGCCAAAGTTGCTGGTGTGGGTCGCATCGTCATGGTGGTTCCAGCACCCGATGGCGAGATAAATCCTCTTGTGTTGGCAGCAGCTGATCTTGCTGGTGTTGACGAGATTTACACAATCGGTGGCGCGCAAGCTGTTGCAGCCCTCGCCTTCGGCACTGAGACCATCAATCCGGTTATGAAAATTACTGGCCCCGGAAATACATATGTGGCGGAAGCAAAGCGTCAGGTCTTTGGCACAGTTGGCATTGACATGATCGCAGGACCATCAGAAGTTCTGGTGATTGCAGATGGTAATAACGACCCAGATTGGGTGGCGATAGATTTACTCGCACAAGCAGAGCATGACACAGCGGCACAATCTATTCTGATCACAGACAGTGCAGAGTTCGCGGGTCAAGTTGAACAAGCAGTCGAAACACATCTCCAAACTCTGCCGCGCGCAGAGATTGCACGTCAGAGTTGGAATAAGTTTGGTGCGGTAATAGTTGTGGAAACAATTGAACAATCCGCACCTCTTGCAGATCAGATTGCAGCCGAGCACTTGGAGATTATGACCGACGAACCTGAGGCATTATTTGCGAATATCAGGAACGCAGGCGCTGTATTCCTTGGCCGCTATACGCCGGAAGCGGTTGGCGATTATGTGGGCGGGTCAAACCATGTTCTTCCCACATCCCGCTCGGCAAGATTTTCTTCTGGCCTGTCAGTACTTGACTATATGAAGAGAACCTCCATTCTGCGGTGTGGGCCTGAGCAATTATCAGCCATTGGACCAGCGGCAGAAGCGCTGGCTAAAGTTGAAGGATTGCAGGCCCATGGAAGATCAGTTTCCATCCGTGGAAATCGCTAGGGCATTTGGGAGGTTTGATTGTCCAACGAAGGTGAAAATAACAATCGCCTGATTGATGTGTCGCTCGACGACGCATCCATTGGTCGTGCCACACCTGATGTTGAGCATGAACGCGCAGTCGCTATTTTTGACCTGATCGAAGAAAACAGTTTTCAACCTGTTGGAGACGATGCGGGTGGGCCATACAAACTCGTTCTATCCGTTGTTGATTCTAAGCTCGTGTTTGATATTGCCCGCGAAAACGATGAAAAAGTTGTCATCCACGTCCTGTCACTCACGCCATTCAAGAAAGTGGTCAAAGATTACTTTCTGATCTGCGAAAGCTATTATGACGCAATCCGTACGTCTTCCCCTACACAGATTGAAGCAATCGATATGGGCAGACGTGGATTGCACAATGAAGGTTCACAAACCTTGAACGACCGCCTTCAGGGTAAAATCGACATTGATTTTGACACGGCCCGCCGCTTGTTTACCCTGATCTGTGTCCTTCACTGGAAGGGTGGCCCAACATGAGTAATTCTACCCAGCCAAAATCGGTTCTGTTTGTATGCAATATGAATCAAATCCGCTCGCCCATGGCAGAATTTCTCACAAAAGATATTTTCAAAGGCTCAGTTTATGCGCAATCGGCAGGCATATACCAAGGCGATGAAGACGGGTTTATGCAGGCCGTCATGAGAGAACGAGGTATTGATGTATCTGCACATGAGCCGGAGACATTAAATGATCTGGAAGACCATTACGTTGATCTGGTCATTACGCTTACCCGTCAGGCCCATGAAGCAAGCATCGATTTCTTTAAGGATGAAGCCGTTGAGATAGAACTTTGGGACACGGTAAATCCTTCCATAGCAGTTGGAAAACGTGAAGAAGTTCTCGCGTCTTACCGGCAAACAAGAAACCAGTTGGAAAAGCAGATAACCGCGCGTTTTAGCAAACTGGACAAATAGTCACCAAACAGTGTTCAAACTCAATAAAGACTGCTATACGGACCGCCGAAGGCCGACTTTGGAAGATACTTACGGTCTTGCTGCATCACAAGAGGTAGAATGGCAAAAGAAGAAGTACTCGAATTTCCCGGCGTAGTGACAGAACTACTGCCCAATGCAACTTTCCGCGTAAAACTGGAAAATGACCACGAAATTATTGCTCACACAGCAGGACGTATGCGCAAAAACCGTATCCGTGTCCTTGCAGGTGACAAGGTTCTGGTCGAAATGACGCCCTACGACCTCACCAAGGGGCGCATAACTTATCGTTTCAAATAGGGATTTAGTCTAGGCTATGTCGGCGATTCCAAGACTGGTATTGGCCTCAGGGTCTCCAAGACGATTGCAACTCCTGCAACAGGCAGGCGTTGACCCCGACTTTTTGTCTCCTGCTGACGCGGATGAAACACCCAAGAAAGGTGAAGTTCCCCGTTCTCTTGCAAAAAGACTGGCTAAAGAAAAAGCGATCATCGCACTAGAAAATGCCAATCGCTCAGAAGAAATGAAGGGCAGTATAATCATTGCTGCAGATACAGTCGTAGGCATGGGGCGACGTATTCTGCCAAAAGCAGAAATGCTGGATGAGGCCTCTTCAAGCTTGCGTCTTTTATCAGGCCGCAATCACCGCGTTTACACAGGAATAACATTGGTCACTGCTAGTGGCTCGATGAAGCATCGCCTGGTAGAATCGCGTGTGCGTTTCAAACGTTTATCGCGCGACGAAATGGAAGCATATCTTGCTTCCGGCGAATGGCGTGGCAAGGCTGGAGGTTATGCAATTCAAGGAATTGCCGGAAGCTTTGTGGTCAAACTGGTTGGCTCATACACCAATGTGGTGGGCCTTCCTTTGTATGAAACCATTGCGATGCTAAATGGCGAAGGCTATCCGGTTCACTTTAATTGGGTGAACACCAAGTCCGCATGACCCTTGCAAATGTAGAACCTTTGAGAAAACCCGTAAAATGCCCTAATTGCGAGGCGGGTTCGCAGCGCGATACCTATCCATTTTGCTCAAGACGGTGCAGCGAAATGGATCTTCACCGCTGGTTTTCTGAAAGTTATACAATGCCAGCAACACAAAATGATTTTGACTAGGAAGAATAGTTGAAATTTGGCGTTGAAACAGGGTGGACAGGATTTTCTGATAGTCCTATAACCCAACAGCTTCCACGAAGTTTTGTGCTTCGAAAACCCGATGCCCGGGTAGCTCAGGGGTAGAGCAGAGGATTGAAAATCCTCGTGTCGGTGGTTCGATTCCGCCCCCGGGCACCATTTATTTTTCTATATTGCCAATTGATTTGAAAACTTGCCATTACGGCTTGTAACCTTAATTACGTTACATCACATGTAATCACGTTCACTCGAGAGAGTGCACAAACACATCACAATATGATAGCAGGTTATCAGAGCGATTTAGCAGCTGCGAACATGCGCCCGAAGATATCTTATATTTTGAGAGTACCCCGTTAAATGACACAATCCCAAACTGCATCTGAAGTCATCGCAGAGAGACTGTACGATCAAGGATGCCTCCACGCGTTTGGTATTCCAGGTGGTGAAGTTTTAGCACTGATGGATGCGTTGAATCGTGCAGGGCTTTCTATTGCTTTAGTAAAACATGAAAACTCCGGTGGCTTCATGGCAGAGGGTACATGGCACCAAAACGGTGCGCCGGGCGTTTTATTCGCTACTATTGGACCCGGCATTGCAAACGCCGCGAATGCAATCGCAAACGCTTGGCAAGATCGTGTGCCATTGATCGTGCTTACCGGATGCGTGCCCGCGGTCGAACAGCACACATACACCCATCAGGTCTTTGATCACGTTAAGTTTCTCGAACCGGTAACAAAGGCTGCCTTTCGTGTTGAGGCCGGTACGGCTGGCATCATCATTGATAAAGCAATTCGCATTGCCACATCAGGTCGGCCAGGCCCGGTAGTTTTGGATGTACCGATAGATATTCAACGTGAGGTCAGCGAAGAGTGGATGAAGCCGCGCTTTCAACCACAATCTGCGATGCAGCCTTCGGGTAATGATCTTGCAAAAGCGCAAACCTGGCTGAAAAAAGCAAAGCGTCCACTGGTTTTAGCTGGTGTTGATGCCCTTACCCAAAACGCTTCTGAAGCAGTTGCAGACTTCTGCACACAGAATAACATCCCCCTAATCACAACATACAAAGCCAAAGGCATATTGCCCGAGACACACGCATTGTCATTAGGCGGCGCGGGACTTTCACCAATCGCTGATAAAATTCTACTGCCCTTGATGCAATCCTCTGACTGTTTGATTCTTGCCGGCTATGACCCAATAGAAATGCGCATTGGCTGGCGCGATCCCTTTGCGCAAAATCAAAACGTGATTGATATCTCAGCCGAGGTAAACACACATTACATGCATCAGGCTGCCTTAAATATAACAGGTGATATTGCAGCGTCTCTATCAGCAATATCTCAAGGCTCTGCGCCCGCCTCCCCTTGGTCTGATGATGAAATTGCTGCTGCAAAGAAATCACTCACGGATGCCTATCACGTTGATGAAGATTGGGGCCCGGCGGCTGTCATAAATGAAGCACGCAAAGCCTGCCCCGCTGGCACCGTAGCGACCGCAGATAGCGGTGCACACCGGATTGTTTTAAGCCATGTTTGGCAATGCGATGAACCACACGGACTTCTTCAGTCTTCTGCCCTGTGTACGATGGGGTGCGCTGTGCCTCTGGCAATTGGCAGAAAGATCGCAGAGCCAGACCGGCCCGTAATCGGGTTTGTTGGTGACGCAGGTGTCGAAATGTTCTTAGGCGAACTTGCCACCGCACGTGACCACAAACTAGGCCTGCCAATTGTTGTATTTGTAGACGAACAACTTGGCCTGATCGAGCTCAAGCAACGTGGGAGCCAAATGCCAAATCTTGGTGTCGAGTTTCCAGGAACTGACTTTGCCGCAGTGGCGCAAGCCATGGGCGGTTTTGGCGTTACGTGCCGAGACCGCAAAAGCCTGAATGCTGCCATAAAAGACAGCTTTGATCGCAACACATTCACTTTGATTTCTGCCGTTATTGGAAGGAACGCTTACGATGGCCGCATCTAACGCAAAAGCACATACACAATCCTTTAAGGACGTAAGAGGCGTTCCGGTTTCTTATCCCGATTCCAAAGCCATTGACGGCTTGGAACGGGCTATCGAAATGTCACTGTCATTTCGTGGAGACGCAATTGAACACATAGACAAAATTCTTGAAGAACATCCTGATTTTATCATGGGTTGGTTGTTCAAAGCCGGATGGCTAACCCAGTCTATGGAAACCCGAATTTATGACATGATGGTCAGCGCATTAGGGGAAGCTGAAAAGCGCCTTAAAAACGCAAATGACCGGGAACTAGGCCATTACGAAGCCGTGAAATCATGGATAAACGGAGATTTCTTCGGGGCCGTTCAAAAGTGGGAAGCAGTCTTGGTAAAATACCCAAGAGATCTGCTAGCAATGGAACTGGTCCATTATACGGATGTCTTACTGGGCGATATTGTGGGTCAACGCGATGTGGTCGCCCGCGCCTCTACTCTTTGGGATGAAAGCATTCCAGGCTACGAATTTGTTCTAGGCTTCCATTCATTTGGCCTTGAGGAAAATCGCGATTTCTCGCACGCAGAAGAACTTGCGCGTCAGGCATTGGCAATCCGTCCCGATCACCCCTATGCAGTGCACTCGGTCAGTCACGTAATGGAAATGCGTGGTCGTCAAAACGGCGGCGTTCGCTTTATGGCAGATCGTCAAAAGGAATGGGGAACATCCAACTTTGCAAACCATTTATGGTGGCATACGGCTCTCTATCACCTCGACCTTGAGCAATATGATAAAGTGTATGAAATCTTCGACAACCATCTTGATTCAAGAAGAAATGATGGCAACAAATATGAAGAACTCGATGCCGCCGCACTATTATGGCGGATCAATCTTGTAGGTCAGGAATCAGGTGATCGCTGGAAGCATCTAGCAGATAAATGGGAACCCGCAGCACAAGACACACTCTATGCCTTCAATGACGTGCACGCCATGATGACATTTGTTTCGGATGGTCGTGTGGAAGCGCAGGACAAGCTTTTATCTGCAAACGAGCGATATCTTGAATCTGCCTCTGATGCCAATGTTGCCATGAGTCGTGAGATCGGAATGCCATTCTGTCTGGCAATGCGTGACTTCAAGGCAGAAGATTACGCAGGCTGCGTCGAGAAGCTTCTCCCCGTTCGCTACATGACACACCGTTTGGGCGGTAGCTTTGCACAGCGCGATATTATCGGCTGGACTTTGTTGGAAGCAGCTTTACGCGCCAAACAGTTTGATCTGGCATTAGCCCTTGCAAATGAGCGCACGGCGCTAAAACCAACGTCTGCACAAAACTGGCGGGCCGTATCGCGCGCATTCAAAGGGCTTGGCGATAAGGGCAATGCAGACAGAGCAAATGCCAAAGCACAATCCATGATCGCTGCTTGATTTAGAATAAACCTGGATTAAGCGGCGACGCTGCAGTCATGCCACCATCCATTGTGTAGCATTGCCCTGTTGCAAATTGTGAAGCATCGCAAGCAAGCCACACGGCAAAGGATGCAATGTCTTCTGGCTTGCCAAATCTTCTCATCGCGTGACGTGCAAGTGCATCTTGCTTTGCTAGTAACGGGTTTTTGGCAAGCTCAAATCCTGCATCCAACATTCCAGTTTCTATCCACCCCGGACATATTGCATTACATCGGATATCGGGACCATGGTCCACAGCAATGGATCGGGTAAGTCCGTGCACAAATGCCTTTGAGGCATTGTAAAGTGCCATTGAAGGGTCTGATACATTACCAGAAATCGAACCAATATTGATAATGGAACCACCCGTTTTTATACGGGGAATATACTCTCGACACATGTTGAAAACGCCTTTAGCATTCACACCCATGTCGTGGTCCCAGTCCTTATCAGACGATTGAGGAAGAGTTTTTTCAACCTGTACCCCTGCATTATTCACCAGAATATCAATGTTTCCAAAATCAGCGGCAGTAGCTTTTACAGCACTCGAATCCGATACATCCAGTTCAAGCCATTGGATACTATCCGGAAAGTTATCAGGACGTTTTCCACGTCCGCAGGTTGAGACATCAGCGCCAGCTTTCACAAACGCGTCGACAATGGCACGGCCAATACCCTGCCTACCACCTGTTACCAAGGCTTTCTTACCACTGAGATCAAGCATCATAATTTCATCTGCTGCACTTGTGCAGAAAGGCCGCCATCAATCACCCATAACTGACCCGCCGCATACCGCGCTTCATCAGAAGCAAGCCAGTTCACAAGATTAGCAATGTCTTCAGGTTTGCCATAGGTGCGCATTGGGTGCACATCGCGCACAGCCTGTTGCAGGCCTTCAATATCCCGGCCACCCCCACCCGAACCATCGCCTTCAAAGAAGGATTGAAGCATTGGTGTATCAACATAGCCAGGACAAATAGCATTCACCCGAATACCCTCAGGTCCATGATCACATGCCATGGCTTTCGTCAGGGCATGAACAGCACCCTTGGTTGCGCAATATGCCGCTAGACCTGGATCAGCAATGTACCCATCATAGGAACCAAAATTGATAACAGACGCACCGTTCGAATTATTCTTGGCGGCCTTTCGCAACAATGGGAGCGCGTATTTTGAGGTTAAAAACATACCCGTCACATTGATGGAAAATATTCTGTTCCATTGTTCTAGTGTCGTATGTTCAATCGTTTCTTCAATTTCGATTCCAGCCGCGTTGACCAGAATATCCAACCCGCCAAAACGGCTCTCCAAATTCTTGAACGTACTGATAATGCCTTGCTCATCCGTCACATCATATTGGATAAACTCACCCGCACCGCCATTATCGCTAAGATCAGCAGCAATAACCTGCGCACCTTCTTTCTTGAACCGTTCGCAAATTGCAGATCCAATCCCACCCGTTCCGCCTGTAATGAACGCAGTCTTGCCCTCTAACATTCCCATTAGATAGCTGCCTTTTCATAGTGGTCCAGTATAAGCCCGTGGAAGTGATGCACCGCATGTTCCGACTTTCCTGAACCATCTGGATCATGAACTATCCTGCCTTGCTGAAATGCAGGCGTATTCATTCCACGCTGAACACTTTCAACCAGATTGATATCCTCAACCTGTAAGACTTCATCAAGATATTTGATCGCCTCAAGTTCGCTTGCATCCGGCTCAGGTGTCTCCAGAAAAAAGTCATACGTTTCGTAAGTCAGGTCCGACCCCATCGGCACAATGTTCAACACAATCATTGATGAGCGCCCGGGATATCTCATCAAGCATGTGGTGGGCCAAAGCCACCAAACCGCATGAGTTTTCACCGTTGCATTGGAGACATCATAAGCTGCATTAGGCGAGTTACCCGCCTCAGCCATATGACTTGAATAAATTCCGTGTGTCGTAACTTTATAAGTATCCATATCAACAAGCTCGCAAAAATCTTTGTGAGCCGTTGGACAGTGATAGCATTCCAAAAAATTATCGACGACATTCTTCCAGTTGGACTTAATCTTATAGGTGAGACGATGACCGAATGTGAGTTGATCAATATCAGGTGCCCAATGGCGAATCTCATCGCCAAGATCACCAGATTGATCAGCCAAGGACACGGCATTTGGATCAAGATTGACGTAAATAAATCCGCAAAACTCTTCCACTTTCACCTGATCAAGACAGATATCATCAGTGCTAAAATCTTTAAGGTGTTCAGTATGTGGGGCACGCACCAACTGACCATCAAGCTTGTAGGTCCACGCATGATACGGACACATAATGCGGGAGGTACTGCCCTCACCTGAAAGAAGTTCATGCGCACGGTGTTTACAGACATTATAAAAAGCCCGTAGGCAATTTTCTCGGTCTCTCACGATAGCGATCGAATGACCCGCAATTGACGTAGTGATGTAAGAGCCGGCCTCTCTTACTTTCTCAACATGGCAAACCCATTGCCAGGATTTGGCAATGACTGCTTGCTGATCATGTGAAAACCATTGCGGGTCGACATAGGCTTCTGCAGACAATGAAAAAGACGCTCGCGGGTCCAGATCATACCCGTTGGCAATCCGATTGAAGTCTTGTTTTTTCAAAAGCCCTGTCACACTTACTACCCCTCAGGTTTTACAGGTGGGAAACGATATCGCTCCGCCGCAACCGTCCAATCCATGTGATTACGCACATATTGTTGGGTTGCATCA
>CAZEPF010000018.1:4900-25037 GCA_964514045.1 uncultured Rhizobiaceae bacterium | reverse complement strand
AGCACAAACGCCACGGCGTTCAAACGGTTCAATCCAAGCCAGATACGCTCTAAGCAGCAATCTCAACCCAAACAGGCACATGATCAGATGGTTTTTCCCAATCACGTGTATGTTTATCAATCTCGGCGCGTTGTAAAAGCACGGAAGCCTCGGGCGACATCAACAGATGGTCGATGCGAATTCCGTTGTTCTTTTGCCATGCGCCCGCCTGATAGTCCCAAAATGTATAGGTTTGATCTGCATCTGAAACAGTACGCACTGCCTCGGTCAGACCTAGATTGCATAGGCGCCTGAATGCACTTCTGCTTTCGGGTCGAAACAAAGCATCGCCCTCCCATGCCTTAGGGTTGTGACAATCTTCCGGCATTGGAATGACGTTATAGTCCCCAGCCAGAATAAAGGCTTCCTCAGAAGCCAGCTTGCGTCGTGTCCATGCCTCTAACCGTTCCATCCATGCAAGTTTGTATGGGAATTTTTCAGTGTCTACCGGATTGCCATTTGGCAGGTAGAGAGAAACAACGCTTATTGAACCACCTTCAAAGCTAAACTGACCTTCGATAAATCGTGCTTGCTCATCGCTGGTTTCTGCTGATCCATCAATTGCGGGTAGTCCGCGAATAACATCATCAAAGGGAAGTTTTGAAAGGAGAGCAACGCCGTTAAAGCTCTTTTGTCCATGCGTTTCTAAATTGTAGCCAAGCGCTTCAATTTCTTCACGCGGGAAATTTTCATCTACTGATTTGATTTCTTGCAGGCAGGCAATGTCGGGTTGTGCTTCTTTCAGCCATGCAACCAGGTTGTCGTGACGGGCTTTAATCCCATTGATGTTCCATGTTGCAATCTTCATAGAGAGAAACTTGTACCGCATCCGCATGATGCAACAGCATTCGGATTATTCACCTTGAAAGCTTGCCCCATGAGGTCATCCACAAAATCAATCTCGGAGCCGCCCATATATATCAGCGACATTTCATCAACGAGAATTTTTGCGCCATGACCTTCCAAAACCGTATCATCATCATTGATTTCATTCACGAGATCAAACTTGTATGAAAACCCAGAGCATCCGCCACCTTCAACGGAAATACGCAATGCTGTGTGGTCATCGTCTTTGGCGATAATCGATGCAACACGTTTAAGGGCTGAATCCGATGCGGTAACAGTAGGAGTTGGGGCGGGCGCGTTCATGAATCCTCATAAAGGTAGATGGAGCAAGACTGCAGAATGTTTGAGTCTATGGTTTTAATATAAGGCGGCTGAAGCCAGATTAAAACTCAAATATCAGCTATAGAGTTAAACAAGCGTTCAATGATTCGTAGGGTGTAATGACGTTTGGCGATATACAACATGGCAGGGAAGGATTAGCTCCCTATGCATGCATTGGCAGTCAAAGCCGTGGTCGTCTGGTTTCAGAGCCAGAAAGTCCGACAAGAACACCGTTCCAGCGGGATCGGGACCGCATTATTCATTCTACGGCATTCAGAAGGCTAAAGCACAAGACGCAAGTCTTTGTTTTTCATGTTGGTGATCATTATCGCACCCGTCTGACACATTCTATTGAGGTGTCACAAATTGCGCGATCATTGGCGCGCGCGCTCGGTGTAGATGAAGATCTCGCAGAAAGCCTGTCACTGTGTCACGATTTTGGCCACACGCCCTTTGGTCATGCTGGTGAGGATGCCCTTGATGCGCTGATGAAAGACGAAGGTGGCTTCGATCATAATGCTCATTCTCTGAAAATTGTTACAGAATTAGAACAGCAATACGCGCAGTTTGATGGATTAAATCTATCGTGGGAGACACTTGAAGGCTTGGTGAAGCATAATGGCCCACTGAAAGCTCAAGAGACCTCAGGCTATATAATGCGCTTTAACGAGCGCTTTGACTTAGAACTCGAAACGCATGCCAGTTTAGAGGCTCAATGTGCAGCCATCGCAGACGATATTGCGTATAATGCCCATGACCTAGATGACGGGTTGCGCGCAGGTTTGTTCTCATTGAATGATTTGGAAGAAATGCCAATTGCTGGCGAAACATTAAAAGCAGTCCGACAAAAATACCCCAATATTGATGATCGACGACTTCGCCATGAAATCATTCGTAGACAGATCACCGCAATGGTTGAGGATATAATCTTGAACGCACGCACAAACCTTGCTGCAATAAAGCCAGAGACGGCTTCTGATGTGCGTCATTGTGGTGAGACTGTTGTTTGCTTTAGCCCGCTAATGGCCCATATGGAGCGTCAGATTAAGAGCTTTTTGTTTGAACGAATGTACCGTGCGCCAAGACTGATTCCCATGCGGAAAGGGGCGGAAAAGATTATTGGTGATCTGTTTGGAACATACTGCTCTGACAATCAGGCGCTGCCTAACAGTTTAAGCGAGCGAATTGCAGTGAATAGTCAATCCTCGCCACGGCGTATTATTTCTGACTTTATTGCGAATATGACCGATGATTATGCGATCAAAGAACATATGAGGTTATTTGACGATACCCCTGAATTACGATAGTGCCTAGTATGACTGAACTCTCTCCAGAAACCGTATAAATGAATATCTTCCAATACTTCGAGCTTGAAGTTAAGAAAGCTGTACAAGCCCTTGATATAAATGACGAAGCTATGAATTTAGTTTCAAGAATTACGGTTGAGCCGCCCAGAGATCCATCCCATGGTGATATGGCAACAAATGCCGCTATGGTGCTGGCAAAGCCTGCTAAGAAAAATCCCCGTGAAATCGCGGCGCAAATTGCGGAAGCTTTAAATCAGAATAATGATATCGAGCAGGTTGATATTGCAGGGCCTGGTTTCATTAATATCAAACTGTCAGACGCGTTCTGGACCAAACAGTTAGACTTGATGGTTCGCGAAGGTGAAGCCTTTGGAAAAGGCCTTGTATCAGATGGTGTGCCCATCAACGTAGAATATGTTTCCGCTAATCCAACAGGCCCCATGCATGTTGGCCTTTGCCGTGGCGCTGTGGTTGGCGATGCGTTGGCAAATCTGCTTGCGTTTGCTGGATACAAGGTCACTAAAGAATATTACGTTAATGATGCTGGCGGGCAAATTGATGTGCTGGCTGGCTCCATGTTTCATCGCTACCGTGAGGCATTGGGCGAAGAGGTTGGTCCAGTGCCTGAGGGCATGTATCCCGGTGAATATCTGATAGCGCCCGCCAAAGCATTAGTAGACCAATATGGTGACAAGCTGATCACGATGGATGAAGCCGAGCGCGTCAAAATTCTGAAAGAATACGCCATAACATCCATGATGGACATGATCCGTGAGGATTTAGCTGCGCTGAATATTCACCACGATGTATTTATGTCCGAGCGCGATCTTCACGTTAAAACTGACGGCATTTCGAGCATTGATACAATGCTGGAATCTCTTCGTGAACGTGATTTGGTCTATGAAGGCAAATTGCCACCGCCCAAAGGTGAAACACCAGAGGACTGGGAAGATCGCGAACAAACTTTGTTCCGCGCCACTCAATATGGCGATGACACAGACCGCGCTTTGAAAAAATCTGATGGAAGTTATACGTATTTTGCAGCCGATGTGGCTTACTTCAAAGACAAGTTCACCCGCGGGTTCAAACGCATGGTGTTTGTCCTAGGTGCTGACCATTCAGGATACGCAAAACGGTTAAAGGCAGTTGCCAGTGCGATTGCGGGTGATAGGGCTGAATTAGACGTATTGTTCTGTCAGTTGGTAAAACTGCTCCGCGATGGGCAACCCGTCGCGATGGGCAAGCGCAGTGGTAATTTTATAACGCTTCGCGACGTGGTGAATGAAGTAGGCAAAGACGCTGTTCGCTTCATGATGTTGTACAGAAAACCGGAAGCGCCGCTTGATTTTGATTTTGCAAAGGTGACGGAGCAATCAAAAGACAATCCGGTTTTCTACGTTCAGTATGCTCATGCGCGTGTGTGCTCTGTTTTTCGTCAGGTAGCAGAAGAGCTTCCCGATTTGGATGTGTCGCAATCCTCGCTTGAGGGGGCGGACTTTTCACTCATCAGCGATGACGGCGAGCGATCGTTGATTAAAAAGGCAAGTGAATTTCCTCGAATCATTGATCAAGCCGCACGATCTGACGAGCCTCACAGGGTTGCTTTTTACCTGTATGAGCTTGCTTCAGAGCTCCACACACACTGGAGTCGAGGCAAAGAAAAGCCAGAATTACGGTTTATTAACTATGAAAATGCACAATTAACTCTGTCAAGGCTGGCCTTGCTACGCAGTATTGCATCAATTCTCGCAAATGGTTTGTCCATAGTGGGAGCCGAAGCACCAGAAGAATTGCGTTAGTCATTCGCCAGTCCGCCAGTTCCAAACTGGTCAATTGAGGGTAGCGTAATGAGTGAACGAGTAAATCCAGAAATGGATAATAAGGTTTTGGATTCCCTGGAAGGTGATCCGTTGGAAGAGCTTGCGCGTATTGTAGCGGGCGAAGATGTTGATCCACCACATACCGAAGATACGTCTGTAGAAGCAGAGGCACCTCAACCGATTGAGGTAGCTGAACCTATGGATGAAGATTTCAACTTTGAGCAGGCTTTGTTAGACGAGATGGATGCAACGCAAATTGAAACTGCCGAAGCTGATCTTGTGCATCCTGCGCAAGAAATCTCAGAAGTTCTTGAGCAAGTTGATGAGCCAGCTTTAGAAAACTTGGAAGAAGTAGGCGCGTCTGATCTCGAAATCAATTTTGAGGACGATTTGGAATCAATGCTTCAAAATGAAATGGAAGCAGAAGTTTCTGTCGCTGAAGTTCAACAAGTTATTCCTGAAGCAGAAAGCGACATTTCTGAATTAGAAGCAACGTTAGATGCGGACATGGAGCGCGAACTTGCATCTGAATTGTCAGCCCAAACTGATTTGATTGCTGATGAAACACCAGTTCTTGCTGAGCCTCAAGTTGCAGAACAAGTTGTTGATGAAGACTTGGGCGCAGCATTTGATAATGAATTTCAGCAAATTCTAGACAATGAACGCGCTGCTATTGAGCAGGTTGACCAAGAGTTTGCTCCAGAAAATACAGATGCTCCCGAAGAGGTTGCAGAGTATATTGTAGAGAACGCGGCAGACAGTATCGAAAGCTTTGAAACTCAAACTATTGCCGAACCTCAAGATTTAGATTTTGGATCTGCATTTGCCGAAGAACTTGGCCTAGAGCAAGTAGGTGAAGTATCCGGTTGGAATGAAGCTGATACAATCGCTGCACAAGGCGAGTTCAATTCTGCCGTTCAATATGAGGCAGAACCAACAATTTCTGATGATCCGGGACATGCAGATGCTATTTCCGGAATGGAAATGGCAGCAGGCGCAACTGGCGAGGAACAAAAAGGCGGCAGCATGAAATATGCAATTGCTGCTATGTTTATCGCACTTGTCGCAGGTTCAATCGTTGCGGGATACGGATTCCTAGGCGGCGGTGATAGCAATGTTGCCTCCGGCGATCCTCAAATAATCAAAGCAGATTCTGATCCTGTGAAAGTAAAGCCTGATGATCCGGGTGGTCGTGTGGTTGCCAATCAGGATAAGGCGACCTTTAGTGAAGATGGTAGTGCGCCATCAGATCAGGAGACATTGATCTCCAATACAGAAGAACCTGCGGATATTCTTGCGCCAGGTGTTACTCCGATTACGGAAGATACTGGTGTGGTAGATACAAACCTTCCAGAAAAATCTGGTGATCGTCTTGCCAGCACAGATGGTGCGGAAACAAATGCTGGTGGTAACTCACAGGACGTTACACCTCGTGTGGTGCAAACCGTTGTCGTAAAACCGGACGGTACTATTATTACTCAGCCTCTGGCTCCGGCACCTTCTACAAATGTTGTGGAGCAAGCCGCCCAGACATTAGCGCTCAATCAAACCTCTGAGATCAATCCTGTGGTTGCGCCTGTTAAGCCTGTCGCAACAGAGTTGGTAAAACTTAAAGAACCTATCGATGGTGCATCGACGAGTGGGTCACTTGCAGTGCCAGAGGCAAGCCCTGTGCCAAAGCCGGTTGCTGCTCCAGCACCTAAGGTTAAGCCAAAACCAGTTCAAGTTGCAGCCTCTCAACCAGAGCCAGCATCGCCGGCTGTCGCAAAAAGCCAATGGGTTGTTCAAGTGTCTTCCCAGCGCTCAACGGAAGCAGCTCAAGCTTCTTTCCAGAACCTGAGAAATCGTTTCGGTGCCCTTCAAAACCGCGCCATGTCGATACAGCGAGCCAATGTAAATGGTAGTACATTTTACCGTGTTCGCGTGCAGACATCGTCGAAAAGTGATGCGAACCAGCTCTGCTCAAGCCTGAAATCGTCGGGTGGAAGTTGTTTCGTTACACGATAAATATCGTATAATATCAATTACGTTAGACAATTAGGCCGGGGAAACCCGGCCTTTCCGTTTCTGAATTGCCCTTATGGCTGGTAAAATCTTACGATGAGAATCAGTCCGGTCATATTTGGGTGTAAAGGCCTAACCCTTACTCAAGAAGAAATTGCTTTCTTTAAAGCGGTGCAGCCTTGGGGCTTCATTTTGTTTGGCCGCAACGTTGAAACGCCTGAACAGGTAGCCGCACTTGTTCAAAAATTAAAGGAATGTGCGGGTCACTCCGAAGTTGCCGTATTGATTGATCAAGAAGGCGGGCGTGTACGGCGTTTGCGGCCTCCTCACTGGGCGGAATACCACAGTGGCGCAGTATTGGGTGGTCTATATAAGAAAGACGCTAAAGTGGGTCAAAGGCTTGCATGGCTGCAATCGCGCCTGATGGCATTTGATCTAGTGAAACTCGGGATTAACGTAGATTGTCTTCCGGTGTTGGATATTCCAGTTCAGGGCGCGCATGACGTGATTGGTGATCGTGCCTACGGCCATGATGTTCTATCGGTAACCGAAATGGGTGAGGCGGCTGCCCAAGGCATGCTGGATGGGGGAGTTGTTCCCGTTATCAAACACATTCCTGGTCATGGCCGCTCTTTAGTGGACAGCCACAAAGATTTGCCCCGAGTGGATGCCACTCTTGACGAATTGATGGAAACCGACTTCCAACCGTTCAAAAATCTATCACAATTTCCAGCGGCAATGACTGCCCATGTGATTTATGAGGCGCTTGATCGGGATAACCCTGCGACCACATCGCCTAAGGTAATCAGTGATATTATCAGGGGCCATATGGGTTTTGACGGACTATTAATGTGTGATGATCTGTCAATGAACGCACTTTCTGGGGATTTCGCAGAAAGAACCCAATCTTCTTTTGAAGCGGGGTGTGATGTTGTGCTTCATTGCAATGGAGAAATGAATGAAATGCAGCAAGTAGCGAAGGCGTTACCTGAATTTGCGTCATCTGCTCAAACTCGTGCAACGCGTGTTTCTGAATGCTGGTCAAATAGTAAGCCAGAAGAAGAACATGCACTTCGCGACGAATTTGAGGGGCTTTGTGAAGCTGCATTATATGATCAAGATCCAACGGAAGCACTAAGTTGAACAGTGACGAACCCACAAATAGTCCAGACCTCATTGCAACCGTAGACCTATGGGAGCAGGAGCAGGTTACCACTCCGTCAGATGCTGAAAAACTGACCGTAGACGTGACAGGATTTGAAGGTCCGCTTGATCTTTTACTGGAGTTAAGCCGACGTCAAAAAGTTGATCTTGCAAAGATTTCAATTCTGGCACTGGCAGAACAGTATCTTGCATTCATCGAAGATGTGCAGCGCATGAGAATAGAACTGGCTGCAGACTATCTGGTCATGGCTGCCTGGTTGGCGTTTTTAAAATCAAAAATGCTCCTTCCAAAAGAGGAAGAAGAAGAGGGCAATCTTTCAGGCGAGGAAATGGCAGCAATGCTTGCTTTCCGCCTTAAACGCCTTGAGGCGATGCGTGAGGCTGGTAAAAATCTGGTCAATCGTAATCGCTTGGGTAAGGACTTCTTCAAACGCGGCAATCCTGAAGCCATTCAAGTTGATAAGAAGAAAGAGTTTTCTGCAACGCTTTATGATTTGCTGACCTCGTATGCGACACAGCGGCAGCGCGAAAGCCACTCACAAGTTACCATCGCCAAACGTGATGTCTGGTCATTACAAGATGCGCGCGAAATATTGACTAAAATGCTCGGTAATTTTGGGGATTGGACAGATCTTACGTCTTTTCTTTTGCCGTATATTCCAGAGCCTGAAATGCGCAATACGGTGGTGGCAAGCACATTTGCTGCCTCTCTTGAGCTTGTCCGTGAAGGCAAATTAAAGATGAGGCAGGACGATGCTTTTGAACCCATTTACATGAAATCAATCACGGATAGCGCTAGCGCCAATCCAGAACATGAGGGTGCATAATGGCCCAGACCGAAGAAGCTAATATTATTCATTTCAACCCATCAGGCAACGAGCAGGGTACAAGCCGTGATCATCTGGAACAAATTCGGATGCTTGAGGCTATTTTATTTGCTTCCAGCGAACCAGTTGCAGAACGTGCATTGGTGGATCGTCTGCCGGAAGACGCAGAAATCGGCCCGCTCTTACAAGAACTTCAACAGGCTTATTCGGGACGCGGTGTAAATCTGGTTCAAATCGGTAACGCGTGGGCATTTCGAACTGCCGATGATTTGGGCTTTTTATTGCAGCGTGAAGCGGTAGAATCGAGAAAGCTGTCACGTGCAGCGCTAGAGGTACTTGCAATCGTTGCCTATCATCAGCCAGTTACCCGTGCGGAAATCGAAGAAATTCGTGGTGTTGCGACCTCAAAAGGCACATTGGATGTTCTGTTAGAAACCGAGTGGGTTAAAATGCGCGGTCGCCGCAAAACACCGGGTCGTCCGGTTACTTATGGCACAACACTGGATTTTCTTGATCATTTTGGTCTTGAAGAACTGCGGGACTTGCCCGGTTTGGAAGAGCTAAAAGGATCAGGACTTCTTAAATCTCAACTCCCTGCGAACTTTATCGTACCAACGCCAAATGACAGCGATGAATTAACCGAAGACGAAGATCCGATCACAGCCGATGATCTCGAAGATTTAGGACTTCTAACGCCAATGGGTGACGAAGAGGTATAGCCATTAGGCTCGCTCACAGTTATATCAGGCCAACATAGGCGATATAGATGACGAACCAAACTGCTTCACAAGATACGCATAATAGCACCAATTCTCCGAACTTAGGGGATTGGGGACGGCGTAATTCTGCGGGCGTCGTAATCGCGTCTAGTCTTCAACTTGAGAATATTTCTTACAAAATTGGCGAACGGCAAATTCTGGATTCTGTTTCCTTTTCTATTGAACCGGGCACAGTATCCTGTCTGCTTGGGCCGTCTGGTTCTGGCAAAACCTCCTTGCTGAGAATTGCTGCAGGTTTGATTGAGGGCGCATCCGGTTCGGTAAAGATTGATAATCAACCAGTTGCAGGGCCAAAGGAATTCTTGCCGCCCGAGAAACGCGGAATTGGCTTTGTTTTTCAGGACTTTGCACTTTTTCCTCATTTGACCATTCTACAAAATGTGATGTTCGGCCTGACAGCACTGAAGAAGTCAGAGGCGAAAGATCAGGCTTTGAGAATTTTGTCGCGCGTTGGGTTAGAAGATCGAGCGCAACAATATCCACATGTTTTATCAGGTGGCGAGCAACAACGCGTAGCATTAGCAAGAGCGTTAGCGCCACGACCGGGAATTCTACTTCTTGATGAGCCATTCTCCGGGTTGGATTCAAGATTACGCGATGGCGTTCGTGAAGAGACCTTAGACCTCTTACGTGAAACAAGGTCCACTGCAATAATTGTTACGCATGATGCAGAAGAAGCGTTGCGGGTTGGAGATCAGATCGCCTTGATGCGCGATGGTAAATTAGTGCAAACAGGTTCGGGGAATGACATCTATTACAACCCTGTAGATTTGTTTGCTGCGGGTTTCTTTTCGCCTGTGAATACGATTCCGGTGGATGTCTCAAATGGGGTCGCAACAACACCTTTAGGTAAATTCCGTAGCCCTCATCATCAAATATCCAAGGGTAGGGCAGCAATTCGCCATACTGATGTCATTGTCGAGCCAGAGCATCGAGATGAGGATGGCGTTAGAGGGCGCATTATATCACGCAGGTTCCTGGGGACCGCAGAACTGCTTGAAATTGCTGTAGAAGGTTTGGAAAAACCAATTCATGCAAGGATAAAAGCAATGAGTTTAACCTCAGACCAGACCACTGTTCGCGTTAAGGTTGACCCAAATTTGATCATGATTTTTCCTTCAATAACGAAATAGCGCTGGTATCGGCGTAAACCATGTCTTATCTACATTTCAGACATGTCTTGCAGGACTGCCACTACAATGGCTATCTTAGGGCATATTGGTACTAAGCAGCGCGTTAATGCTGCTGATGGGAGCGAAAAATGAATATTGGTGTTTGGCAGATTGTCATTATTGCTGTGGTAGTTGTACTACTTTTCGGACGTGGCAAAATTTCCGATCTTATGGGGGACGTTGCTAAAGGCATTACGTCTTTCAAAAAAGGACTGAATGATCCGGATGATTCTGACACTATCGAAGCGAAGGCTTCTGAGGTGGTGAAAGACGCAAAAGACGAGTCCAAAGCCAGCTGAATAGCAGCTTTAGTGCCGTTTTTGCCTCCGCAGGTAAAACGGCTTGTCAGTATTTTCCTGCGCTGGAAGTAACCTGTGTTTAGCAATTTTGCATGGTCAGAAATGTTGGTGATCGCTTGTATCGCCATAATAGTGGTGGGTCCCAAAGACCTGCCTGGCATGTTGCGTCAGGTCGGTAAGTTTGTGGGCAGTGCAAAACGTATGGCGGGTGATTTTCAGCGCCAATTCAACGATGCAATTAAAGATACTGAACTGGATGATCTCAAAGATATGACATCTTCAAAAGGATTTGGTCCTTTGGAAGATGCCCGTAAATCCATGGAAGAGTTTGCGGAAACCATGCGCGATCCTATGGAACCTGATCCGCAGGTAGAGGTTGCTCCTCCTAAGGAAGTGGTTGCCAAAGCGCCAGCAAAGAAAACTCCTGCTAAGAAACCTGCAGCGAAACCAAAAGCTGCTTCTACGCGCAAAGCGCCTGCTAAAGCGTCTGCCAAAAAACCTGCCGCGCCTAAGGCAGCATCTAAAACTGCGCCGCCAAAAGCTTCAGCTGCAAAAACAACAGCGTCGAAAGCTAAGCCATCAAAAGCCTCTGCGAAAGACAGCGCATGAGCCAGCCGGAAGAGATCGAAGACAGCAGCGCGCCATTATTGGATCATCTCGTTGAGTTGCGACAAAGGCTTATGTATGCCTTGATTGCAATTGCAGTTCTGTTCTTGATCTGCTTTTTCTTTGCTGATGAAATCTTCAACATTCTGGTTATTCCCTATCAACGCGGGGCCGGCACACAAGATGTGACGTTTATCTTTACGGCTTTGCAGGAAAAGTTCTTCGTCGATATCCGCATCGCATTTTTTGGGGCTTTGTTCTTAGGCTTTCCAGTGATTGCGACGCAGATTTATAAGTTTATCGCGCCGGGTCTTTATAAAAACGAGAAGGGCGCTTTCCTACCATTTTTGGTTGCAACGCCGATTCTGTTTTTTGCAGGTGCATGTCTTGTTTATTTCCTGATCATGCCACTCGCAACACAGTTCTTCCTCAGCCTTGAACAGGCTGGCGGTGATGGACAGGCTGAAATCACAAACATGCAGTCGGTTCGCTCATATCTTGATCTAATTATGTTGCTTATTTTCGCGTTCGGGTTGGTATTCCAACTTCCGGTAGCAATTACCTTGCTATCAAAGGCCGGATTGGTTTCAGCGCAAACTCTTTCTGATAAGCGTAAATACGCAGTCCTAATGGCGTTTATTGCAGCAGCAGTCCTAACGCCGCCTGATCCTGTCAGCCAATTGGGCCTCGCATTACCTACAATCCTGCTATACGAACTGTCGATATTGGCAGCAAGGCGTATTGAGAAAAACAGGCTTGCTGCTGAAAATGATAGCGAATCAGATAGTACAGATCTGACTTCGTAGGAAAAAAATTTCCGAATTGCGATAATCATCTCAACTGGATGCCATAATGTTTGATATCAAATGGATACGAGACAATAGTGACGCTTTTGATGCGGCAATGAAGAAGCGTTCTTTCAACGCATCTTCTGCTGATCTCATCAAGCTTGATGAAGCGCGACGCGACCATATTGCCAAACTTCAAGAAGCCCAAACTCGCCGTAATGCAGCATCAAAAGAAATTGGCGCAGCTATGGGGTCAGGCGACACGGAGAAGGCAGAGGCACTAAAAGCGGAAGTCTCAGAAATAAAAGCCTTCATTCAATCCGGTGAAGAAGAAGAGCGAAACCTCGTTGCTAAATTAAATGATGCGCTTTCTGCAATTCCCAATGCTCCGCTGGGTGATGTGCCTACGGGTGCAAATGAAGATGACAATTCACTGCACCATACGTATGGCGAAAAGCCGGATACTGGGGCTGATCCAAAGGAACACTTCGAGATTGGTGAAAGTCTCGGCGGGATGGATTTTGAAGCTGCTGCTGGTATTTCTGGCAGTCGGTTCGTTATTCTACAAAAAGATATAGCAAGACTGGAACGCGCGCTCGGCCAGTTTATGCTTGATACGCACACGCAAGAGCATGGATATAAGGAAGTATCACCACCGCTTTTGGTGCGCGACGAGGCGGTATATGGAACCGGACAACTGCCCAAGTTTGCGGAAGACCTTTTTCGTACCACTGATGGTCGCTGGTTGATTCCAACCGCAGAAGTGCCTCTTACTAATTTGGTTCGTGAGCAAATTCTTGAGCTGAATAATCTTCCAATGCGTTTTACAGCACTCACGCCATGTTTCCGCTCAGAAGCAGGATCTGCGGGACGTGATACACGTGGCATGTTACGCCAGCACCAGTTCCAAAAAGTGGAATTGGTCTCTATTACAAAACCGGAAGAATCAGAACATGAACTTGAACGCATGTTGCAATGTGCAGAAGCAGTTCTGAAAAAACTGGATATTCACTTTAGAACCATGGTGTTGTGTACGGGCGATATGGGTTTTTCTGCTCGTAAGACTTACGACATTGAAGCTTGGTTGCCCGGTCAGGACGCATACCGTGAGATTTCTAGCTGCTCTGTATGTGGTGATTTCCAAGCTCGCCGCATGAATGCGCGATACCGCATGGAGGATGGCAAGTCGATTGGATTTGTTCACACGTTGAACGGGTCAGGTGTCGCCACGGGCAGGGCGCTCATTGCTGTGCTTGAAAACTATCAAAACCCGGATGGTTCGGTTTCCGTTCCTGATTGTTTGCAGACCTATATGGGCGGCATCACACGCATTGAGAAAGCGGACTGATTGTGAAAATTCTTATTACTAATGATGATGGCATCAATGCACCCGGACTTGTTTCTGCGGAAAAAATTGCCCGTCAGCTAACTGACGACATTACAATTGTTGCACCTGAAACTGATCAGTCGGGTGTTGCACATTCACTATCGCTCAGTCATCCGCTTCGCTTGCGTAAAGTTGGCGAGAAAAAATTTGCAGTGAATGGTACACCAACAGACTGCGTTGTGATGGGCGTTCGTGAAATCATGGATACTGAGCCTGATCTGATTTTATCAGGCGTTAACTCCGGCCAGAATATTGGCGACGATGTAAACTATTCAGGTACCGTTGCTGGTGCAATTGAGGGGTCATTACTGGGCATTAAATCCATTGCACTTTCACAAGCGTATAATTTTGAAGAAGGCGTGCGGTTCGTAAAATGGGCAACCTGCGAGACCATGGCACCCGACATCATCAAAAAACTGATGAAGTCAGACTTCCCGCCAAAAACACTGGTCAACGTCAATTTCCCCAACTGTGATATGGATGAGGTTGAGGGAATTGAAGTGACGGGGCAGGGTTCATTCACCCACGGTCTGTTCATGGAAAAACGCCATGACGGTCGCGGGTTTCCGTATTACTGGATTAGATTTGGCCGTGAAGTGCCAGACCAGAAAGAAGGCGTAGATATTACTGCCCTTTTAGAAAAACGCGTTTCGGTTTCGCCACTTAAGCTGGATTTGACAGACGAAGAATTCAGACACACACTGAAAGATATGTTTTAGATACTGAGGTAACGTGAATTGGCTGGAAATGAAGATCGTGAAGCATTAGCCGCTTTTTTATTGCGGTTACGGTCTAAAGGTATCACCAATCACCGTATTCTTTCTGCCTTTGAAGATGTGCCTCGTCGCAACTTCGTACCCGTCATTCATATATGGGAGGCCTATGCGCGCGGCCAAATGCCGATTGAGTGTGGCCAGTCTATGACGGCAGTGTCTCTGGTTGCAAAACTGCTGAACGCGCTCGATGTTCAAAGAGAGCATCGCGTTTTAGAACTTGGCACTGGTACAGGCTACCAATCGGCGCTTCTTGGACGACTTGCTGAAAAAGTATTGAGCCTTGAACGATATCGCACACTACACGAAAAAGCCGGTCTTCGCCTCAGTCAACTCGGCATGACCAATGTGATTTTGAAATTGCAAGATGCTTCTAAAGGAGGGAGTGATCTTGGTATTTCTGATCGGATTATTTCAAACTTTTCGTTTCCAGAAATTCCACGTGATTTTATTGATAACATCGCATCCAATGGCGTAATGATCGCACCAGTTGGCGAACCGGATGGCGTTCAAATCATGAAAAAAATGACAAAAGTAGGCTCACGACTTCAAGTCGAGGATTTATTTCCTGTGCGACTGCAACCCGCGACTGCAGGCTTGGCAAAAGCCATATAGCGGCGACTACAATACGCTCTGCTTTCAGCTCCCAATCTTACGTTACGTAAAAAGATTAGCATTTTTACGACTGCCTTAACCCAACGGTAACATTAACGCGGTTTAATGACGTGTGTTTTGAGTATTGGCAGTTTTGTTATGCGTTGTTCAGTTTTGCAGTATGGGAAACGTTCCCTTTTAAAAGTTTCGTCACTAAGCGTGCTAGGTGCGCTCGTTGCAGGGTGCAGTTCAGGGTTTGAACGTTTTGACAGTTATTACGATTCTGTCGCGCCTCAGCAGGCATCTGCGCCAGCAAGTAACCCGTATCCACAAACGATTGATCCAACTACTACTGCTTCAACAGGCGGGCGTCGTTTTGCACCTTTGGCAAACGTAACGCCTCAGCAAGACCCGCAAGCGGTATACCATAAGCCTGAGCCTACCTATGCCAGCAAGCCGCAGCCTTCATATTACACACCAACACAGCCATCTGTTGCAACTCAATACAACCAGCCGGTAAGAAAAACGCTGGATGGTTATAATTCAAACCCTTCAAGCACTTGGAAGCAGACCAAAAGTGTTTCTTCATCAAGCTTGAAACCTGTTGCTAGTGCTCCAGCAAAGCCGGTTTATATCGCACCAAAGCCTGCCAAGGTAGCCTATTCACCTCGTGCAGCAAATACTGACAAGTTTACTACAGCTTCTGTTAAGCCAGCACCTGTTGCCAAGCCAGTAATAAAGCCTGTAGCAAAGCCAGTGGTTAAATCAGTTGCTGCGGTGCAGCCGTCAACAAACCGTGTGTCAGCAGCGCCGCAGTCCCGCCAGGAAGACGGTTGGACAACGACGGGTGGCACTACAATTAAGGTACGCAACGGCGAGACGCTTTATAATCTTTCAAAAAGATACGGCGTTCCGGTCTCGGAAATTCGCAAAGCAAATAACATGTCTTCGTCCGAGCATATTAAAGTTGGTCAGGCCGTTCTGATTCCAAATTATGTGTTCTCGCCAAGTTCTCCTATCTCAGCACCTGATAGTGATGCTGGCACACGTGCTGCACGCGCCAGCACTGGATATGTTGGTGAGGCAAATCAGGCTAGAGTACCGGTTCCAACACCGCGTCAGATGCGAACAGCAGCACTTTCAACTGGTGGTGTTTCATCAAGTGCCGATCAACGCTATCAACCTCGTCAAATTGTTGCGCCGCCAAGTGAGAAGAAAGTACCTGATTACGGTGTAACAACCAGTTCAAATCAGACCAATGACGGGTTCTACACCGGAAAATCTGGAGACAGTATTTCAAAAATTGCAGCTGTGACAGGCGCTTCCGTCAAATCACTGCAAGCTGCTAACGGTATTATTGGGACGGGCATCAAGATTGGCCAAAAACTGGTTGTTCCAACTGGAAACTCTGCTCCATCGACCACAATTGCGCAGGCTCCAAAGTCAGTAGACCGAACAACAACGGCTTCAATTGCAAAAGTCAAAAAAGACGATGCTCCAGCACCAGCCAGAACAGGAATATCTGATTTCCGTTGGCCAGTTGAGGGGCGAATTGTTCAGGGATTCGGCACTAAAAATGCTGGCGGTAAAAATGAAGGCATCGATATTTCCGTTCCAGAAGGAACAGCTGTGAAGGCTGCTGAAAATGGTGTTGTGATTTACGCTGGCAGTGAAATTTCTTCCTACGGCAACCTGATTTTGGTGCGTCATACGGATGGCTGGGTATCTGCTTATGCCCATAACCGTAATTTCGAAATCAAGAAAGGTGATAAAGTTCGCCGCGGCCAAATCATCGCACGTTCAGGTAGAACAGGTGAAGCTGATCGACCAAAACTACATTTCGAACTGCGTAAAAATTCTGTTCCTGTCAATCCAACGGACCATTTGGCAGGAGCATAATCCGATACATCCCTATCGGTTACAAAGATGCTGTCTGAGCGCTAAGTTCAGGCAGTATTTTTTTTAAGCTTGCCTGCCGTTTCCTGAATAAACTGCCAAGCAACGCGCCCAGAACGGCTGCCCCTTGTGGTTGCCCATTCCAACGCGTCACGGCGCAATTCATCTTCCTGTACTCCAAGTTTGAAGCGTTCGGCATAACTGAACACCATATCCAGGTATTCATCTTGAGAACATTTATGAAACCCAAGCCAAAGCCCAAAACGGTCTGATAGAGACACTTTTTCCTCTACAGCCTCAGATGGGTTGATGGCGGTGGAGCGTTCGTTTTCCATCATATCACGTGGCAGTAGATGTCTACGGTTGGATGTCGCATAAAAAATTACGTTATCTGGACGACCTTCCACACCACCATCAAGTGCAGCTTTCAATGATTTGTAAGAGGTATCATCATGGTCGAATGAAAGATCATCACAAAACAAAATGAACCGTGCTTCGCTGTCGCGTAAAATTTGAAGCAGTACAGGTAGCGTATCAATGTCTTCACGGTGAATTTCAATCAGCTTTAGCATCGCCTTTGGATTGTTCGATAATATCTCCGCATGGGCAGCTTTCACCAGCGATGACTTTCCCATACCACGCGCACCCCACAGAAGCGCATTATTAGCCGGATAGCCACTGGCAAAACGTTCAGTATTTTCAATGAAAATATCGCGGACCCGATCAATGCCTTTAAGCAATCCGATTTCAACACGATTAACGTTTGGAACGGGTTGTAACCAGCTTTTCTCTGCCTGCCAAACAAAGGCATCAGCTGCATTCAAGTCATTAGAGGGATTCGCGTCACCTACCGCACGCTCCAACAAAGCGTTCAAACGGTCCAGTTTCGTGTTTAAAAGTTCAATTGGATCAGTGGTCAAAGCTTTACCTGTCTTCAAATTGTATGATTTTTCCTAACATCCCGTAGCTTGCAGATAAAGATGTTTGCAAAGTTGGGTGTCGTGGGTATATTCCGCCCAAAATCAAAGCAAATGAGGCTGGGCAGCTTGTTGTAAACGCAAACCGCTTTTCCCATTTAATATTTGTGCCGATATCCAAGGCACGTTTGTCATCAGGAGTACTTATATGTTCGTTACCCCAGCCTATGCGCAATCAGCTGGTGGCGGTGCTGATATCATCGTCAATATTCTTCCTTTCATTCTTATTTTTGTGATCATGTATTTCTTGATCATTCGTCCTCAGCGCCAACAGGCGAAACGTCGTGAAGAAATGCTGCAAGCAATTCGCCGCAATGACACGGTCGTTACTGGTGGTGGTATTGTTGGCAAGGTAACCAAAGTCATAGATGATTCTGAGGTTGAAGTGGAAATTGCCAAAGATACCAAAGTACGCATCAAACGCGCATTGATTGCGGATGTTCAGGTAAAGGGCGAAACTGCTTCGTCTAAATAGGCTCGGATTTTACGGGAGAGCACGATGCTCTATTTTTCCAAATGGAAGATTGTATCAATCTTACTGATTGTTCTTGCAGGCATGTTTTATGCTGCTCCCAATCTTTTAAGTGAAAAGCAGGCAGAAGCTCTTCCAGACTGGATGCCTAAAAACCAGATGACACTCGGCCTTGATCTTAAGGGCGGTGCGCATCTGTTAATGCAGGTTGACGAAGAAAAGTTGATCGCTGAACGCCTTGAAGCTTTGCGCGATGACGTGCGGGTTCAATTGCGGGAAGCTGGCGCGCGGGGTCGTGCCAGAGTTCAGGGCGATCGATCAGTGGTTGTAAGGCTTAATGATCCTGCACAAACACAAGCCTTCCAAACCGAAATGCAGGAATTGCTCCAACCGACCACTACTGGTGTGCTGGACGGGTTCGGTGTTGTCGAAATTACAGAGACCAATCCCTCAGAAGGTGAACTGGTTTATGTGCTTACGGACGAGGGCATTGAAAATCGTGTTACTCGCGCAATCACACAATCCATATCAGTGTTTGGTGATCGTCTTAACGAGTTCGGTACAACAGAGCCAATTATCCAGCGGGAAGGTGCCAATCGTGTTTTGGTACAATATCCCGGACTAGAAGCGACAGAAATTCCTCGCCTTAAAGCATTGCTGAATACAGAAGCTAAACTGAGCTTCCATCTCTTGAGTGATGCAGCGTCTCCTGATGAGTTGATGAATAATGGCCGTTCGCCGCCTCCTGGAACGCGTATTCTGTTCGAAGACACTGATCCGCCAATTCCTTATCTGGTGCGCTCGCGTGCGATTATTCAGGGTGATCAGCTCACAGAAGCTTCTTCCGGTTTTGATCAAAGAAACGGCGAGCCTCTCGTATTCTTCCGGTTTAATTCAGCGGGTGCGCGTGTGTTTGCTCGCGTGACTTCGGAAAATGTAAATCGGCCATTCGCTATCGTTCTTGATGAAACAGTGCTTTCTGCACCTGTGATCAATGAGCCTATCGTAGGTGGCTCTGGTCAGATTTCTGGCAATTTCACACCGCAGACCGCTAACGACCTTGCTGTTCTGTTGAGTGCGGGGGCATTACCAGCGAGTTTCGAATTCGTTGAAGAGCGAACAGTCGGACCGGGCCTTGGCGCTGACTCCATTGCAGCTGGCTTTAACGCCTCTGTTATTGGTGCTATTTTAGTGCTGATCTTTATGGTTGTTGCATATGGTCTTCTTGGCGTAATCGCCAACCTTGCGCTGATTGCAAACATCTCCATGATGATTGCGCTTCTGTCGGTGCTAGGTGCAACGCTCACATTACCCGGTATTGCGGGTATTGTTCTGACGATGGGTATGGCTGTTGATGCCAACGTCCTGATTTATGAACGTATCCGAGAAGAACGGCGAAACGGCCGTAACCTCATTCAGTCGTTTGATACGGGTTTCAGAAACGCGTTCACAACCATCTTGGATGCGAACGTAACAACGCTCATTGCTGCAATCATCCTGTTCTATTTAGGTTCAGGGCCTGTTCGTGGCTTTGCAGTCACACTTGCAATCGGCATTATGACAACGGTCTTCACCGCTTATACATTTACGCGTTTGATGGTTTCTTTATGGGTAAAGTTTACCCGCCCCAAAGAACTGCCAAGCAGGCTTTTTGGTTTGCTTCCTGAAAATACAAACTTTGGATTTATGAAGTTCAGAGGGATCAGTTTTCCAGCAAGCGCTATCACCGTAATTGCGTCGATTATCCTATTTTTCGTGGTGAGTTTGAACTACGGCATCGACTTTAAGGGCGGTACACTGTTTGAAGTTCGTCAAAAGGCAGAAGCCAATATTGAACAACCTATCAATGATATTCGCAGTAAGCTGACCGAGATCAATGTGGGTGAGGTTCAGGTTCAGGAGTTTGGCGGCACGGAAGACATTCTTATTCGTGTGGAGAGCCAAGGCGAGGGCGATAGTGCCGAACAAAGCGCTGAACTGCTTGTCAGAACCATCTTGGAAAATGATTACGACTTCCGCCGTGTTGAGGTGGTGGGTCCAACGGTTTCAGGTGAACTTCGTATAGC